>DATKTJ010000083.1:0-52741 GCA_035531235.1 Halothiobacillus sp. | reverse complement strand
GTCACCCACGCGCTCGCAGGCATCGGCGCCGGCACGAACGGCAGCGTTCACCGCACCCGTTTCGCCACGGACCAGAACGGTGACGTAACCGCCACCAACAAACTGACGACCAACCAGACGCACTTCTGCCGCTTTGGTCATCGCGTCCGCCGCTTCGATTGCGGGAACCAGACCGCGGGTTTCAATCATGCCCAGAGCAATACCTGTAATACCTTCAGCCATTTCTTTCTCCTAAAAAACAAAAGTTTTAATTACAATTCTCAGAAGTTTTAATGATGGTTTCCTCCGTATCCCAGTTATCGATAATTCCGCAGATGGTTAAATCCGTGAGGATGCTTTTATCGCCCGTCGCGATACGCGCAGCGGATCCCCCTGTGGTAAAAACCCATTTACCACAGGGCACACCGACAGGATCGACCGCCACTGAGATCTTTCCCTTCGTATCTGCCAGCACGCGCAGTGAGCTACGGGAGAGACCCGCAATCCGGCGTGAGGCGACAAGTTCGGAAACGACGCACATGATTTCCATCTCAACTCTCCTGCCAGTGGTCAATAATTCCGACAATGGTCAGGTCACTCGGGAACTCCTTGCTGCCCGCAGCCTCGCGAGCCGCAGAACTTCCGACGCAAATGACCCAATCTCCCGGGATACATCCAATGGCATCCACTGCAACACTCGGCGTTCCGCCTTCCTTTTCGCGAACCACCAATAAAGGGCGGTGGCCCAGTTCACGGACGCGGTTGGTCGAAACAAGCGTTTTTTCCACTCGCATGATCTTCATTGCATAACCCTCAATGCGCCTGGTTGTTTTGATCGTTGTCTGAGACCGATTCCAAGACGCTGCCGGACTGCTGTGCCTGAACGCTCATGCCGAATACCAGCAAACCCTCATGCATCAGATCTGGATATCGCGCCACGATTGCCGCCTTGACCCGATGGCACCGTGCGACAGCGCGCTCTCTGGCACCTGGAACCTGGTTGTCGTAGCGGTAATGAATGGCTACCGGCACGGGCAAACCATGATCGATGTTCAGCCGTGTAAAGATCTTGATACCGACGTCCATGTCCGCAGCCCCTTCCTCCAGCGTCTGCATGTAGCTGAAGTAGGCAAGGTTGCGTAAATGAACTTCTTCAAAGCCGTCGCCGACGCTAATGAAACGCTCGGCGTGGCCAATATCTTCATAACGACCGTTGTGGTACTCGCAGACGTAGTCGATCTGGGACAAGTTGTTGGTCAGCAGCTGTTTGATCAACCCACGCATGCCTGTTTCAGGCGCACTTCGGTCACACCGCCGTGCGGTTTCCTCGACGATGGCATTCAGTTTCCGTTGCGCTTCGAGCTTGGTCAGCTTGGCCGTCACTTGGTACAAGGCCATATTGTCGATATAGCAGTCCAGACTAATTCCGCCATTGGCATCAGGAACATGAATACGAATGGCATCGTTATCGGTGTCTACACCAATCAAAAGCGTGGCGACCGAAGCACCGCAGCAGAAGCCGTTTTCAATCGCAGTACTGAATGCGCGCAATCGATCGAGCGCCGCCTGCATGGCCCTGGTGTCCGAACTTCCATGGGCGGCACAGCCTTCGTGATCAGGGTCCGAGCTGCTGAAGTGGTACGCAGCAATCTTGAGGTAACGGGTGCCCGAATCGGTTGTCGTCGGCAAACCTTCACGGAAACGACGCAACTCCGTCGCTGTCCACTGTTTGACATTCAACTCGACATCGAACGAGGTGCCCGCGTAGAACTGATGCCGGGGCACGGCTTCCTGAGGCAGGCGCAGGATGTAATTAATAAATCCTTTGAGCCGGCCATCTGCACAGGCACTGACATTCACTTCATGGAAACCACACTCGATGAAGAAGCGAATGACTTCCTCAGTCTCAGCGCAACCATCCTGTTGAATCGCATCGTCCTGTGCCAACTTGCAGAACGTTTTCAACACGCTGTTGCCATACAGCTTGCGCATGTCGATCGGTGCGATCCAGGCATTGGCCAACACCGATTCATCCAGATCAAAACCCAAACGATCACGGGCAATTTGCTGCGCACGGGATTCGAAATCAGCCTCATGCTGTAGTGCAGCAATTTGCTTGAGTGTTGGCACGATGTCGGAGAAGCACGCTTTAACACGACGCTCATAGTCAACAAGACGCTCGTTCTGCTTTAAGTCAGCCAACGGATGAGCGTGAGGAGCGCACTGCGTACTGATGCATACACCGTCACGATCCTGAGCAAAACCTGGCGGGCAAAAACTGACCCTCTGCGGCCAAGTGGGAATGCTGTGCTTGACGCTTGCGGTGCGTATAGTCGTCGCCAACCCGACCGGGGCTTTGTTCTTGCTTTTTATGCGATGGCGGGTATCCATAATGGGCTCCGTATGGTCAATGGGTTAGCCGCGCGCGCCGCCAGACATCGTGACCGCAGCGCCAGTCATGCTGCTGCCGCTGCAACCAGTAACACGGCTTGGCTTGGCTTCCGGCTGTTCTGCTTTGCGAAATTCCCGCGCATTTTTTGTCGGACCATTGGGGCGCATCTCACTGCGCCAGGTCGGATTGCGACGTGCAGCCGACAAACCTTCGGTACCGGTGACTCGATCGCCACGATCCCAGGCATCGCCTGTCACATTGCGCTCACGGCCCTCACCGGTAATGCGCTCCGGGCTCCGATCTTTTGCCTCCTCAGTCATGGCTTCGCTGGATGATTGAACGCCCTCGCGGTAACGAAACTCAGGGGTACCCGAAACCTTCCCTGATGCACGTGCGAGTGAGCCGGTAATTCGATCGGTTCCACCATAGGCACTGCCGGTGATTCGCTGGGTAGGATCTTGAGACGAGTGCGCAGGTGAGACGATGGAAAAGCCGCCACCCTGAGGTTTATGGTCAGAATCCGTAGACGTTTCGACGGACGAAGTTGATTGGCGACTCGCCGGAATCACGTACTGTTCACGCTGCATCCGGTTATTCGCTTCGGTGACTTCTCTGTCCGCACAAAACGCCGCGTATTGATCCGCGCCGATATAGGACGAGCCGGTGACCGGTTTGCACGCGCCATATTCATCGCCGGTCACGCTGTATGAACGGCCCATTTGTGTACCCGATACGTTCTGGCCATTGAGTGTGGGCGACACGCCTACTTTCGCAGGCGACTGGTACGGCTGCTCGCGGCAAAAGGAAGAAAACTCCTCACTGCTCAAATAATCGGAGCCGGTAATTCGTTCGCAGGCCCCTTTTTCAGAGCCAGACACTTTCTTCGAGCGGCCGATGAGCGTTCCGCTGACCGTACCACCCGCACTGGTGTGGCTGATTTCGACTTTTTTCGGTGCATCGTCCGATTTGCGGCGCAACGCAGTGGTATCGGTGTAATCACTACCGGTGATGGCACGGTTTGCACCGGTCTCTCCACCTGTTACCTCGACGTCACGATTCAAGTCCGTGCCACTGATCTTGTTCTTCATGGCGGTCATGCCGAAGCCTGACTTTTCATGATGAGGCTCGGGTGATGTGCCACAAAATGTACGTGTTTGTTCGGCGGCCAGATATTCGGTACCGGTAACACGTGAGCAAGTCCCGGTTTCGTCGCCTGAAACCTTCTGGCTGCGACCAATCTCGGTACCCGTCACCGTACCGCCACGGCTCGTGCTGCTCGAACTCACTTTCGCAGGCGATGGCGATGGTTTAGTCCCGCAAAGCTCGGTATATTGCTCCGCTCCGATATACTCGGTGCCCGTGATCGTGCGGCAACTACCGGACTCGTTGCCCGTCGTGGCAGACGTCCGCTCAAGCTGGCTACCACTGACCTGGGTGCCTGAAAGTGTTGTTCCGAAATTGACTTTCGGGGGGACACGGCCGCAGGGACGTGCTGGGGGATTGTTCCCACGTCCACGCAACGATTGATTAATCCGGCGTTGCTGTGCCGCGGAAATCGGGGCAGGATTGGATACGCGTGGCGTCGTTTTGACTTCCTGGGTTTTGACTTCTTGGGCCGTTTTATTCCCGCAGTTGCACGCATGCGGTTCGGCGCTTGCAGGCGCTTCGCTTGTGTTCTGCGTCAAAACAGGCGTAGATGCCGGGGGAGATGAAAGCGCCTCCCCCTTGTTGGCACGGGGTGCCTGGTTGGCGCTTGGGTTACGCTTTGCATCTCCGCCAGGCAAGCCTTTTTTACCGTAAAGAGAGAGGGCTCTTCTCCGAGCCAACGCGGCATCACGGTTAGAAAGTTTCTCTGAGTTCGTGCTTGTACTATCTTGGTTCATGGATTGATTCCTTATGCATATCTGTTAATCATTAGGATTGGGCGTCCACAGAACCCGCCCTTGAAACGGAATATACGGAGGGCAAATCAATATTGATAATTAATAATAATTACCGTTATCATCCACAAAAGTTAATGCATGAATCTCTAAACAACGAAAGATAAGGCCATGAAAATAACCTTTCGCCAGCTGCGGTTATTGGAGTCAGTCGCCCGGAACGCCAGCTATACACGCGCTTCCGAAGAGCTTCACTTAACGCAGCCCGCGGTATCGACCCAAATTAAACAGCTGGAACAAGAAGTCGGCTTGCCACTCTTCGAGCAACTCGGAAAAAAGATCTTCCTGACTGAAGCAGGTAAAGAAATGTACGAATTCAGCCGCGGCATCGCGCAGCAGGTTCGAGACATTGAATCGGTCTTTGACGACTTCAAGGGCGTGAAACGTGGCAACTTGTCGCTAGCCGTCACCAGTACAGGTAAATATTTTGCGCCGTATCTGCTTGCCGAGTTCGTCAAGCTCCACCCGGGCACGAAAGTCCACCTTGAAGTCACGAACCGCGAAGAACTGCTGGTCAAATTGCAAGAAAACATCCCGAACATGGCGATCATGGGGCGCCCACCCAACACATTGGAATTGACTTCGCAGGCATTCATGAATAACCCGCTGGTCGTCTTTTCCCGCCCGGATCACCCCCTGGCAAAGGTCAAGAACATTCCAATCAGTCGGTTAATGGAAGAAAACTTCATTCTGCGGGAACGCGGTTCGGGCACGCGCACAGCCGTGGAAAACTTCTTCGAACAACGCAACGTGCAACTCAACGCATCGATGGAAATGAGCCGAAATGAAGCGGTCAAACATTCCGTAATGGCGGGGTTAGGATTGGGGATCCTCTCTCTGCACGCGCTGGAGTTGGAACTGGCGCTGAATCGAATTGCCATTCTCGATGTAGAAGGCTTTCCGGTTATGAAAAAGTGGTATCTGGTTTATCGCACGGGCAAGCGCATGTCGCCCATTGCACAAGCGTTCCACGACTTCGTTCTGAATTCGGCCGAGTCAATTTTCCCCAAACCGGCGGAAATCTTAAGACATGAAGAAGATATGAAATAGCATTTACTGTGCGAGATTCTCTTTTGTACTCGTTCGATCGTGTCATACCAACATACAAAATCAGGAAAGCACACAAAGCAAGAGAGCGCCCCCCTCTTCCGCCACCAAAAGCGGCCCCTTGGCTATGAGCCGGGTACGATTGATCTAGCTGTAATCGTTCAATCAAAGTCTAAAAAAACATCATCGACTTTGCTTGCTAAGTGCGCCCATACAAGGCGAAATTCGACCACTACATCATGTATGTAGTCACCACTAACCGAGCGTTTCCCGCGGGAAACGGGGAAGCGGCATACCCCGCGAGGGTCCTTGAACGATCAAGACTTGAGACTCGCCCACCTGCTGTGATACATAAACACGTGGCATATTGCCTCGACAAGGCGTGTTTCCATTTCCCTTACCCACAAACATCACACCATCGTGTGGATTGGTCTCCCCTTTGGGAGATTGATATTTTTTTGGAGCTTCATTAATGGCTGTACTCGTATGCAAACCCGCCCCTGATTTCACTGCGACCGCGGTGATGGGCAACAATGAAATCAAGGACATCACTTTTTCGGAACTCACCAAAGACAAATACGCGGTCCTGTTTTTCTACCCGCTGGATTTCACCTTTGTCTGCCCATCCGAACTCATCGCCTTCGACCACCGTCTTGCCGAGTTTTCGGCGCGCAATGTCGAAGTCGTGGGCGCATCCATCGACTCGCAATTCACGCACCTCGCCTGGAAAAACACCCCCATTGCAAATGGCGGTATTGGCCAAGTGAAGTACACGCTGGTTGCCGATATCACGCACGCCATCGCCAAAGCCTACGACGTCGAACTTGACGGCGGTGTCGCCCTGCGCGGCTCATTCCTGATCGACCGTGAGGGTATCGTTCGCCACCAGGTCGTCAATGACCTGCCGCTGGGTCGCAATATCGACGAAATGCTGCGCGTGATCGATGCATTGCAGTTCACCGAAGAGCATGGCGAAGTCTGCCCGGCCGGCTGGCAGAAAGGCGATACGGGCATGGATGCCTCCACGGAAGGCGTCGCCAAATATCTGGCAGAAAACGCCGATAACCTGTAAGTCATCAGGACCTCCGGGCGTCTCCCCAGGGAAAATTATTTCCGCCCACCCAATACGTACGCCAATCCAATGTCTTCCAACGGATTGGCGTCATGCCCTTGATTGAGCTTCGCGCCAACGCGAAAATATGTCTCAGTACCGTCTGTTGCTCAAGAATGCGCTGCGCGCACGACCGAAAACTCGCCCGCCCCTGAAACCCCGCATCCTCATACGGGAATAGCGCACATGCGCCCACATAAAGGGCATCCAATGATAGGCATTGGCACGAGAAATGCTTACTTAAATACCCATGCAAACATGCTTGCCAATCCACGAAACATGGTCAAGTCCAGAAGGCCAACCCGTCGTTTCCTTTGACACTTTTCAGGTGAAATTCGATTCATGTCGACATATCAATGCCTACAACCCACCGCCAATACCCCGCCGTACCATCGGACGCTCGCCGTACTGGTCGGTGTTTGGCTGATCCTGCTCGCCTGCATTAGCCTTACGCCCGCCCACGCCACCGACACCAGTCCTCAATTTCAAAGCGCCGGGTCCATTGAGGAGGCCGTGCAGATTTTTTTGAAGCAACGCTACGGCTCAGCGGGCTCGGCCATCAGTTTTCAGGTCAATAGTCTGGATCCCCGCCTGAAGCTCAAGTATTGCGACCAGCCACTACAGGTGTATTCGGGCAGCCAGCCCAATCCGCGCGGCGGACGAGTCACGGTACAGGTGGCCTGCGAGGGGGCGAGTCCCTGGCGCATTTATGTGCCGGCTCAGATTCGGCACATGGTCAAGGTGTTAAGTCTGGCCAGACCACTTGCAGCAGGCGATCGCGTTACCGCTCAGGATCTCATGCCGCTTGTCGTGAATGCGAATCAACAAGCTCTGGCGTATCTGACCGACCCCTCAGACGCGATTGGACAGGTTGTGTCTCGCCCGATGCAGGCAGGACAAATCCTGACGCAGCGTGATTTGAATATTGCACAGATCGTGCATCGGGGTGATCATGTCACCCTGATTTCGGGCACCGGCGGAATTACGGTTTCTGCCGAGGGCGTTGCTCAGGCGGACGCGGGTCAGGGACAGCGGTTAATGGTGAAAAACAGCCGTTCGGGACAACTTATTGAAGGCATCGTACGGGATCCGCATACCGTGGTGGTTCCCTGATGCAACATCACCCTAAAGTTTTCGGAGTGCGTGCCGATAAATCCTGCAAGCATGGAGCAGCCCTCGTTTTAACCTTTTCTCATATGACACCGGGTCTTGCTCGCCAACCGAATTCACAGAGGACATGATCATGGACAAAATTGATGGCGTAAGCGGCAAGAACGGATACGGCAACACGGTCGTCAACAACCGAAACGCAACAAAATCCAATGCCGCAGAGACTGGTAGCGTTACCGCCGACGCCACCCCTTCGGACGAATCCTCTGTGAGCCTCTCTTCCGGCGCGGCGAACATGAAATCACTCACGCAAACCCTGTCGGCTGAGCCCAGTTTCGATCAAGCAAAGGTTGACCGGATCAAAACCCTGATCGCTCAAGGTCAATACACCATTGACCCGGCGAAGATTGCGTCCAAGTTTGCGTCGATGGAAGGCCAGCACGGCTAACATGGCGATATCCACGCATTGAACGCAACCAGCAACATGCCCGACGCACCACAGATCATCCATGATCTGCGGGTGGCTGTGGACAATCTGTCCGCGCACCATCGTCAACTTGCCACCCTGATCGCCACGCCGAATGAGGCGGAAAGTGCCAATGGGCAACTCGACGACATCGTGCTGGCGATCAAAGCGGGGAATGAAAAACTAGAAGCGGCGGAAACCCATCGGCAACAGTGGGTGACGCATCACGCGCCCGGTATGGATATGGTTGTTGCCCTGAAACGCATCGATCACGCGAATCAGAGCCAGCTCCTTGATGAGTGGCTGAAACTTCAACCAAGCATCGAAGTCTTGCACGGCCTGATGCAACGCCATCAACTGGTTGTTGATCGACTCGCACAGTTCATGCAGGAACGCGTCAATATTCTGACCCAATCCATCGCACCCACCGACGCCAGTCTGTACGCATCCAGCGGGAAAACAGCCCCCTCCTCGGGCCGTCAACGCTCCCTCGGCGACGCCTGACTCCATCGATCTTCATCACATTCCCCGGCAACGACAGCCGTGGGTTGACTGAACGTCAAGCCATTGGCGGATCATCCCCCGTACAATTTCGAAACGGCACCCGCCTGGTCCCGCCGACAAACTAGGCCGACGAGGGTTTTGCCGCACGCTCCCACAACATGAACAGGCTTTCCCCTGCTTGCCCCTGCCGGACGATCGTCCAGCCAGGGAGTTCGATCGTGGGCAGGCCAGCGCTCTGCTCGATATACATTCGTGCTTGCGGCGCCAGCCAATCCACCTCATTCAATCGGGCAAGCACCGCCTGAAGCAGATCCGGCCGCGCAAAAGGCGGATCGAGAAACACCAGATCAACGAGCCCCATACCCAGTGCCGGATCAGCCTGTTTCAGCCAGACGGTGGCATCTGCCCGCCAGACCCGCACCCGTTCAGGCGGCACCGCCAACTCGGTCATGTTCCGGCGGATCTCTCCGGCAACGCGTGCCGATTGCTCGACCACACCCAGCCAGGCAGCCCCCCGCGACAGTGCTTCCATGCCAAGAATTCCACTGCCGGCGAACAGATCCAATACCCGCCAGCCGGACAGATCCTGGCCAAGCCAATTAAACAGGGTTTCACGCACACGATCCGGCGTAGGGCGCAAACCCGGTGCGGCCGGGAAATGCACCTGTCGCGACCGCATTACCCCCCCGGTGATCCTGAGCCTTTGCCGTCCGGACATCGCACGTGCGCCATGTGCGGGCGACGGGCGCAGCGGTTCATCCCCCTCCTCAGGGGCCGTTTGACCACGCTTCAACCGGAACCCGGCCGGCGTCTTGTTCGAGGGTGCGCGACTCAAGAGCCTCTCCTATCGATCGATTTTAAGACTTGCTGATTATGACCTGTCCGATCGGTGTAATCGAAGCGTTTTGCCCATGATAAGATGCGTCATCATTCAGGGGATCCGGCGGGGCCGGCTTCCCGATTCTTTATTCTGTTGATCGAACCTGCCAAAGGCCACCTGATGTTTGGATTCTTGCGTCGTAAAAAAACCACCGAGCCGGTTGCCGAACCCACCCGTCCGGAACAGGTATCCGACGAAATCATAATGCCATCCCCGGTGCCGGTCGCCGCTGCCTCAGAAACCGCCACGCCACTCGACCCCCACGCTGCGGCCACCGTTATTCCGACTACCGATATCGCGACCACAGACAGCGAGACCGGCGCAGCCGCGACTGCAAAACCCAAATCACGCTTCTGGCAACAGCTCACCCGGTCCCGGTCCAATCTGACCGAGGGGTTGGGCCATCTGCTGCTCGGCAAAAAACAGATCGACGATGAGTTGCTGGAAGAGCTTGAAACACGTCTCTTGATGGCAGACGTCGGACAAAACACGACCCAGGCCCTGATCCGCGAACTCCAGCAAGCCACTGCGCGCAAACTCATCAACGATCCAGAGGCCCTGTTTGAGAAACTCAGCGAGTTGATGGTCCTTCGGCTGCAGCGCGTACAGAAGCCCCAGCCTTCATTCCAGGAGCATCCCCACATCATCGTGGTCTGCGGAATCAACGGGGCCGGCAAAACGACGACCATCGGCAAGCTTGCCTTCCATTTCAAACAGGCGGGGCACAAGGTCATGCTGGCCGCTGGTGATACCTTTCGTGCGGCGGCCGTCGAACAACTGATCACCTGGGGCGAACGTAACCAGATACCGGTCATCGGTGAACCCGGACGCCACGACGCGGCCTCCGTCCTGTTCGATGCCGTCCAGTCCGCCCGGGCGCGCCAGATGGATGTCCTTATCGCGGACACGGCCGGCCGGCTCCATACTCAGGGCGGGTTGATGGATGAGCTGAAGAAGCTGGTGCGTGTTCTCGGCAAGGCCCAGCCGGACGCACCGCACGAAATTCTGCTCGTGCTGGATGCCAGCATCGGTCAGAACGCACTCAGCCAGGCGCGACTCTTTCATCAGGCGGTCGGGGTCACCGGTCTGATCGTCACCAAACTCGATGGTACGGCCAAGGGCGGCATTCTCTTTGCGATTGCCGACGAGCTGGGGCTACCCATTCAATTCATTGGCGTGGGCGAACAACTGGCGGACCTGCGCCGCTTCGAACCCCAGCAATTTGTGGATGCACTACTGGATCGAGAGACCGTATGATCGAATTCGATGGCGTCAGCCGCCGCTTCAGCAATGGCCACTTCGGTCTGCAGGATGTCAGCTTCCATATTCCCGAGGGGCGCATGGTCTTTCTGACCGGTCACTCGGGCTCGGGAAAATCGACCCTGCTCCGCATGATCCCCGCGCTGGATCACCCCACCAGCGGTCAGGTCCGCATCGGCGGGCATGATCTGCAGAAAATGCGTCACCACCAATATCCCAAATTGCGCCGTCAGATCGGTGTGGTCTTTCAGGATCATCACCTTCTGCCCGATCGACGCGTATTCGACAATGTGGCACTCCCCCTTCAGGTATCCGGATTTGGCGGCAAGGATATTCGGCGACGGGTCGAAGCTGCACTCGACAAGGTCGGTCTACTCGCGCGCCAGCGGGCGCTGATCGAGGAGCTTTCCGGCGGGGAACAACAACGGGTCAATATCGCCCGGGCGCTGGTCAATCGCCCCAAGATCCTGCTGGCCGATGAACCGACCGGCAATCTCGACCCGGAACTGTCGCGGGACATTTTCAATCAGTTTTCCGATTTCCACGCCGTCGGGGTCACCGTCCTGATCGCCAGTCACGACCTGCACCTGCTTAAAACCTACGCCGTACCCCGCATCGTGCTCAATCAGGGGCGGCTCTCCCATATCGAGGAGGCATTCTGAGATGAGCCGTGCCAGCCCAAAAAATCTCACCGCGACCAAGACAAACACCAAAAGCACGCGCCGAGGTGAGCACGCGCTGTCCGCCTGGGCGCAGCACCATCGCCGCTGCTTCAAAGATGCGCTCTGGCGCCTGTTGAAGCGCCCGATCAGCGCCTGGGCAACAATCGTCACCATTGCCATCGTGCTGGCGTTGCCCGGTTTCATCATGACACTGGCGACCCAGATCAAACAGATTGGCGGCATGTGGGCCAGCGAAAACGGTCAGATGAACATCTACCTCGTCGCCGGCGCTCAAGAAGACCAAATCCAGTCTTTCCAAAGCTGGCTCTCGCATCAATCCGTCGTACGCGACAACCGCTTGATTACACCAAAACAAGGTCTGCAGGAACTGGCTCAACGATTGCACATCGACTCACTGACCGACATCCAGCCCAACCCCCTTCCCACCGTTCTGGTCGTGCATCTGAGCCAACTGACGGGCGAAGACGTCGATTCCCTGAAACGGCAGATTCGCGCCAATCCACTCGTCGACAACATTTCCGAGGGGGGGGAATGGATCAAGCGCCTTCAGGAAATCAGCCAGTTTTTTGATCAGCTAAGCTGGTGGTTGCTTGGCCTCTTCGGCCTGACGGTCATCTTCGTGATCGGCAATACCCTCCGTCTTGAGTTGCAGGAACGCCGCGAGGAGCTTTCCCTGATGGCCCTGATCGGGGGCACGAGTCGATATATGCTACGCCCCCTGCTCTACGATGGCGCCATCACTGGCTTGCTCGGCGGCATGCTGGCCAGCGTGATCATTTACGGCCTGCTGACCGCGCTAGCCACCCCCATCAATAACCTTGCCACCAACTACGGCGCACGTATCACCGTGATCACGCCCCTACTGATGACCGCTCTACTGGGTATCATCGGGTTGATTCTGGGCTGGTTTAGCGCCCAGATCATCGGTCGAAATTTCATGAAGAAATCGGTCAAACTGTGAAAAAACCCGACAAAATTAAGGGGAACTTAAACCACTCCCCACGCTCAAACAAACAATGTTAAAATTAGAAAATTCCTACGAACGCCCGACGATTGGCTTATACATTTGAGAGGTCTCCATCATGAATACCCCTAATCAAATCGCCGTCGCCCGCACCATGCCGGTGATCGGTGATTCGTTACAGCAATACCTGGCCGAAGTCCGCCGCATCCCCCTGCTGACCCCCGCAGAAGAAGTGGCCCTTGCGGAACGCCTGAAGGACACGGGTGACATCAAGGCCGCACAGGCGTTGATCATGGCGCACCTGCGGTTCGTGGTTCACATTGCGCGCGGCTATCGTGGCTACGGCCTGCCGTTGTCTGATCTCATCCAGGAAGGAAATATCGGCCTGATGAAGGCCGTGAAGCGCTTCGAGCCGGAACAAAAAGTTCGTCTGGTGACTTTTGCCGTTCATTGGATTCGCGCCGAAATTCACGAGTACATCCTGAAAAACTGGCGGATCGTGAAAGTTGCCACCACCAAGGCCCAGCGCAAGCTGTTCTTCAAGATGCGCCAGATGAAAGGTTCGCTTGGCTGGTTGACCGCCGAAGAAACCCGCGCGATCGCCGCTGAGTTGAATGTGCCGGAACGCGAAGTCACCACGATGGAATCGCGTCTGTACAGCCACGACATCGGTCTGGACGCGCCCGTACATGATTACGACCAGGAAGGCAGCGGTCCCTCCTATGAGCAGATCCTGGTGGACCAGAATCAGGTCTCCGTAGAGGACCTGACTGCGCAACGGGACGAAGACGTCCGGGTCAACGCCATGTCGCAAGCGCTGAGCGCCCTGGACCCACGTAGTCGCGACATTCTTGAGCGCCGGTGGCTGAATGAGCCCAAGGCCACCCTGCAAGCATTGGCCGACGAGTATCAGGTGTCCGCGGAACGTGTTCGCCAGATTGAAAACGCCGCCCTCAAGAAGTTGAAGCTGGCACTTCCGGCACCGGAATAATTTCTGCCCCCCCCCTTCTCTGCCGCCGTAGCAACAGCCCATCGAGCCGCCCCGTTATCTCACGACAACATTAGGGGCTTTTGCGTGCCCTGTGCTCATACTCAGGTGCAAATGCCACCCCGAAACCCATCGGCCCCGGCGGTCAGCCCAGTACCCCCGAGGATTTGAGTCCCTCGAGACACATCTGCACCCCGATTACGGCCAGAATCAGCCCCATCAAGCGGGTAACAACCGCAATGCCATCCCGACCGATACGAGCGAGTATTCGCTCGGCAAAAATGAAGGCATAAAAAGTGATGATGCAAATCAGCACAAACACACCGAGGGTTGCCGCGATATACAGCCATTTCCCACTCGGCGAGTAGCTCATCGCGGTGGCGATGGTCCCCGGACCGGCCAACACCGGAATCGCCAATGGCGTGATCGCAATATCGGTTTGATCCTCGCTATCGACGACCTCACCCGCCTGAGCAGCGATGGGTTTGGGATGGGAAATTCGCGAGAGCTCGCCATGCAGCATCCGGAAACCGACCAGTGAAATCAGAATGCCGCCAGCAATTCTCAGCGCCGACAATGTGATGCCGAACAACGAAAACACCAGTGGTCCGAAAAGGATGAATACCAGCACAATCAGAAAGGCGACCAGTACCGAACGCCTGGCAACGACACGGGTTGTATGCACACCCATTTGGGCCGTAAGCCCCAGAAAAATGACGGCATTGGCGACGGGATTCATCATGGCAAGAAACGCCATGAAAACGGCCAGCATGTGGTGAATCAAATCCGGCAACACAACACTCCCTAACGTGAATTTCCGCCACAAATGGCCACAATGGAATAAAAACCGATAGTCATTGATTTTAACTTACGCCCCGTCCATAAA
The DNA here is from genome assembly GCA_035531235.1 of Halothiobacillus sp. Taxonomy (GTDB): domain Bacteria; phylum Pseudomonadota; class Gammaproteobacteria; order Halothiobacillales; family Halothiobacillaceae; genus Halothiobacillus. The sequence continues at coordinate 38,531 of DATKTJ010000083.1, read as the reverse complement.
GGGGCTTGTCTTTCAAGACGCGACCCGAATTGATTTACACCTACCCCAAAGCTCATCCAGCCCACAACATCCAAGCGTCAGAACTGCAAATCCATGCCCAAATATAAAAGCTTCCTGAATTTTGCCTGTGAATTCGTCAAAAGTCCCCGTCATACCGGCGCCATTTGTCCAAGCTCGGTGTCGCTGGCGCGCCAGATGGCAGCAATGGTTCCCCCCGGCACGGGAAAAGTGATCGAACTGGGGCCCGGTAACGGCCCCATGACTCGAGCCCTGCTACAACAAGGCGTCGCCATTAGCGATCTCATCCTGGTGGAACGGACACAATCCTTTGCCAAGCATCTCACGCAACGTTTTCCCGGTGTGGAAATCATTCACGGAGATGCCTGCGCACTCGGCAGTCTGCTTGGACCCCTGGTGCAGGACGAACCCATCCGCGCCATTGTCTCCAGCTTGCCTTTTCGCAGCATGCCGCGCGATGTGGTTCAGAAAATCAGCGAGGAGATTATTGCTGTCTCGCAGCCCGGCACCCGGTTCATCCAATTTACCTATCATCTGCACGATAGTCGCCCCCCTTTTCCGGGGCCGTTTTCGAGCAGCGAATGGCATATTGTCTGGCAGAATCTGCCGCCAGCCCGCGTGGGTGCGTTTGACTGGAAACCCTGAAAACCGAGGGCTACTCGAATCTGGGCGGACGTCGTAACGAATTCACACAGAATAGACGGATGTCTATTTTAGAGAGGGAGAGGAAAACCGCTACGCACACCAACAGCTCTCTTTTTCAGACCCAATTTATTTTGTCGGATAGTTCATGCACTATTCATTCAGATCCAATATTATTCCTGCCGCCTATGCGTATTTTCAATACCCAAGGGCAAACAAACCATAAAACAAACCGGAACGCAGCGCCAGGAGCGGCCAAGCATGAAATATACGATCATTTTTCTGCTGATGATCGGTGGTGGCTACTACGGCTGGCAACACTATCAACATAGTCAAGATGAGAAAGCGAACCCGGACGTCATTACACATCCTGACTACGCCACACTTCGCATGAATGTCGTTTTTCCAAACAGAACGGTAGATGGAACCCTATTCGTCAAAACTGTCGACCCAGCCGACTGCCAACGCAACATTCAGTTACTGAAGGACGAAGCTGCGCACAAGCTTTTTGCCATGTGTCCCCAATGCGAAGTACAAACAGCTGAATGCGTACCGCAACTCCCCCCTCGGGAAGCCATACTGTTTGAAAACAAACCGACGGCCGTTACCTACTACAGCCTGGCCCGAGGCGATCGGCATGAACGAGAAATGCGTATTATTTACTGGGGCGTTACCGATGCGGAAAGCGACAAGCTCTGTAACGGAATGCTCATGACGCCAATGAATGGTAGAAGGGGTGCTGCGACTTGCATCCGCTATAACAAGAATGACTAAAGAACACACAGATTCTTTGCATCATCAACCCATAGGTTGAAGCGATACAGGCCCCCAACAGATTTGTTGTCACATCGCTAATTGGAATTCGGTTTCAAGCCATCATTTGCGCAAAGCTTTGCCGGTGGAATTGGTACAACCAAGTCTCGCTGACGACCTGCCCACCAATCGACAAAACACCGTTGAGTTCGATCGGGGTATCCGCATCGACGAACAGATCGAATTCCGTGCGCCAGCGAGGCGTACCCGCCACCCAATCGACATTGATATTGCTGATCTTGCCCGCGGTTGCGGAAATGGTGAAGACACCCTCCGACGTCTGATGGCCCTGGAACAGGTCACTTTCCCATTCGATAACGAGTTTGACGGTATTGGCCGGGCGGGAACGGCCGAAATTGCCACCGGGTCCCGCACGCAGGGCGACCGCCCGGGCCAGATGCCCGTGCGGGAAGAACGGCTCGTGTTCTGTCCAGTACAAGCGATACTTGAAATGGAGTGAGGAACCCGCCAGCGCAGGCCCCTTGGGTTGCCAGAAGGCAACGATATTATCGAACGTTTCATCATCGGTTGGAATCTCGATCAGGGTCACGGAGCCCTTGCCCCAATCGTCATTTCCCTTCTCGCCAACGATGGGCTCGACCCAGACGGACGGGCGTTTCTCATAGCCCACCCCATCCAGATAGTGCGAGGGGTCCCGATCCCGCTGCAACAACCCGAATCCGTGCGGATGCTCATCGATGAATGCAGAATAAGCCAGTGCGGGTGGGTTCGTCAAAGGCCTGGCCACGCGTTCATTGTCGCTACGCCAGATGGCCAACGTATCGGAGTCGTGAACTTCCGGCCGCCAGCCGCGCAGGTGCTTGTTCGGGGTTTCGTCATACCAGAACATGGAGGTCAGGGGGGCGATACCCAGCTGATCAATGGTCTTGCGAATGAACAGGTGATTCTCGATCACCATCTCGGTATCGCCATCGGAACGAAGCTCAAAACGATAGGCGCCGGTAATAGAAAGCCCGTCCAGCAAGGCATACACCACCACTGGATCACCTTCATTCAGGGCCGGTTCGAACCAGAAGGCACGAAAATCAGGAAATTCCTCACCCTGCGGCAGACCAGTATTCACCGCAATCCCCCGCGCAGACATGCCCACCTGGCCCTGCCGCGAAATCGCCCGGAAATAACTGGCACCCTGGAAGGTCGCCCAGGGTTCGGATTTCGTCCAGTCACCAACGCGCCGCGAGCGCTGCACCCAAAAACCGGAAATGGCTGATTGACCCGCCGGTACCTGCCGTAAAGGGCTGTCGGCAGGCATGGTGAAATAATCAGGGCGATACTCGACCTCGCGCGCCCGCCCGCCATCAATCACGTTCATGCTGACCGACTTCATGAAGTACTCACCCAAGGGGCGGAACGTGATGGGGTATACGGAGGGGCCGTCTCGCCACAACGCATCCTTCGGGTCGAACTGAATTTTACCCGCCGCATCGTAATTGATGGCCTTGATGGCGTCCGGCACGGGTGAAGGGGGTGCTTGATACGGTGCCTTGGCCATTTCTTCAGCGCGTGCAATGAGGCTCTTGAAGGAAAACGGTTTCGCTGTACCCAAGGAAAGCCCTTCCTGGGCGGCAGCCGTCGCCGTTGTCTTTGCCGCTGCAGTATCGGCAGCCGTCGTCGCAGCCGGGGCAGAAGGCGCCTCGGCAGCCTGCGCCTCGGTGAAGCCCAACGCAGCCAATGCGCTCACATTTGCCAGAGTGAACAGAAATGCCCGTCGGGTGTACTCGGATGGCGTCAGTTCGGAATGTGATTCTTGCGACATGGTCGGCAAAGCTCCCAGAGGGTGAAAGGGTTCAGATCAATAATATTAAAAAATTCATCCGGCGTGTCAGTGAGCACCCGCAGGGCAACCTGGAGACTAACGCACACAGATCGATCGGGTCAGTTTGTCGATCGTCCGCCCCCAGACATCATCCGGCGGGGCCCGCCAGGCATGCTGATGAATGCGCATGACCGCATCGGCATCATCGAGCACACGGGCTGCCTGTCGGCGCGGAATCAAATCAAGCCCCTCGGACAGAATACGATCGCCCAGGTCGGTACTGGCCTGTTTTGCGGCACCGGTCCGATGCGCAGCAAGCGCTGCCGCAATACGGGCCTGATTGGGATGCAGGAGCGTCCATTCCAGCCAGGCAGGTGCATTCGTCGGCTTCAGGGCGGGCATGTCGATTGCCGAAAACCGTACCAATACCGGGCAACCCAAACCCTGCTCGGGCGGTGTGGTCCAAATTCCCTGATCACGCCAGGAGTCACCCAGGGTGAAGCGGGACAACCAGACCGTAATCGGGGCCGCCAGCAAGAGCGACAGACTGATCGGGATCGTCCAGTAGAAGAAGTTGGCATCCAGACTCAAGGCGATCCCCGACCAAGTCAACGCCAGTATCATGCCCGGTGCATGCCTGATGAATGCCTGCCCCCAGCCAATTTCGGAACTGCGGTTCTGCCCCGCCCAGGCAACACTGACATTGATGACCGCCTGAACGACATAGGCCGAGTGCGCCAGCATGCGAATCGGCGCCAGCAGAATCGAAAACATATTTTCCAGCAAAAATCCTTGCAGCAGTCGGCTGGTGGATCCAAAGCCAGGCAGGCGCTTGCGGTCGAAAATCAGCAACTCGAACAGGGCCAGCAGTTTCGGCAGGAAGAGCGTGACCAGCGTACTCGTCACCAGGATGATGGCCCAGAGTGGATGCCACTGCGGCCAATTCGGGTACAGGCTGCGCGCGTCCGGGAAATAATTGATATCGCCAGCGGCGAATTGCGCCACTTCGATCGTGCTGAACAACAGGAACAAGAACCATACCGGCGAGGCCAAGTAAGCGAAAATACCATTCAGAAACGCCATGCGGTGTGCCGTGGCGATGCCGCGTTCAAACCCCAGAAAACGCAGATGCTGGAGATTGCCTTTCGACCAGCGCTTGTCGCGGATCAATTCATCATCCAGAGAGGGGGGGGATTCCTCGAAGCTGCCTTCGATGCCGGTTTCCAGCCAGACTTCGTAGCCGGCCCGGCGGATGAAGGCGGCCTCGACAAAATCATGGCTGAGGACCGTACCCCGCCAAAGCCCCAGACCCCGCATGCTTCGCAACCCGCAATGCGCCATGAAGGCGTCGGTACGGATGATCGCGTTGTGCCCCCAGAACACGGCTTCATTCAGTTGCAGCGCGGCCAGTCCCTCGCTGAACAGCGGACCGTAGAGATGCGTCACAAACTGCTGCATCCGCGCAAAGGCCGAGCGGGCATTGAACAAACGCGGCACGGTCTGGATCATGCCCGCCTTGGGTTCGCACTCCATGAGCCGAACCAGCGTGACCATCGCCGGACCAGACATCACGCTATCCGCATCAAGAACAATGAAATACTTGAACTTCTTGCCCCAGCGACGCAAAAAGTCGGACACATTGCCGGTCTTGGCCTTCAGATTCACCCGACGACGACGGTAGTGCAGCCGTCCATGCAGATCCAGCACTTCACACAACCGAAGCCAAGCCGCGCGCTCCTCGAGCCAGACCTCCGGATCCCGACTGTCCGACAACACAAAAAATTCGAAGGCGGATCCTTGTCCGGTCGCCAACAATGACTCAATTGTAGCCTGCAGACCACGGAATACCCGCTCGACATCTTCATGATAAATCGGCAGGGCGACTGCTGTGGTCGCCAGCTCGACCGAGGGCAGCCGGGAACCAAAACGTGCCAACAGGCTGCGGGCGTCGCCACGCCCGCCATAACGACGACGAATGTAAAATCCGAACAGGGCCATCCAGGAACCCGCCGCCACAAACGCATAGAGCGGGATGAAGGTGGCCAGGATCGCCTGTTCGATTGCCGGGCTGCCGTGATAGGGCAGCACCCAGATCATGCCCCAGACACCGAATGCCGTCTGTGTCATGACCAGCAGCATGAACATCCAACGACGGATCAGCGCCGTACGCAAAAACGGATCAGAGGCGACCTGTGCGTTCATTCGGACACCATCGGGGGGACGGAGTCTCCCCCCTTGTGGCGATGCCGGACACTGCCGCGCAGGATGACAGGCATCGTGCGAAGTATTGGAACGGGCACAGCCAACCGTTCCGTCAGATCGGCCTGATTGCGCTCGACCGACAAATCCGCTTCCAGATCGATCGTCGGACAGCCGGTTTGCATGAATTGATAAAACACGCGGCGCTGGAGCCAGCGCAACTGATCGCAGATCGCATTCGGATACCGGCAGGTCGTCCCGGCAGCGGTTATCTGCACGATATCGTCCGGCGACTGGATACGATCCGAATACGTTTCGGGGGTAACGTCAGACATGGGCATCCTTATTTGATCAGCCCGAAACGGCTGACGTCGGCAGGCAACTCATAGCGCCAGGTTTCGGAGAGGACTTTCTTGCCGATGGCCAGCGTCGCATCGACATGCACCTCTGCGCGCCCCACAGGACTCAGCAGCATGGACAATCGCCAGTGGCCGGGATCGGGCAGCGGCACCACCGCCTGCTCGAGCACATTGGCCGTTCCCGCCGTTTCAATTTGCGCGATAACCGGAGAGCCAGGCGCCAGCCCCGCCAGTTTCCCCCCCGAGAAATCCAGATTGATCCGGTAGGCATTATCGGTCTTGTTGTCCGCATTGACCTTAACGGTGCCGATCAGCGGCCGACGCACCACGGCCAGGGGTTCGTCCGCCACGGAGCTGTTCCCGACGCTCAGGGTATAGGCAAATGCCAGGGGATGATCGGCATCCACGAGATCACTGGGTTGGAAAAACGCGATCTGGTTCTCGTGCAGGTCACTGTTGGTCGGAATTTGTACCAGCACGACCTTCCCTTTACCAAAACCTGCTTCGGTGGTCACCCAGAGCGAGGGGCGATCTTCGAAACGGGCGATCACATCCTCGAAGTAGCAGAAGCGTTTTTGACGCTGCATGAAACCGAACCCCCGAATACCATCGGCATCGAACTGGTTGACCCGCAACGCCGAAGGGTTGAGCAACGAACGGTAGACCCAGTTCCCCTCCCCCATATGCATCAACAGACCATCCGATTCGAACGCGGCAGGGCGCCATTGTCCGGCGGGCCGCTGGCCGATTTGTCCATAAAAATACATGGTGGATAACGGGGCAAGGCCCACCCGATCAATCTTGTTCCGCGGAAACAGATTCGCCGTCACGTGCACGTTCACACGGTCACCGTCCGGACGAATCACGAATTCGTAAGCCCCCGTCAGGGACGGACTATCCAGCAGCGCATAAATGACCAGGTGATGGTCGGCTGGGTCTGGATGAACCAGCCAGAATTTCGTGAACATCGGGAACTGTTCACCCTGCGGCAGGCCCGTATCAATGGCCACGCCGCGCGCATGCGCACCCTCAACCTGATTGGCGGCGACAACACCGAATTGCGCACCGCCCAAAAATGTCAGCATCAGGTCATTCGAATCCTGGCCGGACAACGGGTAATCAATCGAAAAGCCGGCAAAGCCGAGATTGGCTGGCACACTCTGGGCAAAACTGGGGCTGGGCCAGTCAAACTGCCCCTTGTCGAAAACAATCGGTGCCACGGATTGCGGCGTGACTTCATACAACTCGACCGGGCGCTGATAGATGTACCCGGCGGCGATTGGCTGGATATTGAAACGACTCGACGGCCACAATTGCACACTCGGCTTGAATGCGATGCGCCCATAGGTCGATTGGTCAATCTGGGTCAGAGACTCGGGAATTTTTGGTGTCGGTTGATAGCCCGACGATGCCAGCTGTTTGGCCTGGATCACCACATCGCTCAGTCCGAACGCATGGGCCGAACCGGGATTCAGTGCCACACAAAGCAACCAGATCGTCCCAAAAAAGCCGTAGCGATTCCCTCGGCACAGCCCCGACCCCATCCATATTCCTGTTAACTGTCGCATGAAATTCGCCATTGCCTCGTCGATGAACAGCCATACAATAAACCAATACCGAGCCACAGCGGTCACACCATCCTAACGGGAAAGTGGCGATTCATCGCAACAAGGTGGCCAACGGGTCATCCACTGAACCTGCCGACAATCCTCTAGACCGGTCAAGAGACCTAAAAAGCCTAACTCAGCCGCACATTAGATCAGGTACCATTCAAATCGTCTATGCGCCCATAGTTCATTTCGTGACGCCATTACAACAAGGCAAAAACCGCCCCTTTGATGCGTGACTCTATCGGGCAAGATGGGCTGACAGCGAACAGACGTCGCCGTACGAGCCCGATCATGGAAATCAGCGATTAAAGGGTGAACGGATGTCCCGCCCAAGGGGCAAAAATGGCACAATGCCTGCCCAGGATATCGACCATGCCCCCCTGCACATGATCAGAGCCTAGTCCACGATGATACCGCCCGATCGCCTGTCCGACGCACCGATGGAACCCCTTGCCGCATGAGTTTTGTTCATCTCCATAGCCACAGCGAATTTTCACTGGTCGACAGCACCCTGCGCATCAAACCGATGCTGGCAGCCGCACGGGAACGGGGCATGCCTGCCCTGGCGCTCACCGATCAGGGCAATCTGTTTGCGATGGTCAAGTTCTACCAGGCGGCGATCAAGGCCGGCATCAAACCCATTCTGGGCGCGGACTGCTGGCTGCAGGACCCACGCCAGAACGAATTGAGCCGCGTGGTCTTGCTGGCCCAGAACAATCAGGGATTTCGGCACCTCACGGAACTGCTTTCGCAAGGCTACTGCGAAGGCCAGATCGACGGACGCCCCACCCTCAAGCGCGAATGGCTGACCGTAGCACAATGCCAGGGCCTGATCGCCCTGAGCGGCGGAACGACCGGCGAGATCGGCCAGCTGCTGCTGCACGGCAAGCCGACGGAGCTGGACACCGCCCTGGCATTCTGGACCGACCGATTTCCGGACCGGTTTTATCTCGAACTGACACGCACAGGACGCCCCGAAGAAGAAACCTATCTGCATGCGGCCGTAACCCTGGCCCAGCAGACGAACTTGCCGGTCGTCGCCACCAATGACATCCGTTTCATGGACGCGGAAGATTTCGAGGCGCATGAATTACGGGTGTGCATTCACGACGGCCGCATCCTGGACGACCCCCGCCGGCCCCGTTTGTACTCGCCGCAACAATACCTGCGCTCCGCCGCGGAAATGCAGACCCTGTTTGCCGATATTCCCGAGGCGCTTGCCAACAGCGTTGCCATTGCCGAACGTTGCAATGTCACGCTCCAATTGGGCAAGAACTTCCTGCCGAGCTTCCCCACCCCCAATGGCGAAACCGAGGCCGACTATCTACGTACCCTGAGCGAACAAGGGCTGGAATATCGTTTTGCACGCGTCCCGGAAGCGCAGCACGCCGAGTATCGGGAACGACTGAATATCGAGCTGGATGTGATCATTCAGATGGGTTTTCCTGGCTACTTCCTGATCGTGGCCGACTTCATCCAGTGGGCCAAACGCCAGTCCATTCCCGTCGGCCCCGGACGGGGTTCCGGCGCGGGCTCACTCGTGGCTTGGGCCTTGCTGATCACGGACATCGATCCGATTCCCTACGATCTGCTCTTCGAACGATTCCTGAACCCCGAGCGGGTGTCGATGCCCGATTTCGATATCGACTTCTGCATGGAAGGCCGCGACCGGGTGATCGACTATGTCGCTGAACGCTATGGTCGTGCCTCGGTATCGCAAATTGCCACCCACGGCACCATGGCGGCCAAGGCGGTCGTGCGGGACGTCGGCCGCGTCATGGGCTATCCCTACGGTTTTGTCGACCGGATCGCCAAGCTGATTCCGATGAAACCGGGGCTGGATGTCACCCTGGAAGATGCCTTGGGCCGTACCGAGCGCTCGCAAAAGGAAACCGAACGGTTCTCGGCGGAATTCCGCGATCTCTACGAGCGGGATGAAGAGGTTCAGGCCATCGTGGATATGGGCATGGCCCTCGAAGGCCTGCCACGCAACGTGGGCAAGCACGCGGGCGGCGTGGTCATTGCGCCCAGCAAGCTGACCGATTTCACCCCCATGTACTGCGAAGCCAATGGCGCTTCCGCCGCTTCCCAGCTCGACAAGGATGATGTCGAGGCCGTCGGTCTCGTCAAGTTCGACTTTCTCGGGCTGCGCAATCTCACCATCATCGACTGGGCAGTCATCGCCATCAATGCCGACCGGAAACAGCGTGGTGAGCCGCCGGTCGACATCACCGCCATTCCGCTGGATGACGTCCCGAGCTTCCAGTTGCTCAAGCGCTGCGAAACCACGGCCGTCTTTCAGCTTGAATCCCGGGGCATGAAAGACCTGATTCGTCGCCTCCAGCCGGATAACTTCGAGGACATCATCGCGCTTGTCGCCCTGTTTCGGCCCGGCCCGCTGCAATCGGGCATGGTGGATGACTTCATCCTGCGCAAAAAGGGCGAACAGCGGATCGAATACCTGCATCCCTGGCTGACCGAGGTCCTCACGCCAACCTACGGCGTGATCGTGTACCAGGAACAGGTGATGCAGATTGCCCAGATCCTTGCCGGATACACGCTGGGTGGCGCCGATCTGCTTCGCCGCGCCATGGGCAAGAAAAAGCCCGAGGAAATGGCCAAGCAACGCACCATTTTCATGGAAGGGGCAAAAGCCCAACAGGTCGACCCCGATCAGGCCGGCCACATCTTCGACCTGATGGAGAAATTCGCGGGCTACGGCTTCAACAAATCCCATTCGGCAGCCTATGCACTGGTCGCCTACCAGACCGCTTGGCTGAAGGCGCATTATCCGGCGCATTTCATGGCCGCCGTACTGTCTGCGGATATGGACAACACCGACAAGATTGTCGGCCTGATCGGCGAGTGCAAGCGCATGGGACTGGAGGTCATCCCGCCGGACGTCAACCGCTGCGGCTACAAGTTCGAGGCCGCCGACACCCATACCGTGGTCTATGGATTGGGTGCCATCAAGGGCGTGGGTGAAGGCGTCATCCAGCGCATCGTCTCGGAACGACAGACCGGCGGCCCCTTTGCGGACATGAACAATTTCTGTCAGCGCGTGGGCACCCAGGCGTTGAACAAACGCGTGCTCGAAGCCATGGTGCTGGCGGGCGCGCTTGATCTCCTGGGTCCGAATCGGGCCAGCCTGTTTGCGCACATCCCGGAAGCCATGAAGGCCGCCAACCAGTTGCAGAGCGCCCAGGATGCCGGCATGGGAGATCTGTTCGGCGCGCTCGACACGCCCGAAACAGCGATCAGCGTCCCCATTCGCACGCTGGAGCCCTGGCCAGATGCCGAACAGCTCAAGCGCGAAAAAAACACCCTCGGCCTGTACCTGACCGGGCACCCCATCCACGCCTTCACGGCCGAACTCGACAAGATCGTCTCCGACAAACTGGCCGATCTCAGCGAGCGGCTGGATGCGCCTGCGCCCGGCACCTATAGCCGCGGCGAACCGGTCACCGTGGCGGGCTTATGTGTCGCCGAACGGGTAGTGCGGCAGCAGAATGGCGACCGCCAGCTCTTCATCACGCTGGATGACGGTGGCGGACGGTGTGAGGTGCGCATCACCGGGGACGACATCGACAATCTGGCCCCCTTGATCGGTCAGGACCAACTCGTGATCGTGGAAGGTGATGCCACCTTCGACAACTTCAGCGGCGGCATTCGCGTGCGCTGCAAACGCCTGATGCCGCTTGAGCAGGCGCGCTGCGAACGGGCCCGTAGTCTGATGATTAACCTGCAGCCCGAATGCAGTGCCGATCAAATCGACGAACTCTTGACCGTTCTCCGCGAACATCAAGCAACCGCAGGTGGCGTACCGGTTCATTGTCTGGTTCAATCTTCGCTGGCACGCGGGGTCGTTCGGCTGGGCCCCCAATGGCAGGTCATTCCGACCGACCCCGTGTTGTGCGACCTGCGCGCTTCGGCGGGTATTACCGATGTGCTGGTCGTCTATCGACGCTGAACACATCCGATGCACGAACGACATGCCTGCCCTTGCTCGAAACGCAAAATACATGCAAAAAAATAAGGAATAGCCCCGTTTCTGGCTATACTGCCCAGCCAATTTCTTCAGCCATTTTTTCAACCACGGGAACCACGACCATGCAGATTGAACACCATGACCTCGTTCATGAATTTCCGGAATTCAAAGAGAAGATTCATCAGCTCAAAATGGACAATCACCATTTTGCACGCCTGTTCGAGACCTATCACACCCTGAACAACGAGATCGAGCAGGCCGAAAAGAATGACCTCCCAATCACGGACGAACACGCAGAAACATTGAAAAAACAGCGGCTGGAACTCAAGGATCAGCTGTACCAGATCCTGACCTCGGCCTGATCAGCCGCCGCCCGGCGCCGCTTTTCGGCGCCGGCATCGACCGCACAAAACCGGCTAGCTGATCAGGCAGGCCCGGTCTTTTCAAAAAGAGCCAACGCTTTTTTCACTTCTGCGATATGTGTCAACGCCGGTCCGCCGCCCATCAAAATGGCGACTTCACAGACCTCGATAATCTCCGCATGGGTCACACCCGCCAGCAAGGCGCGATTGACGTGAATCCCGATGCAATAATCGCAACGTGCCGTAATCGCCATACCCAGGGCAATCAACTCCTTGGTCTTGCTGTCGAGCGCCCGATTGCACAGAACTTCGTTCATGAATCCGTCGAATGCCTTCATCACAGTTGGGGCCTCATTGACCATCATGTTCATGCCTTCCTTGAAATCGTGCATGGTCTGATTCATGTCATTGCTCATGATGTACCTCTTGAAAAGATGATGGGATTCATTGATAAAGGAGTCGACAGCCTAAATCATTATCAAGATCAGGGTTATTGAATTTTCGACACCTCCGATCAGCCGGAATTGCGCGTAGCGACAATCCCATTGCACGGACAGATTTCGATCGAACCAACATGATCCTGTCACGTACATCGAATATAGATGAACAGACACCCGCAGACCGGATACCCCTTTCATGCTTCCTGATCTCATCCCCTCGGCCACGGCTCTGCTGGAGCAGATTGATACCTTGCGCCAGGCGGGAACCCGGCTCGAAAAACAGCATGCCGAAGAGCTCGCCCGCATTGACCCCCATTTTCAGGCCAGTGCACGCAACCTGCTGCACTATCTGGGCGTCCGTCAACACGATATCCGGCCGCTGCAACGGGAGTTGGCCGACCGGGGACTGTCCTCATTCGGAATATTGGAATCCCATGTCATGGCGTCGCTCAATGCAGTCACCCGGCGTCTCGAAAACCTAGCCGCCCAACCTGTGGCCGGGCCATTACCGGAACCGGTTGATTTCAACGCCGGGATGAAACGATTACAGGAACATACCCGTGATCTACTAGGCGACGGTCGGGATGGTCGCGAAGTCAGGTTGATGGTCACCCTGCCGAGTGAGACCGCCACCGATCCCGCGTTGATTCCGAACCTGATCGAGGCCGGCATGGAAATAGCCCGCATCAACTGCGCACACGACGACGCAAATGCCTGGCGCAGCATGATCGCGCAGGTACGCAGTGCCGCCCTGGCTCTGGGTCGCCCTTGTCGGGTCCAAGCCGACTTGGCGGGGCCCAAATCCAGAACCGGCACCATTCGGGCTCAGGGAAAATTACTCAAGATCCGTCCGAAACGGGATTTTCGGGGCCGTGTCGTCCAGGCCGCCCGGCTCTGGATCACGCGGGAAAGTCAACCGAGCCCGCCGCCGAGTGCCGATATCGCCCACCTGTTTCTCCGCCCCCAACAGACCGAAGGGCCGTGGGGGAAACTCGATCCCGACACCCAGTTCGAATTGACAGATGCCCGTGCCCACCGCTGCAAGGGTTGGCTGCTGGAACAATCGCACGCCGGATTACTGATCGGCTTCGCACACACGGTATATATCGAGGATGGCACCCCGCTACATGCCACCGATCCACACATCCTGAGCGGCTTGCTAATCGGCGCCCCCCTCATTCCCGAAGAAATACGACTGCAGGTAGGCGATGTACTGATCCTTTCACGCATGAATATTCCGGGATCTGCGGCCCGTATCCAGGATGGTCATATTGAGCCAGCCCGCCTGCATTGCTCGCTGGATGCCGCCTTTACGGATACCCGACCGGGGCAATCCGTGTGGCTGGACGATGGTCGGATCGGCGGCCTTATCGCCGCCAACGATGGCGACCGGATCACCGTGACCATCACGCATGCCGATCCGGCAGGTAGTCGCCTCAAGGAGGAAAAGGGCATCAATTTCCCCGATACCGATTTCCATACACCGGCACTGACGGACAAGGATATTGCCGACCTGAACGCCCTCGCCCATGAAGTGGACATCATCGCACTCTCGTTTCTGCGTAGTCCGGAAGATGTTGCCCTGTTGCAAGATCATCTCGAGCGGCTAGATGCCTGCCAGTTGGGCATCGTGCTCAAGATCGAGAATCGTCAGGCCTTCCGACACCTGCCACGCATCCTGTTGACTGGCATGCGCAGCCCGCGGCTCGGCGTCATGATCGCCCGCGGCGATCTTGCCGTTGAACTGGGCTTCGAGCGACTGTCGGAAGTACAGGAAGAAATCCTCTGGCTCTGCGAGGCCGCGCATATCCCGGTGATCTGGGCCACGCAGATTCTGGAGAACATGGCCAAAAGCGGCTCGCCCTCCCGTGCGGAGGTGACCGATGCCGCCATGAGCATTCGGGCTGAGTGCGTCATGCTAAACAAGGGCCCGCACATCATCGAAACCCTGCGGTTCCTCGATGCGGTGCTGGGGCGGATGGAAGGACATTACAGCAAGCGGATGGCCATGCGTCGCAAACTCACCATCGCCGATCTGGACTAAGCGGCACGCTCCGCGAAGGGTGCCAAGGCCACCCTATCGATACGGCCAGCTCCATTGTGTAATCTCCGGCATATCCGCCCCATGGGTCCGGATATAGGCCTTGTGATCCAGCAGCCGATTTTCCAGCAGTTGCTTTACATAGGCGGCATGCGCACCGATCGCGGGCACCCGGTCAATCACATCCATCACCAGATGGAACCGATCGAGGTCGTTCAGCACCACCATGTCGAAGGGCGTCGTGGTCGTCCCCTCCTCCTTGTACCCGCGTACATGCAGGTTGGCATGACTGCGCCGACGGTAGGTCAAGCGGTGAATCAGCCAGGGATAACCGTGGTAAGCGAAGATGATGGGTTTGTCCGTCGTGAACATCTGATCGAACGCGCGATCGCTCAGGCCGTGCGGATGCTCGCTCTCCGGCTGCAGCTTCATCAGGTCGACCACATTGATCACCCGGACGCGCAATTCCGGCAGATGCTGACGAATCAGGTCCACGGCCGCCAGCGTTTCCAGCGTCGGCACGTCGCCTGCGCAGGCCATCACCACATCCGGCTCGGAATCCTGATCGTTGCTCGCCCAGCCCCAAATCCCCACCCCATGGGTGCAGTGTTTTTCGGCCGCTTCCGCATCCAAAAACTGGAGCGCTGGCTGCTTGCCCGCCACAATCACATTCACGTAGTTGCGCGAACGCAGGCAATGATCGGCCACCGACAGCAGGGTATTGGCATCTGGTGGTAGATACACCCGGATCACATCGGATTTTTTGTTGACGACATGATCGATGAATCCCGGATCCTGATGGGAGAAGCCATTATGATCCTGCCGCCAGACATGACTGGTCAGCAAATAGGTCAGGGACGCAATTGGCGCACGCCAGGGAATGTGCCGGGTCGTTTTCAACCACTTCGCATGCTGGTTGAACATCGAATCGATGATGTGGATAAATGCTTCGTAGCACGAGAAGAACCCATGCCGTCCGGTCAGCAGGTACCCTTCAAGCCAGCCCTGACAGGTATGCTCGGACAGAATTTCCATGACCCGACCATCCACCGACAGATCCGTATCGAATTCGTACTGCTCGGCATCCCAGGCCTTCGGACTCACTTCGTAGACCGCATCCAGGCGATTGGAGGCGGTTTCGTCCGGGCCGAATATCCGGAAATTCTGCGATGCCAGATTGTTTTTCATGACATCCCGCAAAAACTGACCCAGGACTCGCGTCGCCTCCGCCATATGCGTCCCTGGTTGATCCACACGCACGGCATATTGCCGGAAATCGGGCATGGTCAGAGGTTTCAGCAAAGTGCCGCCGTTGGCATGACGGTTGGCCGACATCCGACGCGCTCCCAGCGGTGCGATCTGATTAATCAGATCCACCGGGCGCCCTTCGGCATCGAATAGCTCCTCGGGACGATAACTGCGCATCCAGTCTTCGAGCAACGTCAGGTGTTCCGGGTTTTCCCGCACCGCGCCGAACGGCACCTGATGCGCGCGCCAGAACCCCTCGGTCTTCTTGCCATCGACCGTTTTCGGTCCCGTCCAGCCCTTGGGTGACCGCAGGATGATCATCGGCCAGACCGGCCGCGTGGTATCCCCTTCTTCTCTCGCCCGAAACTGAATGGCTTCGATTTCATCAAAGACAATATCGAGGGTTTCAGCCATTTTCTGGTGCATTTCCTGCGGGTCACTGCCTTCCACCACATAGGGCTTGTAGCCGTAGCCGCGCATCAAGGCATCGAGCTCGGCAGGATCAATCCGCGCCAGGACCGTCGGATTGGCAATCTTATAGCCATTCAGATGCAGGATCGGCAGAACGGCGCCATCCCGGGCCGGGTTCAAAAACTTGTTGGAATGCCAGGAGGTGGCCAGCGGACCGGTTTCGGCCTCGCCATCCCCAACCACGGCACAGACCACAAGATCCGGGTTATCGAAGGCCGCGCCAAAGGCGTGCGACAGCGAATAACCCAGCTCGCCGCCTTCATGGATCGAACCCGGCGTCTCCGGCGCCACGTGGGAAGGAATACCCCCCGGAAACGAGAACTGGGTGAAGAGGCGCTTCATCCCGTCGGCATCCCGGGAAATATCGGGGTAAACCTCACTGTACGTGCGCTCCAACCAGGTGTTGGCGACCAAACCCGGTCCCCCATGTCCAGGACCGGCGATATAAATGGCATTTACATCGCGTTCCCGAATCAACCGATTCATGTGCACGTACAGGAAGTTCAGACCCGGGGTTGTCCCCCAGTGGCCCAGCAGGCGTGGTTTGACGTGCTCCGCGCGGAGCGGCTCACGCAACAATGGATTGTCCATCAGATAGATCTGCCCCACGGACAGGTAATTGGCCGCCCGCCACCAGGCATCGATCTGAGCCAGTTCATGATCGCTGAGCGATACGCCCAAAGCCCCTGCGGACAGCGCCGTGTGATCTACCTGCTTTTCCATTGTCATCCCCTCTTGATCGATCCCGCACACCCGAATCAGATCACCACCGACTGCGCGGCAAGCCGCACCATCTGTTCGGCTTCCCGACTCGGCACCACATAAATACCCGGAACACTACCTTCGGCATGAATCGCCACGATCCCGTTCGGTCCCAACGCCGCCGCATTGCGCGCAGGATCCAGATGCCAACCAAACGCCGCCATGGATTCGAGGGCTTGCGCCCGTACGATGGCATCGTGTTCACCCACGCCCCCCGTAAAAATCAGGGCATCTACGCGCCCCAACAAACCACAGAAGGCACCCAGATACTTCCGGATTCGGTAGACATAGATGGCCAGCGCCAAGCGCGCTTGATCCGAAGAAGAGGGCGAAGTCCCGGCCATCGCCTCGTGAATCGCCCGCAGATCCGATTGCCCACATAACCCCTTCAGACCGCTGTCGTGATTGAGCAAGTGGGCCACGTCCGCACCACTCATCCCCGTATGCGCTTCCAGAAAGGCCGGAATCGCGGGGTCGAGATCACCGGCCCGAGTCCCCATCACCAAGCCTTCCAGCGGCGTGAAACCCATCGTAGTATCCACGCTTCGTCCATCGCGGATTGCCGTCATGCTTGCGCCATTACCCAAATGAGCCACGATCAGGTTGAGTGAATCCCGCGGCTGCCGCAGCGCATCTGCCAATTGCTGACTGACCGAATCCACCGAAATGCCATGGAAGCCGTATCGGCGAATACCGAACTCGTGATAGAACCGCAAGGGCAAGGCGTAGTGGAATGCCTCGGGGGGCATGTGATGATGGAAAGCGGTATCGAATACCGCGACCTGAAGTGTATCCGGCGCAAACACAGTGGCCGCATCGATGCACTGCAATGCGAGGGGGTTGTGGAGGGGCGCCAAAGGAATCAATCTGTCAATTTCGGCGCGGACAGCCGGTGTCAGGCGGGTTGGTTCCGTAAAACGTTCCCCCCCATGAACCACCCGATGCACGATCCCGACTAGGGCGGACGGGGATATCAGTACCGACTGGCGATACCAGAAACTCAAGGCGACCGTGAAGGCCGCCCGATGATCATCGGCGGCTACCGTCATCATGGGCGAATCGTCTGCCAGTAAATGGCAACCGGCCAAGCCAATGCGCTCAACCTGAATACGCGCCACCAAGGCAAAGGAACCGGCCGCAAAAAGCGCCAGCTTAAGCGAGGAGGACCCCGCATTGACCGCTAACCATACTGACCCGCGTTCCACTGACATTCGGCAACAACCATCATGTAGCCAAGGTAATGATCATGCTAAGACAAACAGATGTCATCACCAAGACAAACCGGCAACACGAATGATTCACGCCACCAGCGTGCCCGTACGCAAAGGCGCACCGTATGGACGTCATCATGCGTCTGGGCTCATTGTTTGTACTAGTGCTTGAACCCGATATCGAGCACCGCATGCCCTTGCGATGAAATCGCAAATGAACGGCGGATCGTTTGCCCATCATGGGTTGCCGTCAGTTGATAAGAGCCGGACGGCAACTCGACCAGCAGCTTGGGGCCTTGCGCTGTTGTATCCAGAATGGAATCCCCCTTAGCATTCGTGATACCGACATGAACATCCGATACGAACGCCCCGCCCGGCACCACGGCAAACGTGATGTGGGTATTGAATTGGCTGGCGTGCGCCGCGAGCCAGGCACGCTCCTCAACACCAATGCCGCCCGCCACATAACGAACTCCACTGGCACTCTGCGCCACCGTCAGTGCCCCCGATTGCACCTCGTCAGGCGATAACGAGTGGATACTGGGTTCCTCGGGAACGCCTGCAACAGCAACGTTGGAAATAAACGGCACACCCAGCGCAGAACTGACTGCCAGAACAAGAAGACCCGATTTGATCCGTAACGAAGAAATCATGATGAACACCCCCAAAAACGATGATGAAATAGCCCGATTTAGGCAAAGCAAACACCCGAAAGGTTCCCGCCATCAGATGCACCTGTAGAACATCGGTAAGAATCACCTGCGCCACATCATTCACCGGCTTTTTACGACTTGAGTTGTCCCGGCCAAGCCTTACCGGAACTTTCCCGGGCACCCCGTGCCTTACAAACACATTCAATTTATCATCCGGAGTATTCATGTACGTTGTCGCCAATCGTGTACCGGTCGCCAAAGACTGGCGTGAAGCCTTTGAAGAGCGCTTCCGCGCCCGAGCGGGCCAGGTGGATCAGCAGGCAGGTTTTGTCCGCATGGAAGTCCTGCGTCCCGACGCGGAGCATGGCGCGGGCGTATATGTGGTACTCACCCATTGGCGCGACAAACAGGCCTTTGAGAACTAGATCGGCAGCCCCGATTTCCGCGAGGCGCACAAGAACCCGTTACTGAAGGAAGCGTTCGACGGCGAAGGTAAACTGGAGCGCCACGAGGTCATTATCAGCAGCGAGGCCGCTAAGTAACCCGAACCAAGGCTGCTGCAGCCCAACACCGAAAAAAGGGAATTCAACGGCAATAAAAAACCCCCGGCGCCAGAGCACCGGGGGTTTTTAAACGATCGCTGGAGCGAAGACTTACTCTTCGCCGACCACGATCACCTTGATCAAGGCATCCACATCGGTATGCAGGTGGATGGAAATCTCGAACTCACCCACGGCCCGCAGGGGCCCTTCAGGCATACGGACGTTGCGCTTTTCAAGAGCAACACCATAAACACTGCCAATGGCCTCGGCGATTTCGGCGGTACCCACAGAACCGAACAGCTTACCTTCGGACCCTGCCTTGACGGCAATGGTCACGGACGCATCGGCCAATTTAACGGCTTGTCCCTGCGCTGCGGCCAGCTCTTCGGCAGCCAAACGCTCGAGTTCGACGCGACGCGCTTCGAACTCAGCCAAATTGGCCTTGGTGGCGGCACGGGCCTTGCCGTAAGGGATCAGGAAGTTACGCGCATAACCGGCGCGTACATTCACGATATCACCCAAGGTGCCCAGATTTTCTACTTTGTTCAACAAAATAACTTGCATGATTTAACTCCTGAACGTTGTAACCGCGCCAATCAATGACGATCGGTATACGGCAGCAACGCGAGAAAACGGGCACGCTTGATCGCAGTTTGCAACTGGCGCTGATAGCGTGCGGCGGTACCGGTGACACGACTCGGTACGATTTTGCCGGTTTCACTGAGGTATTGTTTTAAGGTGTCGATATCTTTGTAATCGATTTGCTTGACGTTTTCAGCAGTAAAACGGCAGAAACGCTTGCGACGGAAAAAACGTGACATGATGATCCCCCTGAATATTATTCGCTGACTTCAGCGCTTTCGTCTTTTTCGACTGGCTCTTCGTCATCACGATCGAACCGACCTTCTTCCTGTTCGTCATCACGACGGCGCGGACGACGTTCGATTTCACGCTCGCGCATGATGATGGAGGGCTCAACTTCAGCTGCGTCCATCCGGGCGGTCAGGTGACGCAACACGGCATCGTTGAAGCGGAACGCTTCTTCGAGCTCTGCCAAGGCAGTTTGGTTGGTCTCAATATTCATCATGACGTAATGGGCCTTGACGAGTTTGTTGATCGGGTAGGCCAGTTGACGGCGGCCCCAATCTTCCAGACGATGCACTTGCCCGCCGGAATTCTCGATAATGCCGCGATAACGCTCGATCATGGCGGGAACTTGTTCACTTTGGTCTGGATGGACCATGAACACGATTTCGTAATGTCGCATAGTGTGCTCCTGTGGATGGATAAAGGCAGCCTGCCGTATGCGCCACGGTCAGGCAGGAGAAAAGAGGCGCGAATTTTACGGGAAACTGTCGCACAGGACAAGGGGAATTTCCGACTCAGTCCCGCTCGATCACCACGAAGGCCATGGCATAGTGTCGTTCGTCCGTCACACTGAGTTGGGACCGACTGGCGCCCATATCCTGCAGCCGCAGCAAAGCGCCGCCGCTGAAGCGGAGGCTAGGCGCGCCCAGTGAATCATGCAGGGTCTGAATATCACACAGGCAGATCCCGTCGCGGAACCCCGTACCCAAGGCCTTGACCGCGGCTTCCTTCGCTGCAAACCGCTTGGCTACCCAGGCCGTAAACCGCGGCGAATCCGGCGGCGGACAATGGGCCTGTTCAATCTCGCCCAGCACCCGCGCCAGCAGACGTGCGCCATGCCGGCCATAGACCCGCTCGATCCGCGCGATCTCGACGAGATCGGTACCAATGCCCACGATCATATTCGAACGCGCCGCAACTTATCGGGCACGCGCCGACAGCATCAACTGCTTCATCTCCTGCACGGCCTGGGGCAGACCGCAGAAAACGGCGCGGGCAATAATCGCATGGCCGATATTGAGCTCTTCAATCTGCGGGATCGCAGCGATGGCCTGAACATTATGATAATGCAGGCCATGCCCGGCATTGACCTGCAGACCCACGTCCGCCACATCCCCCGCGACACGGATAATCTCATCCAGGATCTGCTTTTGCCGCGCGTCATCCTTGGCATCCGCATAATGCCCGGTATGCAGTTCAATCACGGGCGCCTCGCAGGCCACGGCCGCATCGATCTGCCGCGGGTCGGGCGCGATAAAGAGCGACACCCGGATTCCCGCATCTGCAAGCCGTTCGCAGGCCGCATGTACCCGATCGATCTGCCCGGCAACATCCAACCCGCCCTCGGTCGTCAATTCCTCACGTCGCTCCGGAACCAGGCAGCAATCATGCGGCTTCACGCGGCAGGCAAAATCGATCATCTCGTCGGTCACGGCCATTTCCAGGTTCATGCGCGTCTGGAGCATGTCGCGCAGTCGCAGCACATCCCGATCCTGAATATGCCGGCGATCTTCGCGCAGATGCAGGGTAATACTGTCCGCACCGGCCTGCTCCGCCATCAGCGCCGCCAGGACCGGATCGGGATAAAGCGTGCCCCGAGCCTGCCGCAGGGTGGCCACGTGGTCGATATTCAGGCCCAACAAAGGCAAATGCGCGGTCACGCGGTTCGTCATAATCATGCTTCCTGTTATTACGTATCAGATAGTGAATGTATGGGCTTCGGTGCCGAACGCCACAGTTCCCGGCTGTGAAACGGGGCGGCACCCACATGCGGACGCATCATAAACTGCATCAGATCGCGCGCCAGTCGCTGATCCGAAGGCGTATCGGGTAATTTATCCAGCGCAATGGCCATGATTACACGTCCCGATACCGCAAGCCCGGCCGGCGTCCGCCGGGAAAGAATGCCGACCTCGGGATCGACCCAGTAGGTTGCCTCGGGGTCGACCGTTATCCCCTGATCCGAGGTGTGCGTCCAGTCAATACCGAAGCCGAGCTCGCTCAGCAAGTCACGCTCGAAACGCCGAATGACCAGCCCCAATGTCTGGGTTTCCTGGGTCAGCCTTGCCAGCGACTGAGCATACTGCGCGAACAGCGCGGGCATCGGCTCATCACGACCCAGGGTTCTCATCAGAAGCTCGTTGAGATAAAAGCCGACCGCCAACGCCTGGCCGGTCAACAAACGCGGCGGTTCAGTCAGGTCGATCTGGGTGGCGACTTTCATGTCACCCCGTCCCGCGAGCATCATGTGCATTCCCTGGAAAGGCAAGGGACGGACGGCTGATTTCCGGCCCGATTGACGCGCGCCCCGCTGACGTGTGGTCAGTCGCCCGAGATCTTCCGTAAACCAGTCGACCAACAGGCTCGTTTCACGCCAGGGCCGCGTATGAAGCACATAAGCGCAGGTCATCGCGGCACTGTCGGCTAGTCGGGCAACTGATAACCAAGCGACTGCACCGCTCGCTCGTCATCCGCCCAGCCTTCGCGCACCCGTGCCCACAGTTGGAGCATGACACGCGTATTGAGTAATTGTTCGAGATCGTGTCGCGCCTGAATACCCACTTCCTTCAACTTGCTCCCGCCCTTGCCGATCACAATGCCCTTCTGGCTCTCCCGTGCAACGTAGATCACCCCGTCAATCTCGGTCAGACCGGGCGTTTCATTGAACCGTTCGATCAAGACCGTCGTCTTGTAGGGCAACTCGTCATGCAGTAGCCGCGCGAGTTTTTCACGAATAATTTCGGCCGCCATGAAACGGGTGGTGATCGTGGTCACTTCATCCGGGTCATACATGGGCTCACCCGGAGGCAGGTGCGTGAACAGCAGATCGATCAGGCCATCAAACCCACGGTCGCGACGAGCGGAAATCGGATAGATCGCCGTGAAGTCGAAACGTTCCTGCATCGCCATCAGGAAGGGCATGAGTGCGGCCTTGTCCGGCACCAGGTCAATCTTGTTGACCAACAGAATGGTCGGCAGTTCGGATTGCCGGATCAGTGCCAGTACCGCCGCATCTTCATCGGTGAATCGCCCGGCCTGCACCACAAAAAGAACGAGATCGACCCCATCGAAACCACTGCGTGCGGTGCGGTTGAGTTGCCGATTCAGTGCGTCGCTGCCGCCTTGATGAATCCCGGGCGTATCGACAAACACGATCTGCCCCCGCGCTTCGCTGAGAATGCCGGTAATTCGGTGACGGGTGGTCTGCGGCTTCGGGGCGGTAATACTGATTTTTTGGCCAACCAGGCGATTGAGCAGACTGGATTTGCCCACATTCGGGCGCCCAACAATTGCAATCTGTCCGAAGCGGCTAGATGTTGCCACCACTGAATCCGAGGCAGGCATCTCATTCGAACTCACTGGCATGGAATCACTCATTATCGTTAACCGGAATCGAGGGCTCGGCGGGTACTCTAAGCTGCGCGAGCATGCGCTCTGCCGCAGCCTGTTCGGCCTTGCGACGCGAACTGCCACGCCCCAGGCTCGTCTGGTCGGAGTGGGTCAGGCGACACGTCACTTCAAACACCTGCTTATGCGCCTGCCCACGGACATCCGTCACCTCGTAGGTTGGCAAGTCGAACTTGCCGCTTTGCAGGAGTTCCTGCAGGCGCGTCTTGGGATCCTTCAGACTGGCTGCGTCGGGGAGAATTTCGAGCAAGGGAGTGAAAAGGCGCTCGATCATCGCCTTGGCCAAGAGAAAGCCCTGATCGAGATAAACGGCGCCAATAGTGGCCTCCAGCGCGTCTGCCAGGATGGAATCCCGTCGGAACCCGCCACTTTTCAACTCGCCGGATCCCAGAACCAGGTAATCGCCCAGATTCAGCCCCCGCGCGACCATGGCCAGCGTTTCCTCGCGAACAACGCTGGCTCGCCAACGCGATAGCGCCCCCTCGTCTGCGGTCGGATGCAGCGCATAGAGGCGATCGGCGATCACCAGATTCAGAATGGCATCCCCCAGAAACTCGAGGCGCTCATTATTGACATTACCTGCGGACCGATGCCGTAGAGCCATGACCAGCAGATCGGACTCGGCAAACTGGATGCCCAGCGACTGGGCCAGGCGGGCGGGCTCGCCCACCAGGGGATTGGTGGATTTCGGAACGGGCTTATTAAGGGCTGACATTCACTTGATGTTCAAATGACGCCACGATGGCAAGATTTCCAACGATGTCCGCACGGCCTTCATAGTTGTAGACCACGTGGGAACCACCATTGCCGATCGGTGTGATCTTGAAATCCTTGGAGGTGATATTGTCGATTTCGTTGATATCCATCTGCTTGTCAATCGTGGAACGGATCTCGCGCGGATCGCCATGGAAATTCTTCAATTGCGTAAAGATACTGGTGATCTTCTGGTCCGTGAGATACAGCGGCACCACTTTCATCAGCAGAATTGCCACAAAAAAAGCGATAAAGGCATACATGATCAGTCCGATCAGGGTCATGCCGGACTGGCGACTGAGTCCCGATTTGAATTCCTGACTAAATTTCTGAGTTGAATGATGGGGCATCATGCTCGGTTCCTCTTCCTTAACGTTCAGTGTTCAAACAATTAGTGGATACTTTTACCAATCCGGCTTGCATCAAATTTGCCGTCTTTCCAATCCCAATGCAACCAAATAATAAAGGCCTTCCCGACCAGATTGGCCTCGGGCACGAAACCCCAGTAGCGGCTGTCATTGCTGTTGTCCCGATTATCGCCCATGGCGAAGTAGGAATGGGGCGGCACAACCCATTCACCATCGCGACGGTAACCGTCTTTTTCGAACAATACCTGATGCTTGACGCCCATCAAATCCTCTTGATACACATCGGCGCCCGCCATGCGCATACCGTCATCGCCCGGATAAACCCCGACGTAGGTTTCCGGTTGCAGCACATCATTGACCCATAGCTTGTTACCCACTACCCGGATATGGTCACCCGGCAAACCGATAATTCGCTTGATGTAATCCACTTTCGGATCCTTCGGATAACGGAACACCACGACATCGCCGCGCTTCGGCTCGCCAATCGACAGAATTTTGGTATCCAGCACCGGCAGTCGCAGACCATAGCTGAATTTGTTCACCAGGATGAAGTCCCCGACCAGCAAGGTGGGCATCAGCGACCCGGAAGGGATGCGAAAGGGTTCAGCAATAAACGAACGAACGACCAGCACAATCAATAAAACGGGGAAGAACGACCGGGCATAATCAACCAGCAAGGGCTCATGCAGGACAACGGGCGCATCAGACACCACGCCGGTATGTGCCTTGCGCGTCCGAGCCGGTTTGAACAAAAGTGCGTCAGTCAGCCAGATCAGCCCTGTCAGCAACGTGCCCAGCACGAGAATCAGCGTGAAATCCAAAATCGTTCTCTCCGTTATCAGCGCGTCAATCGCGACTATTTACTCGAATCCATTTGCAAGACCGCCAGGAATGCCTCTTGCGGCACCTCAACCTGACCGATTTGCTTCATGCGTTTCTTGCCTTTCTTCTGCTTATCGAGCAGCTTTTTCTTGCGGGAAATATCCCCGCCGTAGCACTTGGCCAGCACATTCTTGCGCATCGCCTTGACCGTGGTGCGGGCAATGATCTTTGCGCCAATGGCCGCCTGTACCGCCACTTCGAACATTTGTTGCGGAATGAGTTCCTTCAATTTTTCGGAAAGGCTTCGTCCACGCGACTGAGCGATGCTGCGGTGCACGATCAAAGACAGGGCATCGACGATCTCGCCATTGATGAGCATGTCCATCTTGACGAGGTCGGCCGCCTGGAAACGAATGAATTTATAGTCGAACGAAGCATAGCCCCGGCTCACGGACTTGAGACGATCGAAGAAATCCAGCACGACCTCGCCCAGCGGCAACTCGAAGACCAGCGTGACCTGATTGCCCACATAACTCAGGTTTTTCTGCGCGCCACGCTTTTCAATACACAAACCAATCACCGCGCCGACAAATTCGTCGGGGCAGAAAATACTGGCTTCAATGATCGGCTCACGCAATTCCCGAATATGGGTCACGTTCGGCAACTGTGCCGGATTATGAATCTGGTAGACAGAGCCGTCGGTTTCCTCGATCTCGTAGATGACGGTCGGCGCCGTGGAGATGAGATCCAGATCGTACTCCCGTTCCAGCCGCTCCTGCACGATTTCCATGTGCAGCAACCCCAGGAACCCGCAGCGGAACCCGAACCCCAGTGCTTGTGACACTTCAGGTTCGAAATGCAGGGCCGCATCGTTCAGGCGAAGCTTGCGGAGCGCCTCGCGCAGATCTTCGTAATCTTCGCCTTCGATGGGGTAGAGGCCGGAAAATACGCGCGGCTGCATTTCCTTGAATCCAGGCAGGGCCTGTGTCGCCCCGTTCTCGGCATCGGTCAGGGTATCGCCCACCTTGGCCGAATCGATATCCTTGATACCGGCAATGACAAAGCCGACATCACCGGCATACAGACCTTCGCGCGGTAGGGTCTTGGGGGTGAATACCCCGACCTTGTCGACCTGGAAGATATCGCCGGTGCCCATCGCCTTGATCTTGCGCTTGGGCACGATGGCACCGTCGATCACGCGCACCAGCGCGACCACACCGACGTAATTATCGAACCAGGAATCGATGATAAGCGCCTTCAGCGGCCCTTCCTCATTGCCGACGGGCGGCGGGATCTGCTCGATCAGGCGCTCCAGCACGTCGCCGATCCCTAGCCCCGTCTTGGCGGAGGTCAGGATGGCATCATGGGCATCGATCCCGATCACGTCTTCGATTTCGCCCTTGACCCGCTCGGGCTCGGCAGAAGGCAGATCGATCTTGTTCAATACGGGCACCACGGTCAAACCGAGGTCGATGGCGGTATAGCAATTGGCCACCGACTGTGCCTCGACGCCCTGTGAGGCATCCACCACCAGCAAGGCGCCTTCACAGGCGGCCAGCGAGCGGGAGACCTCATAGGAGAAATCCACGTGGCCCGGCGTATCGATGAAATTGAGACGGTAGGTTTTACCGTTTTTGGCGGGGTAATCCAGCGAGACGCTTTGCGCCTTGATGGTGATACCCCGCTCACGCTCGATATCCATCGAATCGAGCACCTGTACATCCATTTCGCGGTCGGTTAAGCCGCCGCAGAGCTGGATGATGCGATCGGACAAGGTCGATTTGCCATGATCAATATGGGCAATAATCGAAAAATTACGAATCAGCGAGAGCCGTTCGGACATAAATCTACTCGGTTTCAGATCAGGATTTGCCCCATAAGGCAAAACTGGTACGACAAAAAGAAAAATAACGCATGGGTTCTCGCCACTCAGTCAGTTATCAGGACCAAGCGCGCAGTAACACGAAGCCCGGCAGTATAACTGATTCCCCTCTCAAGGCGACGGAGCCTTAATCCGGTTGGGCCGACAGCGACAAAAAATGCTGCTGATCACCTCGACGGATCAGCACGGCATTGGGTGCATCCTTTTTCGCTGCATTGAACGCCTGCTGTGCGGCCTCCAGCGAGTTGAGCGGATGCTGATTAAAGGTCAACAGAATATCCTGGGCACTCAACCCCGCCTTGGCCGCCGGGCCATCAGGCTCCACAGCCTTGATCCGGATCTGGTGGGCCTCTTCGGTCAGCAGCAAACCATAATCATTGATGATCAGATCGTGGGACTTCATGGATTGAATCTGCGCCGGTGCATGGCTCGGCAAGGTCCCGAGCCGCACCACCACCGTATGCTGCTTGCCCTGGGTAAGTACGCGCAACTTGACTTCAGTATCCGGCGCCAGAATGCCAATCACCTGCGGCAGATCACTGGACTCGGTAATGGGCTCGCCATTGGCGGACAAAATCACATCACCGGGCTGCAGGTCCGATTTCTCTGCCGGCGAGGCGGCAATGAATCCGGTGATCAATGCGCCAGTGGGACGATCAAGTCCCAGAGCGGATGCCATGGCACGATCCACGGACTGGATTTGGACACCGAGGAATCCGCGCTCGACTTTA
The DNA here is from genome assembly GCA_035531235.1 of Halothiobacillus sp. Taxonomy (GTDB): domain Bacteria; phylum Pseudomonadota; class Gammaproteobacteria; order Halothiobacillales; family Halothiobacillaceae; genus Halothiobacillus. The sequence continues at coordinate 10,564 of DATKTJ010000083.1, read as the reverse complement.
CCAAATCGCTTGAGCTGGTCGACGACCTGCATGGCATAGTTGATCGGAATGGCAAATGACAGGCCGTTATAGCCGCCCGACTCGGTAAAAATCTGGGAATTAATGCCAACAACCTCGCCATTCACGTTGAACAACGGCCCACCCGAGCTACCCGGGTTGATCGCAACATCGGTCTGCAGGAACGGAACATAACGCTGGTCGGCCTCGCCCGGCAGCGAACGGCCCTTTGCACTGATCACCCCCGCCGTGACCGAATGGTCAAAACCGAAGGGCGAACCGATCGCCACAGCCCACTGCCCGGGCTTCACCAAATCGGAGTTTCCTAATTTCACGGGATGCAGGTCTTTGGCGTCGATCTTGAGCAAGGCGATATCCCCGGCCAGATCAGATCCCTGCACCTTGGCGCGAAATTCCCGACCATCCAGGAGGCGCACAAAGACCTCGCTGGCGCCATCCACCACATGCTCATTGGTCAGGATGAAGCCATCCGAGCTCAGGATGAAGCCGGAACCACTGCTGGACTCCGGTTTAGCCAGCGGTGGTGCAGCGCCTGACCCTGGCGCGCTGCCCGACGGGGGCGTCTGTCCATTGAAACCGAAGAACTGCCGGAAAAATTCGTCGAGGTTCCTGTCGTCGGCAGAAGGCGTTTTGGCGCCACTATCGGAAATCGCGGGCAGGGGCACGATGGCCCGCACATTGACAACCGAATCATTATTGGCCACCACCAGCCCGGAAAAATCAGGCAATCCGTGTACCTGCGCGGCGGGTGCCTGATCTTGGCAGCCCGAAAGCAGGACGGTCATGACCAAAGCCAGCACGAAGGCCGCGGTCAACCCGCCCGCACGGCGCATGCGCTCTAGGGGATGCAGAATAATTTGGGGAAAAACGAACGAATTAGGTATCAAGCGGGTCACGTCCTGGAAGGAAAATTATCGACAGTACGCGACAAGTTTACAGCAAAAAAGAGGGAATTAAGCCGGAACGAGTGCCCAGCGCCCAGACGTGCAACCAATCAGTTTGCCGAATGGAACAGAACCTGCTCGACCCGGGGTGCGAAGCGTCCGCGGCGCAGCGTCGTCGACTGTAGGCGGGCAATGAACAGCAACGAAAGGATGAACCCCATGACCCCACCCAGGATGGCGAAACCATTCGCGCCAAACACGGTTTGACCGATCACGGCGCCGGCAACCAACGCGATCAGGGGGAGCAGATACATGAGCAGAGCGGCTTCGACTAGGGCCGATGCGGGCAGCACCAGCTGGACTTGGTCACCGATGCGCAGGGGGAGATCACTGTGCGCCGTTACTTGATGATGATGACGCCCGAAAACATCTTGCAGGGCACTGATACCGCAGCCTTTCTGCGACGAACAGGACGCACAGCCACTCGACCGACTGGTTTCGACCATCACGCCGCCCTCAAAAAGCCCCACAACCTCGCCCTGCTCCCGAATCACGTCGGTCGATTCCGACGCATCCATCAATCCATCTGCGGCCGCAAGTCGCTGTTCGGCATAAGGCACGGAACCCGGCACCGGGCGCACGAGGTCAGATTCGGGATGATGGGTCGAATGTTTCATGGCCACCGACGACTAGCGTGCCTCGTTGCCGGGCACATGCAACGGATTTTGCTCCGACTCCTGCCCGGCGGATGTTTTGGCGGGCACCGTATGCAGACAGATCTGCTTGATCGCCGCCATCGGCAAATCGCCAATCACCGTAATCCGCATCGGCCCGGCTTGCCGCACATAGATATTCATGCCGTATTTGGCCGCATCCGGATCCAAGCCCTGATTTTCAGGCAGGTCTTCGACAAAGACCGATGCGGCGGAAAGCCCGTCAGTGACGATCATGTGCTCGAAGCGATGATGGGTCACGGGGTTTTCGCGCCAGACGCGGCTCTTGATGTGATATCCCGGCAGATCCGGCGAGACGATCCAACCATCGTGGGCGGCCAGAGGCTCCGGCGGTGAAGGATGACGATCCTCGACCACCTTGAAACCGGGCGGCGCCGTTTTGGGCGTTCCCAGCGGGATCGGGTCCTGGGTTGATTGCCCGTTATCTGCGGGGTGTTCGGACTCTGCGATCTGCGTGAAAAAATCATGCTCGATCGGCAGCCCGTCCTCATTATAAATACTCATGCGCAACAGAAGATGAGCGGCATCGCCAACACACAGTTTGTAGCCGTAACGCAAGGCATCCCGCGGCACCAGGCCGATCAGATGGCAGGCCCGACCCGCAACGCGGGAAACGCCCAAACCGACGATCCTGTAATTGGCCGCCAGCAAGTCGGGATGGGCAAACCGATCACCCGACAAACGGGAGCGAACGCTGGGAAAGTCACCGAACACGACTTCCTTTCGCGCCGGCCACTGACACTCGCAGTGCGCACCATGCCGGACGATCTCCCGTGGTTCGCCATTCAGCGTGATCAATCGCTCCTGCGGGCCGCTCCCCGTCACGAGATGCTCAATACGCGTTGTGTCGATCTGATCACCCCGCACATGCACGTACGTACCGACGTAATTGCGCTGGCGCATCGACTCGGTCATGGCCGCAAGTCGGGCGAGCGCATCTGGCTCGGACGTATCGGTCACGGATCCGCCGTCGGCGATCATGTGCAAGTACTCGGCCTGAAAGACGTCCGTACCCTGCGCACATGCTGCCTGACCGCCCGCACCCGCTACGATCAGCACAACGAACATCACACCACGTCCAAAATTCCCTCGCGCCATCAATTACTCCGGGTGAAAGTTGATCATGCGCAGTGAGGGCATTACTTCAGACAAATCCGGCGAAGCCGACTCGAAGTGCGTCATCAGATATGGGTTCATCGGTGCCCTGCGCCCGGAAGCCTGGGCCCAGGCAGGCAAGGCGCCACCAGGCAAGACCTGAACGGCCACGGGCATCAAACCATTGGTCGCTGTCAACGAAGGCGAGTTTGACGCCGTCTGCAGGACATTTGCGCCCGACATGGCTTGCAGGGACGGTGCGTCTGTCCCGCCCGGTGGCATCATCCAGACGCCGATCCCCACCAGTGCGGCCACAAACGATGCTGCGATACCGCCCCGCCACGCATTGATCGACCTGCGTACCCGCGATTGCGGGAAAGCCAGTACATGGGGCGATCGGGTGGCCTGCGCCAGACCATCGGCTTCAGCGGAATCCTGCGCCAAACGTGCAGAAACCAGCAGTGATATATCCCGCGTATCGAGCGGCTCGCGACGCAAGGCGGCGCCGATCAGTGAGTAGCTTCGCAGGCTCTGCCGGGCATCGCCGGTGGCTATCGCCAGGAAGCGATCCACACACGGCATGGGTTGATGGGCACATTCATCATCCCACCACGCCGACAGGGCCTCTTCAGCCGACATAGACGGCACAGGATGGGCATTCTGTTGATGTTGCGTTGTCATTCGATTCATCCCCCAAAATTCACAGCGGGTTCCAAACAGGTCATTAACCGAGGCAAGTCCGGCACACACACTGAGTTAATCATTGAGTAGCGGACGGATCCGCTCCTCTACTGATTCGCGAGCGCGGAAAATACGTGACCGCACGGTTCCGATCGGGCAATTCATCACCACCGCGATCTCCTCATAGCTCAATCCTTCCATTTCCCGCAAGGTGAGTGCCGTGCGCAAATCTTCGGGTAGTGCGGTAATTGCCGCGTGGATCTCAGCCGCCAACTCGTTGGAGGCGGCCATATCCTCGGGGCTGGCGTAATCACGCAATGCCTCGGGCTCTGGTAATGCTTCGTCAGACTCGTCTCCGCCGCCAGAGTTCAGTGAAACTGAATAACCTTCACGCGCATGCGCGGCCAACTGATTTTTCGCCGTATTGACAGCAATCCGGTACAGCCAAGTATAAAAAGCGCTTTCGCCCCGAAAATTACCCAGAGCACGGTAGGCCTTGATGAAGGCCTCCTGGGCGAGGTCGAAGGCCTGATCGGGATCACGGACGAAACGCCCGACCAATCGCAACACGCGATGCTGGTATTTCAACACCAGTAAGTCGAATGCCCGTCGATCGCCCTGTTGAGCGCGCAATACCAGTTCCTGATCAGTCGGTTCAGTGGCCATAAAGCCTCATGCTCATCAACCCGCACATTTTGGTTATTGTGGAATCCCTTGTGTCGACACACTGCATCAACCAGAACCATCCCGAAAAAACAATTCATTACATAAGGTCTGGGGTGGCCAACAGCCACACCAACCAACGAAACGCGCTCTAGTATAGCCCGATCACGCTCCCTCGATCGACAACTCGCCCGAACAGGCGCCAATCCCAGCCCCCATTCGTCCGCGAAGCCTTCGACTGGGGGCTGTCGCACGGGTTGCCCCGCCGAACCGGCTATGATTAAGTGACAGGGTAACTGGACTTCGGGCGCCGATATTCTGATCGCAGAATTTCGCAGCGTTGTCTGCCCCAACCGAGGATCTGTATGTCGTCGATCTGGACTCACTACATCCAGGATGCCACGCAATTGCGGCGCGCCCTGCATTGCGCACCGGAACTCACCTGGCAGGAACACGCCACGGCACAGACCATCCGCACCGCGCTCCAGACCCATGACATCCCGTGGCGGGTTTGTGCGGAGACCGGCACCGTGGCCGTACTTGCGCCCTCGGCTCCGGGACGACATATTGCGTTGCGGGGCGATATCGATGCCTTGCCGATCCGAGAACAGACCGGTGTGGACTGGGCATCCCAGACCCCCGGCGTCATGCACGCCTGTGGTCACGATGGGCACACCGCGACCCTGATGGCCGTAGCGCGGTGGCTCAAGGCCAATGAATCCATTCTGCCGGGCCCGGTCAGCCTGCTGTTCCAACCCGCCGAGGAAGGCGGGCACGGTGCGCGGGCGATGATCGAAGAGGGCGCCCTCGACGGCGTGGACTGGATCTTCGGCTGGCACAACTGGCCCGCCATCCCCTTTGGTCAGGCCGTCTGCCCCGACGGCCCGCTCATGGCGGCCAATGCCGTCTTCGAGATTGAAATAACCGGCAGCGGCGGCCATGCCAGCCAACCCGAACTCTGCCGGGATCCGGTCCTCGCCGCGGCCGCGATCACCCTGAATCTGCAGCAGATCGTCGCGCGCCGCCTGCCCCCGCAATCAGCCGCCGTCGTCAGCGTCACCTCAATCGATGCGCCAAGCGGTATCACCGTGATTCCGGAATCCGCCCGTCTGGCTGGCAGCGTTCGCATTGGCGACACCCAGACCCGCGCCCTCATCGGTCGGCTGATCGAAGACATTGCCGAGTCGACGGCACGCAGTTATGGGGTTGAGGCAAAGATCACATTCACCCCCCGCTATCAGGCGACCGTCAATCATCCGGAACCCGCCTTGCACTATAGAGGTGCGCTCACATCCGTCCTCGGTGCCGATTGGTGCGCGTCTGAATTGCCTGTACCCATCATGGCTTCAGAGGATTTCAGCTATTACCTGGAGGCAATTCCGGGTGCATTTGCACTGATTGGGGCTGATGATGGCGCGGGTCATCATGAGCCCTGCCATAGCCCGCGCTACGACTTCAACGATCGCTTGATCGACCCGGTTGGCCGAATTCTTGCCTCGCTTATTGGTGTATCGCCACCATAAGGGCCTCAAGCCCCCTCTTTTCGATAGGCAACCGCTCAAGACGGTTTGCTTGCGATCTCGTGGCCAGTACCGCTTTCTCCCGGTACCAGCCGACATTCACCCCCGCGTTCAGGAGAGCAGCATGCAGATTTTTGAGGAATGGGAATCGGAAATTCGTGCCTATTGTCGGGCCGCCCCTACCGTATTCAAGACCGCGAGCAATGCCCGTCAGACCGATGAGTCCGGCAAAACCTTCATCGATTTTTTCGCCGGCGCCGGTGTACTCAACTTCGGGCACAACAATCCTAAGATGAAACAGGCCCTGATCGAGTACATCCAAAGTGATGGCGTGGCTCATAGTCTGGACATGTACACCACGGCCAAACGCGCCTTTATTCAGAAATTCGTGGATACGATTCTTAAGCCCCGAGAGATGGATTACCGGTTGCAGTTCGTCGGACCGACCGGCACCAATGCAGTAGAAGCCGCGCTCAAGCTAGCGCGACGCGTCACAGGCCGCGAGAATGTCGTTGCTTTCCACCACGCCTTTCACGGCATGACGCTGGGCGCCCTCGCCGCTACCACCAATGCCCATTTCCGCAATGCCGCCGGCGTGCCGCTCAACAACGTGACTCATCAGGCTTTCGGTTGTGAAACACCCTGCCCCGGCTGCCAGCTCGGTTGCGGGATGGCCTCACTCGAACGCATGCGTGCCTTGTACAGCAACCCGTCCAGCGGTCTGCCCAAACCGGCCGCTTTCCTTGTCGAAACCATCCAGGCCGAAGGCGGCGTGCGCATCGCCAGTAAAGAATGGCTGCAAGGGGTTCAGGCACTGGCCCACGAGCTGGGCGCGCTCTTCATCATCGACGACATCCAGGCCGGCTGCGGCCGCACCGGCCCCTACTTCAGCTTCGAAGGCTTTGGCCTCGATCCGGACATCATCACGCTAGCCAAAGGCATCGGCGGATTCGGCACCCCGATGGCCATGAATCTCAACAAGCCCGAACACGACAAGCACTGGGCGCCCGGCGAGCACACCGGCACCTTCCGTGGCCAGGATCTGTCCTTCGTCGCAGGGACCGTGGCCCTGGGCTACTTCGACGATCCGGCCTTTATCGCGGATACCCAACGCAAGGGCGGCGTGATCGCCCAGGCCCTGGAACAGATTGCTGCCAAATATCCCGGATGTGCCGTACGGGGGCGCGGCATGATGCAGGCGATCGACTTCGGCGACGGCGACCGCTCGAAGGCCATCGCCACTGCCTGCTTCGAACGCGGCCTGCTGGCCGCCGTCTGTGGGTCACGCGGGCAAATCATCAAACTGATCCCGCCGCTGACGATTCCCGATGACGACCTGAATGAAGGTCTGGCGCTGTTTGCCGAGGCCGTGGCCAGCCAAATGGAGACGACATCATGAGACAACGCGATGATATGACCTTTCCGATGGAAGAGTATGTGCGCCGCCTGACCGAACTGCGACGACGCATGGAGGAGCGTCTGCTGGATGCGGTCATGATTACCGACCCGGAAAACCTGATGTACCTGACCGACTACCAAACCACCGGCTATTCGTTCTTCCAGGCTCTGGTGGTGCCGTTGGACGACGAGCCCTTCATGATTACCCGCGGCATGGAAGAGTCCAACGTCCACGCCCGTACCTGGGTGGAACGAACTCGCCCCTACCCGGACGGCGGCGATGCGATCCAGATGCTGGTTTCCGGCCTCAAGGAATTCGGTCTGGCCCACAAGACACTCGGTTACGAGCGCAACAGCTACTTCTTCCCGGCCTATCAGCAGGACTCCCTGCGCACGACGCTTACCGATGCCCGGCTGCTCGACTGTTTCGGCATCGTTGAATGCGGGCGGAGAACGAAATCCAGCTTTGAAATCGACATCATGCGCAAGGCCGCCATCGCCACCGAAGCCGGCATGAAGGCGGGGCTGAATGCCTGCCGGGCCGGGGTGACGGAGAACGAGATCGCCGCCGAGATCGCCTCGGCCATGTTCCGCGCCGGCGGCGAAGCGCCCGCAGTCATGCCCTATGTCACCTCCGGACCACGGACGATGATCGGTCATGCCACCTGGGAAGGCCGCGTCGTCAAGCCCGGCGAGCATGTTTTCCTGGAGATCGGCGGCTGTTATCGGCGCTATCACACCGCCATGATGCGTACCGCGATCCTCGGCGAACCCACCGAGTACATGATGCTGGCTCAGGAGCGCATGAAATCCGCACTGGCGCAAGTCAAGGCGCTGATCCGGCCCGGCGTGACCGTCTCCGACGCTGACAATCTCGTGCGGAGCATCATGACCGTCGACGACAAGCACGGCAAACTGATCACCCGCTCGGGCTACTCGATCGGCATCGCCTTCCCGCCCAGCTGGGACGAGGGCTACATTCTCAGCCTGATGCACGGCGACAAGACCGTGCTGCGCGAAGGCATGACCTTCCACATCATCCCCTGGGCCTGGGGCGTGGACGGCGACAAGACCTGCGGCATCTCCGACACCATCTACATCACCAAGGACGGCTGCGAATCGTTCTTCACCCTGGATCAGGATTTCGTCATCAAACCCGAGGAAGGCCTGCGGCAGCTGCCGCCGGAACAACCGCTCGAGATCATGATTCCGCACAAGGTCGCCCCGCTGAAACCCGCAGCGGATACGAAGAAAAAGGCGCCGGCAGCATCCAGCAAGAAGCCCCGGTCATCCCACAAGAAGGAGCGCAAGGCCGTATGACTTTCCATGTGATCAACCCGACAACCGGCCAGCCGCTACATGACTACCCCTCGCTGGATGCGGCCGGTCGGGATGCGGCCATTGCTGCATCCGCCACCGCGTACAAGCACTGGCGTAAAACGCCGATATCGACTCGGGCGGCCTTGCTGAACAAGGTTGCAGCACTGATGCGTTCAGAGGTTGAGGCCCTCGCGCTGCCCATGGTCGAGGAAATGGGCAAACCAATTCGCGAAGCCCGTGCCGAGGTCGAAAAGGCGGCCTGGTGTGCCGAACATTATGCTCAGCATGCCGAACAGTATCTGGCGACCGAGATGATCAAGTCCGATGCGCTGATCAGCTATGTCCAGTATCTGCCGATCGGACCAGTGCTGGGCATTCTGCCCTGGAATGCGCCGTTCTGGCTCGCCTTCCGATTTGCCGCACCGGCGTTGATGGCGGGCAATACCTGCCTGATGAAACACGATGCCCATGTCCCTGCCTGCGCTGCGGCCATCGCCGATGTCTTCACCCGCGCCGGTGCGCCGGAGGGTGTCTTCCAGAACCTGCCGCTGGAAACTCCCGACATCGCCGGGGCCATCGAGAGCGAACAGGTACGCGCGGTCTCGTTCACCGGCTCGGATCGGGCCGGCGCCATCGTGGCAGCCACCGCCGCCGCACAGATCAAACCGGCCGTACTCGAACTGGGCGGCTCGGATCCCGTCATCGTGCTGGCCGATGCCGACCTCGACAAGGCCGCCGATACCATCGTGCTCTCGCGGAGCATCAATGCTGGCCAATCCTGCATCGCGGCCAAACGGATCATTATCGAAGAGACCATTTACGAGCCGTTCCTGGCCAAGCTCAAAACCCGCTTCGAACGGCTCAACATGGGGGATCCCCGGCTGGAAACCACCGAGATCGGGCCGATTGCCCGCGCCGATCTGCGTGAAAACCTGCATCGTCAGGTCACCGCCACCATGGCGGCGGGCGCACGCTGCCTGCTCGGCGGCACCCTGCCCGAAGGCGATGGCTTTTTCTACCCGGTGACCTTGCTGGCCGATGTCGGCGCCAACATGGTCGCCAGCTGCGAGGAAACCTTCGGTCCGGTGGCCGTAGCCATGTCGGCAAAGAATGCCGACGACGCCCTGCGGATCGCCAACGATACGCCCTATGGCTTGGGCGCGGCGATCTGGACGGCTGACACGGCCCGGGCAATTGCCATGGCGGTTGACATCGAATCCGGCCAGATCGCCATCAATGGTATCGTCAAGACCGATCCACGCCTGCCCAGCGGCGGCACGAAACGCTCCGGCTATGGACGGGAACTGGGCGAACAGGGCATCAAAATGTTCGTCAATGCCCAACAGGTCTGGGTGGGCCCCAAACTGGGCTAGCCCCTGAAGACGTCGCCCCGCTCGCTTTTCCGGGGCGTAACCCCTTACCTGGTCTGCAGTACGTGTATCCATGGGCGCGCCGCATGGACACAGGTATACTCAAACCCACACCATTTCCCTGAAAAAGCACGCTCCCCATGCCCGAAACCCCGACACCCGCTCCCCTCGTCGACGTCCTGATTATTGGTTCAGGTGCAGCCGGTCTGTCTGCCGCACTGCATTTGCCCACCGAGATTAACGTCACCATCCTGAGCAAAGGTCCGATCAGTGCGGGCAGCACGCCGTGGGCCCAGGGGGGGATTGCGGCCGCACTCGGCGGCATCGAGGATGTCGAGCAACATATTGACGACACCTGCCGAGCCGGAAACGGGTTGCCCGATGGGCAAGTCGTCCGGCGCGTGGTCGAAGCCGGTGCACATCAGATCGACTGGCTACTCGAACTCGGCATGCCGTTTTCCAGCGAATCCAGCCACCTGCACCTGACGCGCGAGGGCGGCCATGGCGCCCGCCGGGTCGCCCATGCGGCAGACCACACAGGCCGAACCCTGATGGAAACCCTGTTGGAAGCCGTACAGGCTCGTCCGAACATCACCCTGATGGAGCACCAGCTGGCGATCGACCTGATCACGACGCAGCGGCTCGGTCTCACCGAAGAATCCAACTGCTGCATCGGCGCCTATGTGCTGGATCTGGCTGAAGACCACATTCATACCCTCCGCGCCCGGCACGTGATTCTGGCGACCGGTGGGGCAGCCAAGGCCTATCTCTACTCCACCAACCCCGATAGCTCCACCGGCGATGGCATTGCCATGGGCTGGCGTGCTGGCTGCCGGGTTGCCAACATGGAGTTCATGCAGTTCCACCCGACCTGCCTGTTC
>DATKTJ010000082.1:0-2188 GCA_035531235.1 Halothiobacillus sp. | reverse complement strand
CTGATGATGAAGCCAAAGAGTGAAGCCGTACCCACGGCGCGATGGATCGGGTAGTCGAACAGATTCAGGATCGGCACGACCAGGGTGCCGCCGCCAATGCCCAGCATGGAGGCGAGGCTGCCCACACCCGTTGCGATGGCCGACTGGATGGGGCGACCGGGCAGTTGATCGGCGATTTTTGGTTTGCGCAAGACGGTCCAGAACATGTGCAGGGCAACCACGACAAGAAGTCCACCGAACAGGGTTTTCAGAATGGCGCCGGGCACGATTGAGCCCAGCGTGGTGCCCAGAATCACGCCGACGATGATCCACGGCGCCCATCGCCGGACCAGATCAAGATCGATATTCCCGCGACGATGATGGCTGCGCGCCGACATCAGTGAGGTAAAAATGATGGTCGACAGGGAGGTTCCGACCGAGAGTGGCATGGCGATCTCTGCGCTCATGCCCAACCCCGTGTAGATATGAAAGAGTATCGGCACGAGTACGATACCGCCGCCGACGCCCAGAAGTCCGGCCAGCAGGCCGCCGACGGCGCCGGCGACAAGTAAGAGTGGGATGAGGATGATCAGGTTGCTATCCACGTTGACTGGCCTTGGGTCCGGGGTGTTGAAAAAGGTGCAAAAACATGAGCCTGTAACCGCTAATAGGCCGCGACGCAGCCATCGCTGCGTGGATCGAAGCCGCCTTCGAGCAATCCATCCGGGCTGCGGCTGATTGCGCCTGCATGGCCAACCATTTCATCGAAGGCACCCACCGTTTCCACGTCATGGCCTAGTGCGCGCAAAGCCTCGATGGTTGCACTCGGGAATCGATTTTCCAGCTTCAGGGAGGTGGATGGATTGCCCCAGGTCCGGCCGAGCAGCCAGCGTGGGCGGGTGATTGCATCCTGCAGGCCGATGTCGAAACCCGCGATGCGGCTGAGCAGGGCGGCCTGGGTTTGTGGTTGCCCATCGCCGCCCATGCTGCCGTAGACCATGACGCGGCCATCGCCGAGTTCGGCCAATGCGGGATTGAGGGTATGAAAGGGTTTACGACCAGGTGCGATGCTGCGCGGCGTGTCGGGTTGCAGGGAGAAACTGATACCCCGGTTCTGCCAGACAATGCCCGTGTCCTGTAAAACGACACCGCTGCCATACTCGTGGTAGATGCTCTGAATGGCAGACACGGACCGGCCTTCGCCATCAATCACACCAAACCAGGTGGTATCGCCCATGTCGCCCGGGCCGCGCCAGGGCAAGGTGCTGTCGGGACGGATTTTCGCGGCGAGGACAGCGAGCCGATCATCGTTCAGGAGTTCGTCGGCGGAAATCGGCATGTCCTGTGGGTCGCGGACGTAGCGATCCCGGATCTGGAACGCCAGCTTCGTGGCTTCGACCAGTAGATGGATGTATTCCGCGCTGTCCGGCTCCGTATTCAACCCGCCGGCGCGCTCAAAGAGCGACAGAATCATCAGCGAGGCCAAACCTTGGGAGGGTGGGGCGGTGTTGTACAGGCGACCGCCTGCGAATCCGGTGGTCAGCGGGGTGACGAATTCAGCCTGGTGCGGATAGAGATCGCGTTGGCGAACCGGACTGCCGAGGCGCCAGAGCTCGTCGGCAATGGCCGTTGCTAACTCGCCCCGATAGAACGTGCTCGATCCATGACGGGCGATCTGTTTAAGCGTTTCTGCCAAGGCGGGATTCCGTTCGCGTGATCCCATGGGTCGGGCGGCGCCATTTTCCAGAAAGATGTCCGCAAAACCCGGCAGGCTACCCAGTTCGTCTGTTCGTTCCCGGGTCGTGCGGGCCTGCGATTCGGTGACCGGGTAGCCTTCTTCGGCATAGGTGATGGCATCAGCCAGAATTCGAGAGAGGGGCATGCGTCCCTGCCAAAGCCGATGGCTATAACCCAGGGCCTTGTCCCAGGCGGATACGGCACCCGCCACACTGTTGGCCGCCAAGGCGCCGCGGGTGGGAATGACATCGTGACCATGTTCATGATAGAAGCAGGCGTCCAGATCCATCGCCAGTCGGCCCGATCCGTCGATACTGACGGGGGCGTTGCCGGGTTCCTTGAGCAGCCAGAACGCATCGCCGCCGATCCCGGTCATGTGGGGATAGACGACCGCCAGGGCAGCGGCGGTGGCCACGGCGGCTTCCAGCGCATTCCCCCCATCCCGCAGTACGGCCAGCCCGGCCTGTGCCGC
>DATKTJ010000081.1:0-9473 GCA_035531235.1 Halothiobacillus sp. | reverse complement strand
GTGAACAAGGGCGATGCGGCGGCGGCGCGCCGTTTATTACAGGCAGACCCGCCCCACGAATCCCTTCGGTTGCTGCTCGACGATCCTCGATCAAGCAGGTTGGCACAATTGGTGGTCGAGGTGTTGGCGCCCTGGTTGCGTCTCGCGCAGTCGCCGCCCGAATCGGCGGGGCCGTCACAGGATGACTGGGCTCGGGCGATTTTCGTCGCGCATCAGAAGGTGCAGGTGCTGTGTGCCTTGCGACAGGGGCCTCAGGGGGTGATCGGACTGAATGCCCTGATCGAGCGGGCCCTTCATCTGGCAGGCCTGCTGCCGGAGCCTCGATTGGGGGATGAGGCGTGGTATGCCGGGCGTCCGGTATTGGTCACCAGAAATGATGCCGCGCTGCAGCTGACCAATGGCGATATTGGATTGACCCTGCCTTACCGAGCCGATTCCGACGAAGCCCATTCCCTGAGCGTTGCTTTTCTCGGTGATGACCCAGAGGCGCCGATTCGCTGGCACAATCCACATCGATTGCCGCCCTGCGAAACCGCTTTTGCCTTGACCGTGCATAAGGCGCAGGGATCGGAGTTCGGGCATGCGCTGTTCGTGTTGCCGAGTTCGCCGAATCCGATTTTGACCCGCGAATTGATCTACACAGCCCTGACCCGCGCCCGCGATCACTTTACCTTGATCGGGTCGGTCGACGATCCGGCATTGACCATCCTTGCGGACGGGATTCGTCGCCAGGTGCAACGTGCCGGTCAGCTCGATGTGCTGTGCGGGGTTTGACGCGTTGTAATCAGATCACCTTGATGACCCGGCTGCCCAACCTGCGATCGATCAGGCTGCGTCGCTCGGGATCGCGTTGGGAAAGCCAGAAAGGCAGCCCGGCCAGCAGTATCGAGAGCAGTCCGCCCAGAAAGCGGAGAGCAGCGCGGGTCGTGCAGCCGGGCCCGTCGAATCGAACACGAATGTGCCAAACCTTCATGCCCGGTGTCTGCCCGCCGATGCACCAGAACAGCGTGAAGTATCCCCCGGCCCAGACAATCAGGTATCCCCGGTACAGCCAGGACAGCAGGCCCGTTTGCGGGAACGCTTCGCCGTGGTTGAGCGGCAGGGCGAGCAGGGTGGCCAGCATCAGGATGGCGAACACGAACAGGCTGTCGTAGAACAGGGCTGCGGCCCGTTTCCATAATGGCGCAGGCACGAGGTGATGTTCGGTGGTATCCGGTGTCGGGTGTTCGGCGGTCATATGGCAATGCTCCCGAGCAGGCGCTGGATGAACTGGCTGCGGGCGGACAGGTCGTCCAGCGGTTCGGTGAATTTCAGGGTGTCGGCGGTGAGGCGATATTTCTGCGGGGCGCTCTGCACCAGTTTCACCAGTTTGACCGGATCGATCGCCGCCTGTTCGGTGAACACGACACGACCGCCGCTACTGGCCAGCTCCAGCTTGCGGATGCCCATGTCCCGTGCCTGGAGGCGTAGCCGGTGGGTTTCGATCAGGGTCTGGGCGGGATCGGGCAGCAGACCGAAGCGGTCGATCAGTTCGACCTTGATCTGGTCGATGGCCGACAGTTCGCTGCAGTTGGCCAGGCGTTTGTAGAGAATGAGCCGGTTGTGGACGTCCGGTACGTAATCGGCCGGGATCAGCGCCGGCAGGCCGAGATCGACCTCGCCATTGGCACGCTCCAGGGGCGCCAGCAGGTTGGGCTCCTTGCCGGATTTGAGCGCGCGTACGGCACGATCCAGCAGTTCCATGTACAAGCCGTAGCCCACTTCGTGCATCTGGCCGGATTGACCTTCGCCCAGAAGTTCGCCTGCGCCGCGAATCTCGAGGTCGTGCGTGGCCAGCGTGAAGCCGACGCCCAGTTCCTCCAACGCCGCCAGCGCATCGAGCCGCTTGACGGCATCGGCCGTCATCTGGGTTGGGTCGGGCGTGATCAGATAGGCATAGGCGCGGTGATGCGACCGGCCGACCCGGCCGCGGAGCTGGTGCAGTTGGGCAAGGCCGAACTTGTCGGCGCGGTTGATGATAATGGTGTTGGCGGTATTGATGTCGATACCCGACTCGATGATCGTGGTCGAGAGCAGCAGATTGAACCGTTGGTGGTAGAAGTCGGCCATGACCTGCTCGAGCGCCCGTTCGGGCATTTGGCCATGTGCCGTGGCGATGCGCGCTTCGGGGATGAGTTCGGCCAACTGTTTGGCCATGCGGTCGATGGTTTTGACCTCGTTGTGCAGGAAATACACCTGCCCGCCGCGCTTGAGTTCCCGTTGTACCGCTTCGCGAATCTGGGCGTCGTCCCAGCGCAGGGTCAGCGTCTTGACGGCCAGCCGATCGCGCGGGGGCGTGGCGATGATCGACAGATCGCGGATACCGCTTAGAGCCATGTTCAACGTACGCGGAATCGGCGTGGCCGTAAGCGTGAGCAAATCGACCTCGGCCCGCAGTTTTTTCAGCTGTTCCTTGTCGCGAACGCCAAAGCGTTGCTCTTCGTCGATGATGACGAGCCCGAGATTGTGAAACTCGATCGTGTCTCGCAGCAGTTTATGTGTGCCGATGATCATGTCGACTTTCCCGCAGGCGATGTCGGTCAGGGTCTGCTCGGCCTTCTTGCCGGTATGCAGGCGCGACAGGCCTTCGATGCGCAGCGGCCAGCCTGCGAAGCGGTCGCGGAAGTTGCGCAGATGCTGTTCGGCCAGCAGCGTGGTCGGCACCAGAACGGCAACCTGACGCCCGTTCTGAACGGCAACAAACGCGGCGCGCATGGCCACTTCCGTTTTGCCGAAACCGACATCGCCGCAGACGACGCGATCCATCGGTTGGGCTCGAGCCATGTCCGCCAGTACGCTGTCGATGGCGAGTTGCTGATCGGGGGTGGTTTCGAAGGCGAACGCGTTGGCGAATTCGGCATACTCCTCGGCGGGAGTCGGCAGGGCGTGCCCTTTCTTCGCCGCCCGGCGGGCATGGACATCCAGCAATTCGGCGGCGACATCGCGCACCTGTTCGGCCGCGCGCCGTTTGGCCTTTTCCCACTGGCCGCTGCCCAGCTTGTGCAGGGGCGCGGTTTCCTCGCTGCCGCCGGTATAGCGCCCGATCAGGTGCAGGGAGGACACCGGCACATACAACCGGTCATCACCCGCAAAAATCAGAATCAGGAATTCCTGCTCCAGCCCGTTCATGGTCAGTGTCGTCAGTCCGCCAAACCGACCGACGCCGTGTTCTTCATGGACGACCGGCGCACCTTCGGCCAGTTCGTTCAGGTTATTGATCAGGGCGTCGGCATCGCGCGTACGGGTGCTGCTGCGCCGCCGCTGGGCAACCCGCTCGGCGAACAGATCGGTTTCCGTGATCAGTGCCAGCGGGGGTGCTGTATCCGACAAGGCAAGGATGGCGCCGCGTTCGATGGGCGTGACCAGCAGGCCGAACCGGTCGGTGCCCGCTTGCCAGTCGGCCAACGTGTCGAATACCGGCGCCTTGATCCCGGCTTTGGCCAATTGTTCGCCAAATGCCTCGCGACGGCCTGGGCTTTCTGCCGTCAGCAATACACGGCCGTTAAAACTGTCATTGAAGGCGATCAGTCCCGCCAGGCTTTCCTGTCCACGAACGGGGTTGGCGAGTTCGGGGAGCGACTGGTGCGGTAGCACGATTGCCTGCGGCAGACCGGGGTAGTCGACGGGAATCGTGAGCAGCCGGGGCCACTGCTTGAGCCGTTCCAGGTACTGGTCGGCCGTTTGATAGAGTTCGTCGGGCTTGAGAATGGGGTGGCTGACGTCGCCCGCACGTTGACTGTATCGGTCGATCGTGTCGGTCGTGAATCGTTCGATCGCCGTGTCCACGTCCGGCAGGACGAAGAGGCCGGCATTTTTGGGCAGATAGTCGAACAGCGTGACGGTGGTGTCGAAAAACAGGGGCAGATAGGTTTCGATGCCGGCCGGCACCAGGCCGTCGCTGATCTGCTTGTAGACCGGGCTGCGGGTCGGGTCCCCTTCGAAGCGGTTGCGCCAGTTGCGCCGGAAGGTCGCAATGCCGTTTTCGTTGAGCGGGTATTCCCGGGCAGGCAACAGGGTGATCTCCGGCACGGGATCGGTTGAGCGCTGGGTCTCGGGATCGAACAGGCGCAGGGTTTCGATTTCGTCGTCGAAGAGATCGATGCGCACCGGTTGACTCATGCCCATGGGGAATACGTCGACCAAGCCGCCGCGCAAGGCAAATTCACCGGGTTGAACGACCTGGGATACGGCGAGGTAACCCGCGTCTGTCAGTTGCTGGCGATAGGCTTCTCGATCCAGATGATCGCCGGCCTTGAGCAGGAAGCTGTGACCTGTCACGAACGAAGGCGGCGGTAGCCGCTGCAGCAAGGTTGGTGCGGCGATCAGGGTAATGCCCTGTGCTTCACGGGGCAGGTGCCACAAGCGCGCCAGCCGATCCGAGATCAGATCCTGATGCGGCGAGAACCGGTCGTAGGGCAGTACTTCCCAATCGGGGAAGGTGTTGGCGGGGCAGTCGAACAGGGCCAATGCCTCGGTCATTTCGGCCGCACTGCGCGTGTCCGGGGCAATGACGAGCAGGGGCTGCGACTGGGTCCGGGCGAGTGTGGCTAAGGTATAGGCCGTGCCCAGCGCCGTTTGGCTGCGAATGAAAATCGGATCAAGGGAAGACTTCGGGATCGCGATGCGGGAAGGTTTGAGTGACGCCATAACAAATTTGCAGGTGGGAATTTTGGAGCACGATTGTGGCTCATTCGGCGGGGATTCGCACCTGATTTGCCCGGCAGGGCACGACACGGCTTACTGCATGTCGTTCCGACGGACGTTCTCGTGGCCTGTATCAGGCGTGCACGTCGACGAGTTGGCCGGGTGTCTGTCCGAATGGCGGGTTTGCTTGCCGGGCGGCCGAAGCCACCTGCTCCGGGCTGGACACCCGGTTGGGGGTTTGTGGCTCGACGGGGGCGTTGCGCGTCTGGGCCGACGGGTAGTTCGGGTTCTGACTGTTGCTTGGCGTCAGTGCGCCATCGGCGACGGGCGTATTTGCATAGCTTAACGGTGAAGTCATCATCGTTGGCACCTCGTTGGGTGGTCGACCACTCGGGTCCATGAGCCGTCAGTGTATCTCTCTTTTGATCCTGATTGTAGGCCAACTTCCTGTTGAGTCAGGTTTTTTCTTCGCAGTGTCATTCCTTCCCGGCAAGCAGAAAGTGTTCGGCGCTGTCGAGTTCTTCGGGCGCGCCATAGAGGGTGAGGGTATCGCCTTCCTGAAGGATCATGTCCGACTGGGGCGTCTCGCCGCGAATCCCGGAGCGGTTGATGGCGTCGACGACAATGGTTCGGTTGGCCGGGAGGCAGGCACTCAACGGCTTTTCGATCGCGTACGCGCCTTGCATCAGGGTGATGTTGCGCAGGGTGCGCGGCGCCAGGGGAACGAAGTCGCCGGTTTCGCGGGATCGGGTGCCGGCGAAGGTATGTCGCAGGGGGGCATAGTTTTCGCGGCGAATTTCCTGGATCTGCCGGATGACCTTGGAGACGGGGACATTGAGTGCGCGCAAAACATTGCCGGACAACACCAGACTCATTTCATAGATGCTGGCGACCACATCCGTCGCCCCGGCGCCGTAAAATTGGTCGAGTTGTTCATCGCTGCGCGTGCGGACAATGATCGGGATATCCGGAGACAAGCTTCGGGCCACCTCAATGGTTTTCAGGGCGATGGCATCGTCCAGATGAGAGATGACCAGCGCCCGAGCGCGACTGAGACCGGCGGATTCGAGAATCTCGCCATGAGTGGAGTTGCCGAAATGAACGGGCAGGCCAGCCTGCATGGCCTGCTGCACGATATCCGGATCGACTTCGATGGCCGTATAGTCGAAACCTTCGCTTTTCAGCAGCCGGGCGACGTTCTGGCCAACGCGACCGAATCCGCAGATCAAGACATGGTTCGACAGATCCGAGGTGGATTGTGTGAGGTTGTGCTGGGCTTCACGACGCTCTCGCTGATAGCTCGGTACGATGTGCTTGGCGATCCGGCCATTGAACTTGACGAGGATCGGGGTCAGTACCATGGAGAAAATCACGACCGCCAGAACGATCTGTCGTTGATCGTCGGGCATGATGTCTGCTGTGGTGATTGCCAGCATGGCAAAGCCGAATTCGCCCCCTTGAGCCAGCACCAGACCTGTCCGAAGCGCGACGCCGGGCTCCTCGTCCATGGCGCGGCCAATAATGAAAATGATGGCGGTTTTCACCACGATCAGGAGCGCAAGCAGGATGACAACCCAGATGAAAATGTCGGGCAGCACGCGGACATTCAGCAGCATCCCGATCGTGATGAAGAACAGCCCCAGCAACACATCGCGGAAGGGGCGGATGTCCGATTCGATCTGGTGCTTGTACTGGGTTTCCGACAGGGCGATGCCCGCCAGGAATGCGCCCAGCTCATAGGAAAGTCCCGCCTGATTGGTGAGCCAGCCGGCGCCCAGTACCACCAAGAGCACGGCGATCGTGAACAGCTCGGCCGAGTGGGCGCGGGCGATTTCCCGGAACAGAGGGCGCAGTACCCAGCGCCCGCCGAAAAACAGGGCGACGGACACGGCCACCCCGGCACTGATCGCCCAGGCAACATTCAAGGTGACCTGGGTGGAATCGGTTGGCGCGCCACTATGCGCACCGAGAACAGGGATGATGATCAGGAAGGGCACAACAGCGATATCCTGGAACAGCAATACCCCGATGGCATTATTGCCGTGACGGCTGTTCAGCTCCATCTGCTCGCCCAGTTGCTTGACGACGATGGCGGTGGATGACACGGTCAGTACACCGGCCAGGACAAAGGCGGCGGCGGGGGAGAATCCCATCAGCCAGGCTGCGATACCGGTAACGACTGCCGTGGTGAGCACCTGTGCGCCCCCCATCCCGATAACGGCCCGCCGCATGGCGATCAGACGGGGCAGGGAAAACTCCAGCCCGAGCATGAACAGCAGGAACACCACACCGAACTCGCCGATGATATGGATATCAGCGGTCTGGCTGATCAAGCCCAGTCCGAAAGGACCCGCCACAACGCCGACGGCAAGATAACCGAGGACGGCTGGCAGTTTAAGGCGGCGCAGACCGACCACCGCGATGACCGAAATCACCAGCAGGATTAGTAATGAGGCCATGACGTCATGTTGCTGCATAGGTGATTCGCATATCCATTATAGAGATGAAAGGCATTCTTGCGGTGCCTGCCCGATTCGGCTAGACAGATATTCCTTGTCGAGCCGGTGTGTCGTCAAGCTGGCTTTTGACCAGTTGCCGCACAAAATAACTGCGTGACCACTCGACCGCCCCCAGGGTCAGCAAATGTTCCGTGCTGAACTGGCAGTCGAGAAAGTCGATCTCACCCCAGCAACCGTCCAGGAGGATGGCTGCCAGGGCGAATTTGGATGCATTCGGTGTCCGGCTGAACATCGACTCGCCAAAGGCGGCCCGACCCAGTTTGGCACCAAAGAGTCCTCCCACGAGGCGATTGCCCGACCAGACCTCGACGGAGTGTCCGACTCCGGCGCGGTGCAGTGCAACGAAGGCTTCATACATCGCCGGCACGATCCAGGTGCCATCCTGTTTTGAGCGCGGTGCTGCGCAACCGGCGACGACATCCTCAAAGGCTTGATCGACCGTGACGGTATATTTTTGTTGCCGACGCCATTTATCCAGTGATCGGGAACAGTGGAACTCCTGTGGCAGAAGGACCGTGCGGGGGTCCGGCGCCCACCAGAGAATTGGGTCGTCCGCACTGAACCAGGGGAAAATGCCGCGTTGATAGGCCGCGATCATCCGTGGCAGGGATAAATCTCCACCCACCGCCAGCAGTCCGTTCGGTTCGCTCAACGCCTGAGAGACGGGCGGGAAGTCCTGGGGGTCGGCATGGTTACCCGAATCCAGAAACGGCAGAATCATCAAAGTCTCAGTGCGGTTTCCCGGCACTACCCTTGGGGGGCTTGGTGGCCTTGGGTAAAACCAGACGCGGTTCGTCGGGGTGCGGGCGGTACAGGACGGCGATGTGTCCGACGGTCTGCACCAATTCGGCGCCGGTGGTTTCCGATATTCGATTGATGATGGCTTTCTTGTCCTCACGATCCTGACCGGGGACACGTACCTTGATCAGCTCATGGATGGTCAGAGCGAGCTCGATTTCTGCCATGACCGCATCGGTCAGGCCGTGCTGGCCAAGCAGGACGACCGGACTCAGGTGGTGCGCCTGGGTGCGCAGAAATTGTTTTTGTTTCGTATTCAGTTTCATGTTTCTCGATAACCGGGGGTGACGGCCTGCAAACGACGAGCGGGTCTGTGTAAACCATCGATTCAGGTGTGTGAAATCACACATTGTTTGTTTTGGGCGTGTAGAGGCATATTAACGACTTATCCATATTTAATAAAACGGCGTGATGACGCGTGTGGGGCAAGGCATGACGGGGAGGACGGATTGATGAACGGACTGCGGCTACATTGTGCGGCGCGACGGGGGCGTCCTGTCGCCCTTCTGCTCCTGATTTCTCTGGTCGTGGTGGGGCATGGTTGGGCAGTTCCCGCAGTTGTAGCGGGGGATGTGAATACCCGCCCGTTGGATGTTCAGCGCTTGGCTGCATTCAGGCCCGATGATCTCCTGGTGTTCCGCGCACTGACATCGCCCATTGTCGTGCCTGGAGCCGATTTTGTCTCTGCCCAGGGGCCGGTCTCGATGCCGGCATTGTTCCGAAATCATTGGACCCTGCTGTATATTGGCTACACGTTTTGTCCGGACGTCTGTCCCACCGAGCTGATGACACTGTCCGGTTTGTTGCCCGAATTGAAAAAGACCCTGCCGGACGTGCATTGGCAGGTCGTGTTCCTGTCGGTGGACCCCGAACGCGATCACCCCAAACGACTGGCGGAATATGCGCATTATTTTGATCCGGCATTTCTTGGTATTACCGGTTCGCGCAGCATGATCGACCGAGTGACGCATCCTCTTAAGGCTGGGTATCGCATTCATCCGCATGCCCCGGGCAGCATGATCTACGACGTCGATCATGACACGGCGTATCGATTGATTTCCCCGGATGGACGGATGGTGGCGATTCTGCCGTCTCCACATGAAATTGCGCCCATGGATCGGGCGCTGGTTCGTTTCTTCAAAGAGGTGGTGCAATGAAACAGTGGTTTGTGGGCTCAATGATCCTGATGATAAGTCTTGCGGCTCAGGCCGCCCCGGTGATCTCGGGGGCCTGGATTCCGGAGCAGCCTCCGGGTGCGATGGCCAGCGCCGTATTTCTGACGATGAAGAATTCAAGCGATCAGCCTGAGGCCTTGATCAAGGCAACCGCACCGGGTTTCAAGGCGGTGCAGATGCATAAATCCATCCAGGTCGACGGCATGCATCGCATGATCGAGCAGAAGGAGATCGCCATCCCGGCACATGGTGAGACCCAATTGGCGCCGGGCGGTTACCACATCATGCTGATCGGGCC
>DATKTJ010000080.1:0-15128 GCA_035531235.1 Halothiobacillus sp. | reverse complement strand
TGCGGCAACTACGCCCAGCGCCATGAGCTGGTGCCAACCTGCGTCTGGCTCAAGCCCGAAGACCTCGACGAATTTCACTGGCTGCCAGCCACCTGCGCCTACCGCCGTCTGGCCGAGGGTCGTGATCTGCCGGAATGGCATCCACTCGTCACGGGCGATCCCGATTCCTCCAATACTGCCGGGTATTCAGTGCAGGGCAGGGCGCGCCACGTGGCCGATCTCAATGAGGAACTCTGGCCAGAGCATGTCGCGGACTGGCCGATGGAAGAGAGTTCCTGATCCCGTATTATTCTTTGTAGGTTGGGGTGACGCAGGAACCCCAACACCTCGGTGGGGCGCTAGCATCTGTTGGGGTTCTTACATCACCCCAGCCTACAGCGCCTCTCGCCACCTGAAGGGTAAATCCCTTATTTCCCGCGTACCAACCCACCAATACAGGCCAGCAACGCCACGCCATCCGGCGCGGTATTGTCCCGTTGGGCGCGCCAAAGCGCTTCGCTCAGGCAATCCATAATGGCATGTTCGGCCTGCAGGGCATCCCCGAACTGCAGACACAGGCGTTCGTAGTGCGTGCGCATCCCGGCGGGCTGATCGATCCCCACCATTTCCCGAATGGAGAGGTGAAAGCCCATGTGCAGAAACGGATTTACTTCGCCATGTTCCGGCAGCCAGTCTTTTTCCAGGGCCTGTTCCGTGTTCTCGAGCAGGGCGTGATATTCGGGGTGCTGACCGATGACTTCCGACAGCTTGAGTTCGATGCCGGTCATGGGCAGGCGATCACGGGTTTTCTGCCAGGCATCCAGAAAGGGTTGACGCATCTGGCGTCGATCATTGCTGTACATGGGCGGGTGCCTCCGGCGTGGAAAACTTGCCGGTAAATTCCGGGTTGCAGGGTTCGGGCTTGGATCGATAATCGCACAGGTCGCAGACGATGCAGGCGCCGCAATCGGGCTTGCGTGCCTTGCAGGTGTAGCGCCCGTGCAGGATCAGCCAATGGTGGGCATCCTGCAGGTAGGCCTTTGGTACGTGTTTCATCAATTGGCTTTCGACCGCCAGCACGGTTTTACCCGGTGCCAGGCCCGTGCGGTTGGCGACTCGAAAGATATGCGTGTCGACCGCCATCACCGGCTGGCGAAACAGGGTATTCAGCACGACATTGGCGGTTTTGCGCCCTACGCCGGGCAGAGATTCCAGCGCGGCGCGATCCTCTGGGACGGTGCTTTCATATCGATCCCGTAAAATTTGGCAGGTGGCGAGTACATTCTTCGTTTTTGCCCGATATAATCCCAGCGTGCGCAAATACGATTCCAGCGCCGCTTCGCCCAGCGCGAGGATTTGCACGGGCGTATTGGCGACGGGGTAGAGCTTACGCGTAACTTTATTGACGCCCACATCCGTGGACTGCGCGGACAGCATGACCGCGACCAACAGCTCGAACCCATTGTCGTACAAGAGTTCGGTGGTGGGTTCGGGGCGCTGGGCGGCAAGCCGCTGGAAAAATTCGAGGCGCGTACTTTTATTCATAGTTGAACTAATTGGTTTTGAGCCAATCCATTATTAGAGTAGGGTTATATTCGAGTCGGGCAATGTTGATTCTTTGGATTTAAGGCATACATGTTAGCCTTAAATCCGGAGCCGATGGCCACGCCCGATCCATTTCTGATGATTGGATTCGACGATAGAGAGAGGCTGAGCATGGAAAAGATGATGGGACGTTTGGGGGCCCTTTGGGGATTTTTGGGCATTACAGCTCTGCTGGCGTGGGCTGTGTACCGCGTATATCCGTTTGCCATGGGCGCCACCGTGGAACCCTGGCACTGGTATGAGACCGTCTTTTTCGTGTTCTGGATGATCTTCATGCTCTACGGCGAAGGCTTCAAGGGCTTTCAAAAGGGGTTTTCGCCGCGCGTCGTCGCCCGTGCGGCCCATCTCGCCAACAACCCAGTCTGGTGGCATGTCTTGCTGGCACCGCTGTACTGCATGGGCTTCATCCACGCCACCAAAAAGCGCCGGATCGTGGCCATGTCCGTGACCAGCGGGATTATCGTGCTGATTGTGGCGGTGCACTGGCTGCCCCAGCCTTGGCGCGGCATTGTCGACATGGGCGTGGTAGCCGGCCTGTTCTACGGTGTCGTCGCCATGTGGGTCTATGCCATCCATGCGCTGCGCGGCCGGAGCATTAATCATCCCACCGACGTGCCCACACCGCACGACACGCCGCTGGCATCCTGATCTTGTCGTCCTCGGGCCCGGAAACGGGCAAGTCCCGCTTATCGCGGATCGTCACGCGCACCGGCGATGCGGGCACGAGCGGCCTCGCCGACGGCAGCCGGTTATCGAAGACCCACCCGCGCATGCAGGGGCTGGGCGACATCGACGAGTGCAACGCCCATATCGGCTTGCTCCGCAGTGTGCTGACACAAAACCCGGTATCCGCTACGGGTTTTGCTGACCTGGACCTGTTTCTTGCCGACCAGCAACATGCCCTTTTTGATCTGGGCGGCTATCTCGCGATGGGCAATCTGGCCAGCCCCGGTCAATTACCGAATCTTGCGGCACTGGAAGCCTGGATCGAACAGGCCAATGCCGACTTACCGCCGCTGAAGGAATTCATCCTGCCCGGCGGGTCGCCCAATCTTGCCCAGGCGCACGTCGTGCGCGTCACCATTCGCCGTGCGGAACGCACCCTCTGGGAACTCGTGGAGCTGGAAGGCGAGGGCACGATGCCGGTCGCCGTTTATCTGAATCGGCTCTCGGACGCGCTGTTTGTACTGGCCCGGCTGCTCGGCCAGTGGGAACACAGTGTGGTGTATTGGCGCAAGCCGGCGAAGCCTACGGCTTAGGGGAATCGCTTTCCGCCGCAGGGTCCACAGTCTCCTGTGGCGCTGGTTTTTCCTGATTCACCGCAAAAGTCACCTGATTCATTCGCTCTGCAAGAATGGATTTTTCCATATCCAGCCATTGCCGCGTAATGGGTTGATACCCCACCTGCAGCCCATCGGGCTGGCCAAACAGGGCGATCCGTATATCTGCCAGAGAAAGTTGCTCCGGTGGCCGGGCTGGCACCCAGCCCAATACATCGGCCGATACCGGGCGAATCAGGGTGGCCGATGACAGGCGACTCAAGGCCAGATCTGTGGTTTCAGGGTCCAGCGACAGCCTCTGCATCAGCGTGAGCTTGATTTCATCATCCGTGGGCGGGTTACCGCCCTGGATAAACCGCGCGGCAATCAGCGACAAGGTTTCAATCGCCGCCACCATGAGCCGATCCGCCTGACCCTGTTGCGTCGCATGATGGGCGGACAGATGTTCGACGTTTTGCCAGGCATGGGACACGCTGGCACCCAGAAGCACGATCAGCCAGGCGACCTGCAGCCAGACCATGAACAGCACGAGCGAGGCAAAGGCCGAATAGATTGCGGTGTATTGGGTCGATGTGGCAATCAGGCTCCCGAACGCGAGACCGATGCCATTCCAGGTGATGGCGGCAACCACGCCGCCCGCCAGTGCAGCGGAAAAGTGCACACGGGTGTTGGGAATGAACGCGTAGATGAAGGTGAAGGTGCCAGTCCACATCAGGAGCGGGAACAGCCAGGCCACAACCGTCATGATGCCGCGTAACGGCATGAATCCCAAAACATCGTTCATGAAGCCGTTCGAAAGCACCGTGGCCGTCACCCCCATGGCCGCCAGTATCAATACTGGCCCCACCATCAGAACGGACAGGTACATGGCAAGACGGGTCGACAGATCCCTGAGTTGATGCACCCGCCAGATCCCGTTGAATACGGACTCGATCTTCTGCATCAGGGCGATGACGATATAAAACAGCAGGGCGATCCCCACAGCGCCCAGAACACCGACCTTGATATTGCTGACGAACTCCAGAATCCGGGTCGTCAATTCGGGGGCGGAATTGCCGAGGGGTTCCAATATCGCATTCAGAAAAGTCCCGATCACCCGATCCGAGCCGAAGGCCTTCAGTACCGAGAAGCTCACGGCCAGGAGCGGCACGAGGGACAGCAAGGTCGTGTAGGATAGGCTCATGGCATTGAGCTGTAGATCGCCTTTGAGCACGTCTCGGGTAACATACAGCAGAATTCGGCTCAGCCGCTGTAGCCAACGCAGGTCGCGTCGATCCGGTTTTCCGTGCCAGATCCACTGTTGCCAATTCGTCCACAGAGTCACGAGCTGTATTTTGTGCATGAAA
The DNA here is from genome assembly GCA_035531235.1 of Halothiobacillus sp. GTDB lineage: Bacteria > Pseudomonadota > Gammaproteobacteria > Halothiobacillales > Halothiobacillaceae > Halothiobacillus. The sequence goes on along the minus strand of DATKTJ010000080.1, from coordinate 10,918 downwards.
ACTTCCGATGTCTGCGATCGCGCCAATGGAATAGAGTCTACGGCCTAACCCCAACCGAGTGTATTTTTTCACGAATGAACAAACCGAAATCAACTGATGGTGCGCTATGAGTAATCCCGAAATAACAGTTCCTGTCGTCCTGGTGTTTTCCGGTCACGACCCGAGTGGCGGCGCGGGCGTGCAGGCCGATATCGAGGCCATTATCAGCCAGGGCGTTCATCCAGCCACGGTCATCACCGCATTGACCGTGCAGGACACCAGCAACGTGAAACGGTTTGTCCCGACCGACCCCACACTCGTGATCGAGCAGGCGCGCGCCGTTCTGGAAGACATGCCGGTTGCCTGCATCAAGATCGGCATGATCGGCAGTGTCGCACTCGTGGAAGTGATACACAGCATTCTCAAGGACTACCCGGATATCCCGGTGGTTCTCGATCCCGTATTGGTCGCCGGTGGCGGCGGGGTGCTCGGCAACGAATCGGTCGCCAAAGCGATCGTCACGCTATTGCTACCGCTCACCACGATACTGACGCCCAATGCCTTCGAATCCCGGGCACTCGCAACCCTGGCGGGACAAAAAGCGGAAACGGTCGAAGAACGTGGGCAGGCGATGCTGAGCCTGGGGGCTGAGTATGTGCTGCTCAAGGGCGGCGACGAACCCGGTGTCGAGGTGGAAAACTGGCTTTTCCACGGCAATATGCCACCCCGGCGATTCGCATACGAACGGCTGCCGGGTCAATTTCATGGTTCAGGCTGTACGCTGGCCTCCGCTATTGCCGGGTTGATCGCTCAGGCCAGCAATGCCGATTATGTGAATGCGATTCACGAAGCCCAGGAATACACGAATCAGGCGCTCTATCATGCCGCGCAAATCGGTCGCGGACAGTGGATTCCGCATCGTCTGTTCTGGGCCGACTCGGAAGAAGATAGCGGCGATCTGGAACAGAGACCCCGCATCCACTAATCGGAGACCCTTGATCATCGTGAATACGCAACCGAAACAGAACACCGGAAAACCGAGTCGGGCCGATTTACTGAACCAGCTCCGACTCATTGAACATGCACTGCTGGATGCCGGGTTGAGTACACCACAACCCTCTGCTGCCGCGCTGAGTAGTACGGTGCCGTTCTGCTTCGACACGCTTGAGTTTCATGCATGGCTGAAATGGGTGTTTATCCCTCGAATGACGCACGCTGTTCACGAAGTCGCTTCGCTCCCCGCAGCCTGCTCGATCGCGCCGCTGGCCGAATACCGTTTTGCCGAAATGCAGGATTACGACACCCGAGCGTTGTTGACCCTGTTGGTCGAGTTTGACGAATTTGCCAACCAATATTTTTTGATTCAGGAGGAGGGTAGTCAATGAACCGTCCCTACGACCCGGAGTGGCAACCCAAAACCCGCGCGATCCGGGTTGGCCACCAGCCCACCAACGAACATGAGCACAGCGAGCCGATCTTCACGACCTCGAGTTTCGTGTTCGATTCGGCCGAGCAGGCCGCCGCCCGGTTCTCCGGAGCAGAACCCGGCAATATCTACGCACGATTCACGAACCCGACGACGCGCGTGTTCGAAGAACGGCTGGCCGCACTCGAAGGCGGCGAATCCTGTGTGGCCACCGGCTCCGGCATGGCGGCCATTCTCAGTACCTTCATGGCACTCTGCGCGGCGGGTGACGAAGTCGTGGTGGCCCGGCAGGTGTTTGGCACCACGTCCGTGCTGTTCAACAAGTATCTGACCAAATTCGGCATCAAGGTACGCTGGGTCGATCTGACCGACTGGGCGCAATGGGAAGCGGCCATCACCGACGAAACCTGCTGGGTGTTCGTCGAAAGCCCATCCAACCCATTGACGGAAGTCGTTGATATCGCGCGACTGGCCGATCTGGCGCATCGGCACGGGGCAGGGCTGGTCGTCGACAACTGTTTCTGCACACCCATCCTGCAACAGCCGCTGGCGCTTGGAGCCGACATCGTCATCCACTCGGCCACGAAGTTTCTCGACGGCCAGGGGCGTGCGATTGGCGGTGCGGTCGTGGGGAACAAGACCCAGGTTGGCGAGGAGGTGCGTGGTTTCCTGCGTACCTGCGGTCCAACCATGTCGCCGTTCAATGCCTGGATCTTCGCCAAGGGGCTGGAGACCCTTGACCTGCGGATGCATGCCCATTGCGCACATGCCCAAACGGTTGCTGAGTTCCTGGTGAATCATCCCAAGGTAACCACGGTGCATTTCCCCGGTTTGGCCAGCCACCCCCAGGCGGAAATCATTGCCCGACAGCAATCCGGACCAGGCGCCATCGTGTCCTTTGAGCTCGAAGGCGGGAAAGACGCTGCCTGGGCGCTGATCAATGCCACGCAAATGCTGTCGATTACGGCTAACCTGGGTGATGCGAAAACCACCATCACCCATCCAGCCACGACGACTCATGGCCGGCTGACGCCCGAGCAACGGTCACAAGCCGGCATTACCGATGGGCTGGTTCGGCTCGCCATCGGCCTGGAAGACCCCATCGATATCATTCGGGATCTGCAGCGCGGCTTGAATCTTTAAGATCGGACACCCAGAAAGCCCAATCTCCCTTTGGCGGGTAAACCCCGCCATTCCCCAATCACATTGACGAAGACGAAACAGGAGCACATTCATGCGATTTCTTCATACCATGCTGCGGGTCGGTGACCTGCCGGCCTCCATCAAGTTTTACACCGAAATTCTCGGCATGAAACTGCTGCGACAGAAGGATTATCCCGCAGGAGAGTTCACCCTGGCCTTTCTGGGTTATGGCGATGAATCGGACCATACCGTTCTTGAACTGACCTATAACTGGGGTGTGACAGAATACGATCTCGGCACCGGCTACGGGCACATTGCCCTTGAAGTGGATGATGTCTACAAAGCCACGGACCGAATCAAGGCGCAAGGCGGCAAAATTTTGCGCGAAGCCGGCCCAATGAATGCCGGGACGACGATCATCGCATTCATTGCAGATCCTGATGGCTATCCGATCGAATTAATTGGCCAAAAGTCCTCGTAATACCTGACAAAAGGCCTTGACAGGCGGCAATTGTCCACACAGCGCCGTCTGACAACAATTCTGTAGCCCCACGCTCCAGCAAGATTATCCTTCGATGTAGAAATAATACATATCTGACTGATATATATCATATTTCCACATCGAGATTTAGGTGATCAAAAATTACACAACCCCGATAACCACTTGATTGCGCAAGCCGCCTAGAAGGTTATACCCGTAGTTATCCACAGATTCTGTTGATAAGTAAATCTCCTGTTACATACCACGCGCTTAGCCCTGGAAAACAAACGTGAATCGGGATTCCGATCATCGAGTTCGCTGGCAATCGCACGATCCTTCACACAATTGTCATTAATTTCGGATAGATTGACGGACATATATCCGGATTGGCGAATGTATTGACATGAATATCACCGAACAACATGGTCATCCTGAGCATCTGTTTTCAGCGCTTGCCGAAGAAACGCGCCTGCGCATCCTGATGCTGCTCGATTCGGAACCCCGCTTATGCGTCTGTCACCTGCAAACATTGCTTGAGCGTCCACAGTCGACGATTTCCCGACATTTGGCCGTCTTGCTGGAAGATCAGTGGCTGCTCATTACGCGTCAGGGAACCTGGAACATTTACGCAATCAATCCGGAACTGCCCCTGTGGGTACGTCAGGTAATCCGTCTTTCCCGCATGAGCTGGTCATTGAGCGTGGAAGGGCGAGACATACTCAAGCATGCCGATCAGATCTATCGAGCCAACGCTAATCTGTTAAGTGACGAGTCCGTCCCCGAGAGTGCTACGCCAACCAACCGATCTGTCATCAATGTGCTGTTCCTGTGCGTGGCCAACAGCGCCCGGTCGATCATGGCTGAAGCACTGCTCAACCGCTGGGGCGCCGGACGATTCAAGGCGTATTCGGCGGGACAAAAGACAGAGGGGAGCGAAATTCATCCGCTGACGCTGGTCGCACTCAAACAATTGGGTCTATCGACCGAAGGTCTGTATTCCAAGCACTGGTCGATCTTCCTTGCACCGGACGCGCCCAGGATGGATATGGTCATCACCGTCTGCGACACCTTGCTCAATGAGGCTTGCCCCGCTTGGCCGGGACGGCCCATCACCGCGCATTGGGGGGTTTCCGATCCGGCTCGGCTGGCATCGGCGCATCCGGAAAAAGACGGGATGGCCTATTTCATTGCAGCCGCACGCGCCCTTGAGCCACGTATTCGCCTGCTCACGCAGCTGCCGGACTACGCCATCGAGAAAATTCAATGGCGCGATGAAATCACCGCCATCGGACTTATGAATCAATAATCTACGAGACAAACATGACAACAAGAATCGGTATCAACGGCTATGGACGTATGGGGCGTCTGGCATTACGGGCAATCTTCGATCGGCCCGAACTCGACCTGCAGGTGGTCCACATCAACGAGATCGCTGCCGATGCCGCCTGCATGGCGCATCTGACCGAGTTCGACTCCGTGCATGGCCGCTGGTCGCAAGCGATTACCGCCACGGATGACACCATCACGATCAACGGTCAAACGATAGGCTTCAGCAGCCACCGGCACATCGCAGATCTTGATTGGACCACGTTCGGCGTGGATCTTGTCATCGAAGCAACCGGGCAGTGGCGCAGTTTCGAGCAGATCGCCCCGCACCTTAAGCAGGGCGTGAAACGCGTGGTTGTGGCGGCCCCGGTCAAGCATCCCGACGTGCTGAATGTGGTGATGGGCATCAATGACCATCTCTTTGATCCGAACACGCATAAAATTGTCACAGCCGCATCTTGTACAACCAACTGCCTGGCGCCGGTTGTTAAAGTGATGCATGAGAATATTGGTATCGTTCGGGGCACCATGACGACCCTGCACGATCTGACCAATACCCAGCAGGTGGTGGACAAGGGCGACAAGGACTGGCGCCGCGCGCGAGCATCGTCCATGTCGCTATCTCCAACGACGACGGGCTCGGCCAAGGCCATTGGCGACATATTCCCGGAACTGAACGGCAAGCTGAATGGCCTGGCCGTCCGCGTGCCGCTGTTGAACGCCTCTCTGACCGACTTTGTATTCGTGCCGAAACGTCAGACCACCGCCGAGGAGGTGAACGATCTTTTCCGTCAGGCCGCCGAGCAAATGCCGACCATCCTGGGTTATGAAACCCGCCCACTGGTGTCGATCGATTTTGTGAACGATGCCCGCTCGTCGATCATCGACGCCTTGTCGACCATGATCATCGACGACAATCTGGTTAAGGTTCTCGCCTGGTACGACAACGAATGGGGCTATGCCAATCGTCTGGTCGAACTGGCGAGCAAGGCTGGACACGCGGACTGATTGCCATGACCGCCGCCCTGCGCAATTATCTCATCATCACCGGCAACTACTGGGCGTTCACCATCACCGATGGTGCGATCCGGATGCTGGTGGTGCTGCACTTTTACCAATTGGGCTACTCACCCTTCGCCATTGCCATGCTCTTCGTGTTCTATGAAGTATTCGGCATTGTCACCAACTTCGTAGGGGGGTGGTTGGGTGCCCGTATCGGGCTGAACCGAACCATGCAGGTCGGCACGGCCCTGCAGATTGTCGCGTTGCTTCTGCTGACCGTACCGGGGGATTGGCTCACCGTATTCTACGTGATGAGCGCTCAGGCCTTGTCTGGGATTGCGAAGGATCTCAACAAGATGTCGGCCAAGGCGGGTGTGAAGCTGGTCGCAGGCGCTGCTGACGATCAGCTATTCAAATGGGTGGCCTGGATCACCGGCTCCAAGAATGCGTTGAAGGGTCTCGGCTTTTTTGTCGGCGCCGCGCTCCTGGCCTGGCTGGGCTTTCGCTGGGCAAATGTCGCGCTGGCTGCCTTGCTGGTATTCGGATTGCTCGCCACGCTCCGTCTTCCGGAGGGGCTGGGCGCCATGAAACAGAAACCCGGCTTCTCGGCCATGCTGTCGCAGCAACCGGCCATCAACTGGCTTTCTGCTGCCCGACTCTTTCTGTTTGGCGCTCGGGATGTCTGGTTCGTGGTGGCCTTGCCCGTCTATCTCGTCTCGATCGGCTGGAGTTTCGAGTGGGTTGGCGGGTATCTGGCCGTCTGGGTGATGGGTTACGGCATGGTGCAGGCCAGCGCACCAAGCCTGCTACGCAATGCCCGTCATCCGGTCGGACCAAGTTCGGCGATGCTGTGGATCAGCATTCTTGCCGTGACGCCGCTGCTGATCTGGCTGGGCATGGTGCTGAAGTTCGAGCCAGCTTGGGTGCTGACGATCGGTTTGGCGGTCTTCGGTGCCGTGTTCGCCGTGAATTCCGCCCTGCATTCCTACCTGATTCTGCGTTTTTCCCCCGCCGACAAGGCCTCGATGAATGTCGGCTTCTACTACGCGGCCAATGCGGGTGGCCGTTTGCTCGGCACCGTACTTTCGGGCTACGCCTATCAAACCATCGGCATCGAAGGCTGCCTGCTGATTTCCACGGGTTTCATCCTGACTGCGGCTGGCTTTACCTGGGGTATGAATCGCAATCTGAGCCTGACACCGTCCGCTTCATAACGCGCTAAGGTGACGAACCTGGCGCTTGTACACAGGCCATGAAGGCGAGGGCGGCCCGACTCAACGGGCGATCCCGGTGGACGATCAGCCCCAGGCGCCGATGAGGCGGCGACGGTCCATCCCCTGGCTCAATCAGTGCCAGTCGTTCGTTATGCAGGGTTTCCGGCAGCACGCTCCAGCCGATACCCGTACCCACCAACAGCGCAATCGAATCGAGTTGGTTCACCTCAATCACCGCCAGCGGCGCAATGCCCGACTGATGCAGCCAGCGATCGATGGTCTGGCGGGTTGTGGTATGCGCGGCCGGAAGAATAGCGGGCAATCGCAGGGCCAGACGCTGCAAATCTCCGAAATCCGGTGTCGCGGCATGCACATGGCGCCGTGCGATCATCGGCTGCATCCGTTCCTCCCAGAGCGGTGTTTGCGTGACCGGGTACGCCGTGTCACCGAGTGTGCCATAGGCCAGCATCACATTTCCCTGTGCCACGGCGGTCAAGGCCTCTTCCGAATTCACAAACCGCAGATCAAGCAATACCGCCGGATGCTGCTGGCTGAAACGGGAGAGCGCATCTGGCAACACGTGCAGGCCGGCGTAATGACTCAGGGCGATTCGTAGCCGCCCCGTCAATTCCTGACCCGCGCCGAGCGATGTACTGGCAATTTCCTCCAGCGCCTGCCGATACTGTAGCGCGGCGGGCATCAGCCGTTCGCCCCATTCGGTCAATTCCACCCGGCGTGCCAGGCGATCGAACAGCGACGCCCCCACCTGATCTTCCAGTTGCGCAATTCGCTTGCTGACGGCGGGCTGGGTGATATGCAGCACTTGTGCGGCCTGAGAAAACGACCCCTGTTCCGCAACGGCCAGGAATGCCTGAATCTGCGCACTATCGACATGCAGGGGATCAATCACCCATCTTCTCCTTCTCCTTCACCTCACAACAACCCATCGCAAATCACCCAACCCATAACCAAATGGAATATCAAACATGAAAATATTCTATTTTTGGTTTTAAATAAACCCCATTATGGTGTCAGACAGAAAAACGACTGCAAAGAGACAACAGGAGAGACCCATGGCCGGTAAATCGCTCTATGACAAGATTTGGGATACCCATGTGGTGCGGCGACAGGAAGATGGGACGGTATTGCTCTATATCGATCGTCACCTCGTTCATGAAGTGACCAGCCCCCAGGCATTCGAAGGTCTGCGTCTGGCGGGGCGCAAGCCCTGGCGCACCGGCGCGATGTTGGCTGTTCCAGACCACAATGTCCCGACAACCAATCGGTTGCGCGGTATTGATGATCTCGTTTCTCGCGAACAGGTGGAGACACTGGATCGCAATTGTCAGGAATTCGGTATTCAAGAATTCATGATGAACGACAAACGCCAGGGGATCGTGCATGTCATCGGGCCGGAGGAGGGCTTCACCTTGCCCGGCACCACCATCGTCTGTGGCGACTCCCATACCTCAACGCACGGTGCATTCGGCGCACTGGCCTTCGGGATCGGCACCTCAGAAGTCGAACACGTCATGGCGACGCAAACCCTGTTGCAGAAACCGGCAAAAACCATGCAGATTCGCGTGGAAGGTATCCTTGGCAAGGGCGTGACTGCAAAGGATGTTGTGCTGGCGATCATCGGTCATATCGGCACGGCCGGCGGTACCGGTTATGCGCTCGAATTTGCGGGTAGCGCCATTGAGAGCCTCTCCATCGAAGGCCGCATGACCGTCTGCAACATGGCGATCGAAGGGGGCGCCCGGGCCGGGATGGTCGCCGTCGACGAGAAAACCATCGAATATTTCCGTGGCCGTCCATTCGCACCGCAGGGTGAACTGTTCGAACAGGCCGCCAACTACTGGCGCACGCTGAAATCGGATCCGGATGCCGTATTTGATCGCGTGATCACGCTCGATGCAAGCAAGATCGAACCTCAGGTCAGTTGGGGCACTTCGCCGGAAATGGTCGTCCCCGTCACCGATAAGGTCCCGAATCCTGCCAAGGAGACCGATCCGGTCAAGGCAGAAGGCATGCGCAAGGCATTGACCTACATGGGATTAACTGCCGACACACCCATCGATCAGATCGCCATCGACAAGGTATTCATCGGTTCCTGCACCAATGCCCGGATTGAGGACTTGCGCGCAGCTGCCGCGGTGATTGGCGGCCGGAAAATCGCCGCCAATGTCACCATGGCCATGGTGGTGCCAGGCTCCGGGCTGGTCCGGGAGCAAGCTGAGACAGAAGGCCTCGACAAGATTTTTCTTGCTGCCGGCTTCGAGTGGCGTGAACCCGGTTGCTCCATGTGCCTGGCGATGAATGCCGACCGCCTGGAACCCGGCGAACGCTGCGCCTCGACCAGCAACCGGAATTTCGAAGGGCGGCAAGGGCAGGGGGGACGCACCCATCTGGTCAGTCCGGCAATGGCGGCCGCTGCGGCGATTGCCGGTCACTTCGTCGACGTCCGTCATTTCTAATCGGGAGCCAATATTATGCAAGCTTTTACCCAACATACCGGGATTGTCGCGCCCCTCGATCGGGCGAATGTCGACACGGATGCCATTATCCCCAAGCAGTATCTGAAGTCCGTCAAGCGCAGCGGGTTCGGCCCCAATGCCTTCGACGACTGGCGCTATCTGGAGCCGGGCGAACCGGGCATGGATCATTCGAAGCGGCGGAAAAATCCCGATTTCATTTTAAATCAGGCACCGTATGACCGCGCCACCATCCTGCTCGCACGGCAAAACTTCGGCTGCGGATCATCGCGGGAGCACGCCGTTTGGGCGCTGACCGACTTTGGCTTCCGCGCCGTCATCGCACCTTCCTATGCAGACATCTTCTTCAACAACAGCTTTAAAACTGGTTTGTTACCCATTGTATTGCCCGAAGAAACGGTTGATGAACTGTTCCAGGCAGTCGCGAGCCAGTCTGGTTATACCTTGACGATCGATCTGGCGCGGCAACAAATCATTCGTCCGGATGATGCGCCCGCGATTCCCTTCGAAGTGGATTCCTTCCGCAAGCAATGCCTGCTCGAAGGCTCGGACGATATCGACCTGACCCTGAAGCATGCCGACGAGATTCGCGTCTATGAAGCACAACGACGCCAAAGCGCGCCGTGGTTGTTTCTCGACCGCTGAACCTAGGATCAATGGACATCCCCGCCTGGATACCGGTGACCTTGATGGCCGCTCTGTTCCAGGCATGGCGAACGGCCCTGCAGGCCAATTTGCGTCATGAATTAAGTGCGAGCGGCGCCGCCTTTGTGCGCTATCTCTATGCCTTGCCGTTGGATCTACTCATGCTGGGCATGGCCTGGTGGTTCTTTCGGCCTGAAACCTGGTCACTGTCGCCCGAGTTGATACTGCTGTGCCTGGCAGGCGGAATCAGCCAGATCTTCGGCACGTTTTTTCTGATCTCGGCCTTTGGTCACCGGAATTTTGTCGTCGGTACGGCCTACGCCAAAACAGAAACCGTGCAGTTGATCCTGATCTCGGTGCTGATATTCGGCATCAACCTGCCGCCATTGGCAATTGCCGGGGCGGTCGGCGCCATGGTCGGCGTGTTGTGGCTGTCGATCCCGGTCGAGCGGTTCACCCTGAGCAGTTGGCTGCGCGCCTCAGGCCAGCCAGCGGCGCTGTTTGGCCTCGGGGCCGGTCTGTCGTTTGCGCTGACAGCCCTGTTTCTCCGAGAGGCGAGCCTGACCATGGATGCCCAACTGCCGACGCTGTTCAAGGCCTTGCTGATCCTGCTGGTGACCAATAGCCTGCAAACTGTCGTGCAGGGCGGCTACATGGCGCGCTTTGAACGGATACAACTGCGGCAGTGCTTGAGTGTGTGGCGGCGCGCGGCGCCGGTAGGTGCCTTATCCGCTCTGGGTTCTGCTGCCTGGTTTACCGGATTTGCGCTGACTCAGGTAGCGCTCGTGCGCGGATTGGGGCAAATCGAGGTCGTGTTCACACTCCTGTTTGGACATTTTTTCCTCAAGGAGCGGTTTCGGCACGCCGAAGTGCTCGGCCTGATCCTGGTGGCAGCCGGCGTGCTGGCCATCGCTCTGGCCAGCCTGTCATAGATTTTCAATAGCAATTTTTTGATGAGGGAGTTATTTCGATGATCAAGAGTATTTTGGTTCTGCCCGGTGACGGAATTGGTCCGGAAATCACGGAACAGGCGGTGCGTGTCCTGCAAGCGGTGACCGAAGGGACCGATCTCGAACTGAACTTCATACCCGGTCTGATCGGCGGCGCGGCCTATGACGCGGCAGGGCACCCATTCCCCGATGCCACCCGCGAGGCCGCCCTGAAGGCCGATGCCGTCCTGCTGGGCGCCGTCGGCGGCCCGCAATAC
>DATKTJ010000079.1:0-8730 GCA_035531235.1 Halothiobacillus sp. | reverse complement strand
GCTGAAGCGCGCCAGATGGATGCGGATAGGGCCGTTTTCGCCGGACATCCAGACATCGAATTCCTTGTCCAGACTGAGCTTTCCGCTCGCCATGAGCGTGGGATCAAGCCCCAACTGCGCCGTCAGGGCGCTCATGACCGCAGCGGGATCATGTTGCGCGCTCATTTCGTCGGGAGCATCGATCAGGCTGGCGCTTTCCGGCAAGGGGGCGGGCGAGAGAATGCTGTTGCCGTTGCGGGCAAAGACCAGGGCGGCACTGTAACTGTCGAAATGGCTCAGGATCACGCGGTTGTGGTCCAGGATGGCGGCGGCGTTCATGGGGAAGCGGACTCCTGTATGGATGTTTGTGGAATTTTCCTGAGATACGGTTCGTGGTTCAGCGGCTCGAACCGATGGTGATGAGCAGCGGCTCCAGCCCGGCCACGGTGGCTTCGAGCACGTCGCCAATCTCAACCGGACCCACGCCCGCCGGTGTGCCGGTAAAGATCAGATCGCCCGGAAACAGCTCGACCAGCGTGGAAAGATGGCTGACGATCTCCGGCACCTTCATGATCATGTCGCTGACATCCCCGCTCTGACGGACTTCACCATTCACTTTCAGCTCGATCTTGCCGCGGGCGATATTCCCACAAAAACACTCGGTCGTGATCGCCGTACAGGGCGCGGAATGATCGAAAGACTTCGCCATCTCCCAGGGGCCGCGCGCTTCACGAGCCGCCCGTTGCAGATCGCGGCGGGTCATGTCCAACCCGACGGCATAGCCGAACACATAGTCATAATCCACTCGATCGGCGGGGATGTTTCGACCGCCCTTGTGCAGGGCCACCACCATCTCGACCTCAGGCTGCAGATCGCTGGTCTGCGGCGGATACGGCATGATCGAATTGTTGGGCAGAATAGCGTTGGCCGGCTTCATGAAATACACCGGCTCCTGCTTGCTCGGATCGCCGCCCATTTCCCGCACATGATCGGCGTAATTCAGGCCGATACAGAAGATCCGTCGTACCGGGAACGGCCTGCTCGACATGGCGTCCAGGGTCACGATCGGGGCGGGCGCAAAGGCGTAGTTCATGGGTCAAAATCTCCGGTCTTATTAAGTGAACGTTGTCGATTATCGTGTGGGCTCAGATCAGTCGCTGACTGTCTCGATAACCGGCATTCTCCGCGAATTCCAGATAATAAATCTTGAAGTGATCCTCCATCTGCGTTTCGTCGGGAATGGTATCAGCCCGATCCGGGTACAGGGCCAACAGCACGGTTCGATGTGCCTGCCAGGCCTTCAGCACCGCTGCGCGCGCGGATGAACGGTCGCGCCCTGCCCCACGAAACATGAAGCGGTGCGTGTTCATTTCGGCAATAACGAATGTGTCCGTGTTGTCTGTACCGTTTTCCATCGCCGCGTGACCTTGTCGAGATTCTTTCGATGTGTGTTGCGCTGACTTACGACGAGCAGCTGACCTCGATCCGACGCAGATCGGACGGCGGCTCGGCAGCATAGGCCTCGAATTCGGGCTGTTCGTCGTAGGGGCGCGCCAGCACAGCCATCAGTCGGGCAACCTCGCTGTAATCGCCCGCTTCCGCCTGTGTAATCGCGATCTGTGCCAGATGATTGCGCAGGATATATTTCGGATTGACCCGGTTCATTCGTTCGGCCCGCGCCGTATCGTCGGTGTTCTGTTCGACCCGCAGGCGGGCACGATAATCGACCACCCAGGCATCGAAGGCTTCGAGGTCGGTAATTTCCTCACGCATACCGGTCGCCAGTTCGTCGGTGTCGGTGCGGATGCGCGCCAGATGACGGAAGCTGCGCGTGAAGTCATTCTTGCCGCGCTGCAGAAGGGTCAGAAAACGAATCACCAGGTCGGCATCGCCGGGCAAAACTTCCCGCAAGCCGAGCTTGTCGACCCAACGCTGCATCACGGCCACAGAATAGGCATCGCTGTAGCGGCCATAGAGTTCAGTGGCCAGCGCACCGGCCTCTTCCTGATCTTCGGACAACAACGGCCGCGTGGCCAGCAACAGCCGGGAACAGTTCCACTGGCCGATCTCGGGCTGGGCGCCGTAGGCGTAGCGTCCCTCGAAATCGGACTGATTGCAGACATGGTGTTGGCGGAAGGCATCCATAAACCCGAAGGGGCCGTAGTCCAGCGTCAGTCCAAGTGCCGAGAAGTTATCCGTGTTCATCACGCCATGACAGAAGCCCAGCGTCTGCCATTGGGCGATCAGCCGCGCGGTGCGCTCGATCACTTCACCCAGCCAGGCGGCATATCGATCCGGTTGCCCGGAAAGATGCGGAAAATGCGCGTCGATGACATGATCGGCCAGCGGCCCCAGCTGTGCGTACTGACCGCGAGAATAGAACCACTCGAAATGGCCGAACCGCACGAAGCTGGGCGCAACCCGGCAGACCACGGCGGCAGGCTCCACCGTTTCGCGGAACACCGGCTGAGACGAAACAACAAGGCTCAGGCAGCGCGTGGTCGGCACGCCGAGGGCATGCATCGCCTCCGAACACAGATATTCGCGAATCGACGAACGCAACACGGCGCGCCCATCCGCCCCGCGCGAGAACGGCGTCGGGCCAGCACCCTTGAGCTGAAGCTCTGCCCGTTCGCCATCCGGCCGCTGGACTTCCGCGATCATCAAGGCACGGCCATCGCCCAACTGCGGGTTCCAGCGACCGAACTGATGCCCGGCATACACCGAGGCCAGCGGCGCGTAGTTCGGCCAGGGCTGGTTTCCGGCAAGAATGCCCGTCAGTTCGGTCGTCGCCGTGTCATCGAGCCCCAATTCCGCAGCCAGCCCGGCATTGAAATGCACGAACTGTGGTTCCGGCAGCGGCGTCGGATCGACCGGCGCATGATATGGCGCGCCCAGTTGGGCATAATGCGGCGCAAGCGGCAGTTCCGCAGGGGAACGCCAAGCGTCGGACACGGATTCAGGCAGGATTTCGGCAGTGTGGTCATTCATGCAGACAACCGTAGATCATTGGTTGCCCGGTGCAAGAACTTTTCACTTCGCCGCTCGTCCGTTCGCTCAGTCGACGCCGAGATAAATATCCACATCCCGACGCAGCCACCCCAGCGTCGCCGCCTGGAATGCGGCCGTATCCGCCTCATCCCAGACCACGCACATCATGGCCTCTTCGCGCGACAGCAACTCATCCCGCACCAGTTTGTCGTTCGCGGCGGCGCAGGCCTGGGGGTCGGCGTTGTGACGGGCGAACGCATTCATCGCGGCCTTAAGGCCATCCTCGAACTCTTCTTCATCAAGCAGGTGTACGTCTTTGCCCAGCAGGTTGAGAGTGATCAGCATGTCGCGCTCCATGGTTGGTACTTGAATCGAATAGGTGTACGACGTTGTGCGGTTATGCCAAACGACCGGATTTCAGGGACTCCGTGCGCCGAGGGGCTATCCCGCCTGCGTCGGTTCGCAAATAAACAATTTGGGCTTGTTCTGGCGGTACACGCGCAGCCACATCAGGGTCGCCGGTGCCAATGCCGTGGCGGCGAACCACAAAGCCTCGTCTGCCGCCGGCCCCGTGTGTGCCAACTGCCGGGTGGTCGCGTCCCAGCCAGCCCAATCCGGCTCCGCCAACACCGTGCGGGTTTCCTGCGGCAGTTTGGCGGCAATATCACCGATGATCCCGATCTGGCGCGTCACTTCCGCCCGGGTCAGCCGGGATCCCAGAAACTCGGCTTTTTCGAGCCCTTCGGTCAGGATCATGACCGCCTCGCCCGCTTCTTCAATCTTCGACAATAGAGCGGCGTTCACCATATTCAAGCTCTCATGCATGCGTACATTGGGTGGGTGGATCACCATTCACTGATATAGGCAAAGCAAACGGTATGCCAAATAGCAGACTTCACGGTCACGCCGTGTGTGGCTGGCCTTGCTGTGCCACGAGGAGGCTGTTGAGGCACAGATTTGTCGTAAAGCTGACAGACCGCCACGTGTACATTCGAACATTTTGCTTCGCTGCGTCTGTTTTTATGGGCCTGGAACACCCATTGTGGCGTGTGTCGCGGCGCCCGGTTCAAGCGGCATGGAGTTTGCTTATTTCCACGGATCAATTCATTGAGGAACGGACCATGCTGGACACAGCAATTGTTGGCGGCGGACTGTGCGGACTGGCGCTTGCCCGCGGCATGCAGGAACAAAACCGGAGTTTTGCCGTTTATGAGGCACGCAACCGTCTGGGTGGACGAATCCTGTCGGTACCCAGTGCCGTGGCCGGGCTTTCGGCCGACCTCGGCCCAACCTGGTACTGGCCCGATATTCAGCCACGAATGGCCCGGCTGGTGGAAGATCTGGGCTTACCCAGCTTCCCCCAACATGACGACGGCACGGTGCTGCACCTCACCGATCACGATAAGCCCCCCGAAACGGTTGTAATGCCTCGGCTGCATGGTGGTGCGCGGCGCTTGGTCGGCGGCATGGCCACCCTGGTGTGGATGCTGGCCGAACTCCTGCCCGTTGAAACGCTGCATCTGGACCATGAACTGATGGCGGTTCACGACCGGGGCGATCATGTCGATCTACAGTTTCAACAGGGCACAGAGCAGGTGTGGGTACAGGCCCGGCATGTCGTGCTGGCGATGCCCCCTCGGTTACTGGAGCAACACATCCATTTCGAACCGGCGCTCGATTCCCCCTTGATGGCGGTCATGGCGGCCACCCCGACCTGGATGGCCGATCAGGCCAAGGTCGTCATCGGCTACGACCACCCGTTCTGGCGCGAGGCCGGGCACGCCGGCAATGCCTTTGTCAGCCACGATCATGTTGCATTGCGGGAGATTTATGATGCCTGCGACGCCACGGGGCAGAAGGCAGCCCTGGGCGGATTCTTTGCCTTGCCGCCGGAGTTTCGTCTGGCCGTGCCCACCGCCAGCCTGAACATGCTGGTTTCCAGCCAACTGACCCAGATTTTCGGTGATGAAGCCAGTGCGGGCGAGCAACATATTCAGAACTGGGCGGCAGAACGCTTTACCTGTAGCAATCGTGACTTGTCCCCCACCGAGAGTCACCCGGATTATGGTGATCTCAACCTGCGCCGACAGCTGTGGAACGGAAAGCTGCATCTGGGGGGATCGGAAACCGCAGGGTACGGCGGTGGCTACCTGGAAGGTGCACTTGATGCTGCAGCGCGAATCCAGCGCGCGCTGGTCGAGCCGAACGCGCCTGCCAGACACGGCACCCCCAACGATGCCACCCTGGCCCACTTCGGTGCCTGGGTGGCTGATCAACGGTCTGGCGCACTGGCGCATTACCGCCAGCACCTGCACAAGTATCTTTCGGATCAGCGACGCGACCAGCTCACCCAACGCGCCCTGCTCGGTACGGTCGAACAGATCTACAGCGCAGCATTGGACCTGCTGAGCGCCCTGCCCATCAACATGACCGGAGTGGGCGTGCAGCGCGGCCGCTCCGACCTCACCCCCCGCGTATTAACACCCTTCGAAGGATTCAACCGGGCACTGCTCGATGCCGCCGTCGACTTCAACCGTACGTCCTGCGCGATCTCCAATTTCGGCGATGAGCACGATCCCGGCGAGGAGTATCTGGCCACCATTTCCCGCGATCTCGCTGCGGCCTGGCGGGAATTCGCGATAAACACCAATCGCGTGCTACTGGCCAAGATCGCGCGGGTCGAAGAATCGGCACCCGCCGCCTGATACGCCCAAAACACGTCATCTGCCACCCAAGAGACTTGAACTCATGCTCAATATCCAGACCAACACCCAACCCTCCAGCCACCCGACCGCACACGAAAACTGCCGCTATTACCTGACCTACAGCGGCGTCCAGCTTCCGCTGAAGCTCGTCAACGAACTGAATCCGACCGCTATTTCCAACCGAAATACCTATTTCCTGGCTCATTTCGACGATGCGGGCCGCGTCATGCTCTGCCAGAAAGTGGTGTACGGCGAGATCGAGATGGAACACCACTATCAGTATCACGACAACGGCATCCTGAAACGGGTGGAAGTCGTCAATGCGGAAAACGAAACCCATATCCTGCAATACACCGAACAGGGCCGCATGCTGGCGATCTGAATTGGGAAACGAACCTCCGATCAGGACAGATATCAAAAGTGATGACGTGTCCCGGCAAAATACAGAAGACAGAATCCGCCGCTTCCAGCCGCACCTGTGTGTTAAGCCGTGGCAATGACAGGTGATCAACATATTTGTCGCCCATCTTGATACAAGCGATTTCACCCGCGAACAATCTCGTTAGCGGCTACCCACCGTGGTTTTATCTTTTGATGCCCAACTTGGCATTGACAAATCTCAATAGACAGGAATAATAATGATTCTTATTTGCATTATTAACTCTTGAGGATGACTTGATGCGCGCACGGTTCCCCGTCCCTTCCGTTCTATTTCTGTTGAGCGCGATATGGTCACAACATGCCTATGCCGCACAAGACTGGAACTGCGATGTTGATGATTTTATTACCAAGGCGATTGGCATAGAGGAGCCATGGCTCGAAAACTCAGGCTACCTATATGCGCAACTCAATCGGGGCCACCCTGGTTCGCTCACCCTGGCGCCAGAAATTGAAAGCCGATTCGGTGACCGCATTGGTATGGAGCTTGATCTGCCGTCTTTCTCGGCAGATTTTCCCCTGGGCCGGGGTCCCAGTGCTTTAGGCCCCGCCGCGGCAGGCATCAAATATGCGGTATTGCACGATTGCAAAGGCGATAGCGGTGAAGCGACATTGGTTACCCTGGAAGTTGAGGGGCAGTACGCACCGCAGAAATTGGCTGGCGAAGGCAATGCAATTACATCGCAGATCATGTGGGCGCAACTTTGGTACCCATGGTTCACACAGGGTGAGGCTGGATATACGCAACAAGTCGGGCATGGAGTGACGAATGGTTGGTTTTTCAACACCAGCCTGGGCCGCGCAATTCATGGCGTCTATTCATTTCAGATCGAGATTGAAGGCGATAACCAATGGGTGATGGCCCACGGCGTGCGGGGCTATCAAGGGTACGTAATGCCGCAAGTGGCTTACCATGCTTCACCAAAATGGCTTGTTGCGGTTGGCGAACAAGCAGGTAGACAACAAGGGAATAACCACACTGTCTGGTCAACATGGGGAATGCTGGAACGCGAATTCTGAACCTGTCCCCAATATGCCACTCGTCGTCTGACTTTCCCCAACAGCCACAAATGCAGACAAGTCACGAGGCGCCCCGTTTGTGCGCATATCCGAACCACATAGGTCGTAGCGGTTCAAACGGCTTGCCCTCGAGCATGTGCAACAGATTTGTTATTCCTATTGCCCCCATCCTGCTTGCTTGGTTAGCTAATTGTTACTACCTTTAACTACTGCCCCCACGGGTCATCAGATCAATGTCCACCCTCAACGGATTCCCACAGCCTACCTCACCCAGGAGAAACCCATGTCTCAGGATCACGCGACTTCATCCAATCAATTTGCCCGAATCGCCATCGTCACCGGCGCTACCTCCGGCATTGGAGAGTCCATCGCCAGACGATTCATCGACAGTGGATTTGCGGTCGTCGGCAATGGCCGAAGCGCCGACAAGCTGGCGGCACTGAAACAGGAGCTGGGCGCGGCTTTTCGCGGCGTGGCGGGCGATGCCGCCGATGAGGCAATTCTGGATCAGCTCTTCGCCACAGCCCTCGAATGTTTTGGCAAACCCGCGGATATCGTCATCGCCAATGCGGGTCGCGGCTTGGGCGGGTCGGTGAAGGATGCCGACCTGACTCAATTCGAGGACGTGCTCCGGATCAATGTCATGGGCGCCTTGAGTCTGCTACAAAAAGCTGCGCAAAAAATGGTGGTCACGCAAGAAACCGACTTTCCCAAGAAAGCAGCAGATATCGTGATCATCGGCTCGGTGGTGGGCAAGCACATTTCCCCCTTCAGCGCCGTATACGGCTCCACCAAATTCGCGGTTCATTCATTGGCCGAGGGTTTGCGCCGCGAGATCGGGCCGAAAGGCGTGCGCGTCACCCTGGTCGAGCCGGGTATTGTCGTCAGCGGATTTCAGGCCGTTGCGGGCTATTCGGATGACATGGTCGGCAAATTCGAAGACAGCTGGGGTCCCCTGCTGTACGGCGAGGATATCGCCAATGCCGTACATTTCGTGGTGTCCCAGCCACCGCATGTACACATCAGTGAAATCATGGTGCGCCCGACCCGGCAGGACTATCCGTAATGAGTAGATGACTGCGCCGACCGAACTACGCGCGCAATGGTTTCACCCGCTGGCTAGAAGCCGTCTCGCTTGCTCCCCCAGGGATGCGAGCCGGGCACCACCTCGGCCTTGATGCCCGCTTTTTCGACCGCTTCGAGCGTTTTATAGAGCGTGGCCTCATGCGCCAGAATGGGGCCCTGCATCACAGCGACATACCGTGCGGGCAGATCCACCTCACAGACATACCCGCCCCCGGGATCTTCCACGCTGCGCAAATTGCCATCCCAATCCATAAAAAACCCGCTCATCAATGAATCCTCCTGTTTGCTGCTTTCGGTCGTGTCGCGTTGACGATACCTCTGAGCAAAAGCAAGGTTTATGCCTTGGAAAATCCAGGGCAATTCATGATTTTCACGTTTCAAACCCGACAAAAATCCCCTTTTTGTCGGGATTTTTACGATTGTGACACCGACCAAATACGCCGCACCCCTGACCACAAAGCTAGACATCGCACAGGAACTCCGGTAAATAGTTGCGCGCGCTAGCGAATAG
>DATKTJ010000078.1:0-8275 GCA_035531235.1 Halothiobacillus sp. | reverse complement strand
ATGCCGATCCGACGAGCGCTTCATGATCTGACGGGCAAAGGTTCGCTGCAGTTGATCGTTGAAACGACAACCGATAAACAGGAATTCCTTGTCCTTGCGCAGATGCTGGATGATCTCCGGAATCGGTGTCTGAATGTCGATCTCGGTCAGCACTTCCACGAAATCCGAATCGGAAACGAGAAAGTTCGTGGCCGGATCGATCGAGCCCCAGGGCTCGTACAACACGGTTTTCCACTGTTCGGCCGCTGCGGCATCCACCAGCGTACCGTCCGGCGCGTAGAAACCGAACCACTGACCATAATGTTCAGACTGACTCATCCCCTGAATACGGCCCCAGTCGGCCTGGTCACGCAGGGCCACGGCCATGGTGTTGTCGTACCAGAGGTTCACGATCAACGGCAGATGCAAATCAGCCAGCGATTGCATGAGCGCCGGCGTGGGGGTTTTCACCGAAAACAGCTCCGTGATGATCCCTTTCAGGGTCTTGCGGTGCTTGAAGTTCTCGATGTACTGCGCCGCCGCCGTGAAATTGTTGCGAATTTTGTGCGGTACCGAAACACGGCTGCTCAGGGCCTGGGCCAGCGTGGGCAGATCGCTCGGCACGGCGGCGCCCGTCGCGGCCAGGACGCCTGACCCCAGGTAGGGAATGATCCGTCCCGAGGCAATGCCTTCGCGAATAGGGGTTAACTCGTTTTGCATGATTGATCTCCGGTCTTGGACCCAGATTATTGCTCATGGCGTTCTTATCGCGCTTTCGACGATTATTGACAGGCCATGATCATTGAATGAATGGCTCACCGACACCGGGGACAACCAATGCTGTGTCCGGTGCCGGGCGTTTTACCTCAAAACCCGGACGAGAATCCGAGCAGTTCGACGGATACATCCTCATCACCGATCGTGGCCTGGCAGGCCAGACGGGATTTGCTGCCGACACCAACGATCTGATCGAGTTGTTCGTTTTCCTTGCGCTGTGTCTTCGAGAGCGATTTGCGCCCCTCGTGAACAAACACGTGGCAGCTATCGCATTCGCCCTTGCCTTCGCATTTCAGGGTCAGCGTTTCGCCCGCAGCCAGGATGGCATCGCTCAGCAGGGTGCCTGCCTCGACGGTGATGGTTTTGTTGCTCGGTAAAATGGTCACGACAGACATTAGAATTCTCCTCGGATTTAATAATCAGTCTGTTACAGATAAATGGCGGCACCTGCGCCAATGTTGATCGAAGCGTCTTTCAGGGTCTCAATAATGAAGGCGATTTCCTCCTCATCCAGTCGGGGGTGAAACGGTAGAACCAAAGTGCGATCCGAAACCCGCTCCGTTGTCGGGCATCGGGCCGCACCGCGTTCGCGGTAATACGATTGCATGTGCATGGGATGGCTGTAGGCAGCGGCCTCGATGCCGTGCGTACGCAGATCGTTGACGATGGCATCCCGGCTGCTCCGGCTGAATCGTGTCCCGAGATGCACTTCGTAGGTAAACCAGTGCACGTCGGTGGCGTCCGGGCCGCGGTACGGATCCTTGATGCCCTCGAAGGATTTCATGTGGTCGAAATAGATCGACTCGATCTGCCGACGACGCTCGAGGATGCCATCCAGTCGGGAAAGCTGCATCAGGCCAAGGCCCGCCTGCAGATTGCTCATTTCGGCCTGCAAGGGGGGGCGCGCCGCCGCCGAAACGGAACCGCGATCGGTCAGATTTCGTGCGCGGTACTGCCGCAACTGGCTAGCGATATCCGTGTCATCGGTCACAATCATCGCCCCCTCGCCACAGAGGAGCGGACCGGGTTGCGCAAAACCGAAGATCGAGCAGTCGCCGAATGAACCGACGAGCTTGTCCTGAAAACGCGAGCCGATCGCCTCGGTGGAATCCTCCAGCAGAATCACGCCAGCGGTATTGGCCATCTCGCGCAGCACACCCCAGGCGGCCGGGTGCCCTTTGGTATTGCCCGCCATGATTGCGCGGGTTTTCGGTGTGATCAGGCTTTCGGCACTCTTGGTGGACAAGGTGCCCGAGTAATAATCGATGTCCGCGAATACCGGTTTTGCACCGTACCAGGACAAGGCGTGGCCGATCTGCCACCAGCTATAGGGCGAAAGAATCACCTCGTCGTCCGGCTGAAGATCATAGGCCCGCAGGCAGAGCATCAGCGCGAGCGTCGGACTGGCGACCGCAATGGCGTAGCGCCGCCCGATATAAGCCGCGAAAGCGGACTCGAAGGCTTCGACATCCGAACCGGCGCTGATCCGGTCGGAACGCAGAATCGCTTCGACCTCCTCAAGCTCGGCGCGGCCAATATCCGGGTCGGAGAGCACGATGCTCGGGGCGGTCATGACGCCTTCCCGTGCATGGCCAGCAATATGGCCGTGGCGTCTTCGCGCGAGCCCGTCAGTTCCCAACAGTGATTACGCGTATCGACGAGATGCAGGTCGAAATATTCACCCGTTTCAAAGGGGGTTTCCATCACATCGGATGAAGGGCACTGCGTGATTGTCAGTCCCGGAAACCGGGGACGCAGCGCGGTCAGGATATTCCCGCCCGCCACGCAGGCCTGCTGTCCCTGAGTGATCAATTCGGTCAATGTCGCTGCATCGATGGCCATGGGTCATCCCTCCAGTTTGCGGGCTTCAACGGTGATCGGCAGACGCGTGTCGACGGGCATTTCCGGCAAAGACAGGCGCCAGCCGTTGCTCAGCGTGACGGCAGCGCCCCACATGTCCGGATTGTCCATCTGGGTAATCTTCTCCTCCAGATCCTTCTTGGGCACATAGGCCGTGAGATTTCCGGAATTATCTTTTCGAATCATGACCTTCATGGGCATTCCTTAGGGGTTAGTGAGCACAGGTAACGGAATGAGTAACCGACAGGTCACGCGATTCTTGTGACGGCAACAGATCGTGCAGAACAGTCATGAACTGTTCGACATCGTCCCGGTGGTTGTAGCGGCCCAGCGAAAAACGCAGCGAGGAAAGGATGACGTCCCGACTCAGTCCCATGGCACTGAGCACATGGGAAGGCCGCGAACCGCCGGCCGCACAGGCAGCTCCCGTCGAGGCCGAAATCCCCCGCTGATCCAGACGATGCAGCAATTCCTCGCTTTCAATCACATTGAAGGCGATATTCGTGGTATTTGGCAGACGTTGTGTGTTTTTTCCATGCACGATCGCTTCGGGAACCAGATCCAGCACACCCTGCTCAAGGCGATTGCGTAACGCGCCAAGCTGCGCGATTTCCGCATCCAGATCGCCCAGCAAACGCGCGGCGGCCGCAAACCCCATCATGGCCGGCACGTTTTCCGTCCCCCCACGACGACCACGTTCCTGGTGTCCGTAAATCAGCGGTGGCAGTGCAACCCCTTTGCGGATGAACAGCGCACCGATCCCCTTCGGTCCGTGAATCTTGTGCGCCGAGCAGGAAAAGAGATCGACAGAGGACTCGGACAGATTGACCGGCAGCTTGCCCAGCACCTGTGTGCCATCGGTATGGAACAGCACGCCTTTTTCCCGGGCCAAAGCGGCGATTTCCTCAATCGGAAACAGCACGCCGGTTTCGTTGTTGGCCCACATCAGCGAGATCAGGGCCGTATCCGGCCGGATGGCCGCAGACAATTGCGTCATATCCAATTGCCCATCGGCATCCACAGGCAGATAAGTCACATCGACACCGGTCTGTTCCAGGTGCCGGCACAACAACAGAACCGAAGGGTGCTCGACGCTACTCGTGATGAGGTGCCGCTTGTCGGGCGACAGCGCCAGCGCACCGAGAATCGCCATGTGATTGCTCTCGGTGGCACCACTCGTGAACACAAGCTCGCTCGTCCGGCAACCCAGCAACCCAGCCACATCGGCACGGGCAGCCGCAATCGCTTCCTTCACCGCACCGCCGGCTCGGGAGGCGCTGGACGGATTGGCATAGTACGTCGACAGATACGGCAGCATGGCCGCCAACGCTTCCGGCGCCAGGGGCGTGGTCGCGTTGTTGTCGAAGTAGACGATGCGATCGTCACTCATGCGCCAGGCCTTCAAGCACCGGCACGATGCCTTCCATGACGGGAACGATTTCCTCTTCCAGACAACCGACGACCCGGCCGTTGTCGAACTCGACGAGGTACAGGGGATCCTGACTCTCCTCGATATAGCCGATGCGAACAATCTCGCCAAAGGCATTCTTGGGCACCAGAAGTTCTTCGTTGGTCAGCTCCGGGTAGGAACCGTCATTGAACAGATCGTCACGGGCCAGTACCCGCAACCCCCAATCGAAACGTGGTTGGCGTGGTTCGATCATGATGCATCCTCCGTTGTGGCGGTGCTTTCGGAAGGTGTGTTCTCCGGAGTCACCAGTTCAATCTCGCGCCCCTTCATGCCGACCATGTAGCCATGCTCGAAGAAATCGACGCCGTAGATGAAGAATTGCTGCAGAAAGGTACCGATATTGGCGACGTAGCCGATATCGCCTTTGCGGACCAGAATGTCGCCAATTTCCTTCCCGTTGAACGTGCCGTCATTGCGCACATGCTTGAGGGAACGCACCTTGTCGCCATAGTTGAATTTCGGCTCATCGCCCAATTCCACGACCGTACTGTCACGACTCATGCCCATTTCCGTTCCTCCCCATAAAATCGATCATGTGCACCGGCCCGCTTTCATCGAGCCGCTCCCGCGCGTGCCGTCGAACTTCCGAATCCGGGTCATCCACCAGCAGTTGCAGAATTTCCCGATTGCCTCGTGCGGCCACCTCATAACGGATCCGCCAGTCGGCATCGCGGACCAAGGAAAGCAGCGCAGAATCCGGCAACCGTCTCACCACTTCCATCCGCACCACGGGATCGCTATCCAGCAGCATCCGGCCCAGCCATTCCCGCGGGATCCGGCGTGCTACCGTGCGCCGAACTTCGGGATCCTCATCGGCGATCATCAGCGGTAACTTGTGCTCCGGCAGATGCTTGGCAACCATCAGCCGCACGTAGTAATCCGGATCGTCGATCATCACGCCCAGATCCTGCTCGCTGAGCCGACTGGCGACCCGAATGCGC
The DNA here is from genome assembly GCA_035531235.1 of Halothiobacillus sp. Taxonomy (GTDB): domain Bacteria; phylum Pseudomonadota; class Gammaproteobacteria; order Halothiobacillales; family Halothiobacillaceae; genus Halothiobacillus. The sequence continues at coordinate 3,247 of DATKTJ010000078.1, read as the reverse complement.
ACTTCGCGGTGCGGATCGTGAATCAGCCGCAGCAGGAAGCTGCGTGGCAGTCGCATCACCGCCGCCCAGCGCACGGTTTCGTCCGGATCGTTGACCAGTGTCCGCAGATGAAACACATCCGCGTGACGCGCTGCGCAAGCCCGTACCTCGAAGTACGGATGCTTGAGGTAATCGTTCGCCACCGCCGGGTTCCAGCTGAAGAATTGGGCAATCCGCTGGACGGAACGATCCCGCACACAGGCCTTCATCAACTCACAACGGCCTTCGGGCTTCACATCGTCCGGGCAGCCCGCACAGGCGATGGGCTGATCCAGCCAGTCGACCGCCTGCTTGGTGCCCGGTGCTGGACTATTCATCGTCGTCATCCGCGTAATCGTCCGGACGATCGAACACATCCAGCAACGGCTTCACCTGAATCCGGTCGCCCGGATCGAGCTCCGTGATCTTGTTCAGCACGGAGCGACCGTCGTCATACTGTCCCAGGCGCAACTGCAGATAGCCGTAGGCCTTGAGTACAAAGAGATAGAACCGGGCGCGCGCATCGTCGAAACTGTCGAAGGGCGCATCGCCCGGCGACACCCGACGCCAATCCAAAGCCAGACCCAACTCCTCGGCCGACATGCGCAGACAGTTCTGAGCCACCTCGATCGCCTCGGCAAGTCGCCCCTTGTAGAAGTAGAACTTGTACAAACCGAGATGCACCAGAATTTCATCCGGCGCGATCGCCAGGGCACGGCGCAGATGAAGCTCGGCACGCGCATCGTCCAGATAGGCCCGCGCCGCGCAATGCAACTCGCGTTCAGCCGCAGCCGGCAACACGCCACCGTAGTAGCTGCGTGACAACCAAGCATCGTCTTCGATCGGATTCATGTGCTGTGCTCCCATGCCAGGACTCCCGGCCGATATTCGGCGCCCAATGACGTGCTGAACCTTACTTCGGCGTGAATGACGTCCCGCAGCCGCAACTTTCGGCCGCATTCGGATTCTTGAACACAAGCCCGGTGTTGATCAGGCTGTCTTCGCAATCCACAATCACCCCATCCAGCAGGGGCACGCTGTCCTTCGCCAGGAAAACCTTGATCCCGTCGCTTTCAATCGCCAGATCATCTGTCTTGGGCGCATCCTCGACACTGAAATCGTAGGAGAGTCCCGAGCAGCCGCCAGGGGCAACCGCCAGGCGAAAACCGCTGGTCGCGCTCCCGCCATTGAACATGATCATTCGCTGAATGAAGCGCTGCGCCTTGGGCGTGAATGTCAGATCCATGGTGAGCTCCTAGGCGTTGTAGCGCGGATAGCTTTTATCGATGACGCAGGTGTCGTCGACCGGGCAAACGGCCACACACTGGGCATCATCGAAGTACCCGATACATTCGGTGCACTTTTCGGGCTTGATGTAAAAGATCCCGCTCTTTTCGAAAATGGCCTCGTTGGGGCATTCCGGTTCGCAGGCTGAGCAGCCGGTGCACTGGGAAGCGACGATTTTGTAAGCCATGACTTAATCTCCTGTGGTCAATAAAGGGAGCGATGAACAAATCCCATCGCCCCTGTAGGTAATCAGGCGGCCACGTAGGCTCCCTGACGAATCTGCGCATCGCCGCGCTGGCCGAAAACAACCGAACCGTTGCGCACGTTTTCCAGGTAATCCCGGAAATAGGCGATCACCGACTGGTCGATGTACTCGAATGCGTACTTGTCGACTGCATCAATGCCGGCGGCTTCGAGTTCCGCCTTCGGGCAACCGCCGATCTTGGCGACGAATACCGCCGTGCAATCGTTGATCGCCTTGATGACGGAGTTCTCCAGCGCCTCTTCCTCGCCATAGCCGCCCTGGCAGTACAGATCCACCCGACGATGCCCGACGAATTTCGCGCCAGAGGTGCTCGCTTCGTAAATCTGGAACTCGGTGGCATGGCCGAAATGCTCGTTGACCCGCCCGCTGCCCTTGGTTGCCACGGCCACCAGGATCTTGATGTCGGACTCGGCACCCTCGAGGGTGGCCATTTCCGCTTTCTTGGCATCAGACTTGGCCTGACGCTCCTGCTCGACCACTGCCTGGTAGGCCTGACGGGATTCGAGGTCATACTCGACCTCCATCGCCATCACGCTTTCGGTGGTGAACTCGGCAGAACGGTCTTCGCCCAGCAAACCGACGGCATCGGCCCGGCACTGACGGCAATGACGCATCATGTTCATCTGGCCTTCTTCGCAGTTATCCTGCAGCGCCTTCAGTTCCTGTGCGCTCGGGCCACGCTGACCATTCAGACCGAACACGGTGCCGTGCTCGGGTGCCGAAATCAGCGGCATGATGTTGTGCAGGAACGCACCCCGGCTCTTGACGGCCCGGTTCACCTCAAGCAGATGCTGATCGTTGATACCCGGAATCATCACCGAGTTGATCTTGGTGAGAATGCCGCGCGAGGTGAGCATCTCCAGCCCTTCCAACTGACGCTGGCTCAGAATTTCCGCCGCCTCACGCCCCTTGTAGCGCTTGTTTTTGTAGTAGATCCATGGATAGATCTTCGCGCCCACGTCGGGATCGACCATATTGATGGTGATCGTGACGTGATCGACGTTGAAGCTCTCGATGGTGTCCACGTGATCCGGCAGGGTCAGACCATTCGTCGACAGGCACAGCTTGATATCCGGCGCCGTCTTCGAGATCAGCTCGAAGGTCTTGAAGGTCTTCTCCGGATTGGCCAAGGGGTCGCCGGGACCCGCAATGCCCAGCACCGTCATCTGCGGAATGGTGGAAGCCACCGCAATGACCTTCTTGGCCGCCTGCTCCGGCGTCAGTTTTTCACTGACCACGCCGGGACGGCTTTCGTTGGCGCAATCGTATTTACGGTTGCAGTAGTTGCATTGAATATTGCAGGCCGGCGCGACGGCGACGTGCATCCGCGCATAATGGTGATGCGCTTCTTCGCTGTAGCAGGGATGGTTCTTCACCTTTTCCCAGGTTTCCGGACTCATGTCCGCCGGACCGGCGCTGCTACCGCAACTCGCCTTGCCGGAATCGCCGCTGGTGGTACCGCAACCTTTATGGTCGGCCATTTGCTGCAAAACATCTTCCAGACGCACAATTCCGCTCAGGTTCGGATCGCTGACCGGGGTAATAATTGGGGATGACATGGGCGTATTCCTCCACGTGGATGTCCAAATAACGATCGGGTTACACGCGCCCCATGGATGTATCAGATTGCTCCAACGAAGCTGACCGCAACCTAGGAAAAGCAAAAGGGATGCCAAT
>DATKTJ010000077.1:0-63421 GCA_035531235.1 Halothiobacillus sp. | reverse complement strand
TGTTCAACGATGAGCAGGTGGTGCGGCAGGCGGCATTTGCCGCCGTGCAATCTGCCGTGGCCGACGGTGTGCTGGAACTGGTCGAGCAGCGTTTTTTCAATACGCCGAACCGTTTCGAGACTTTTGAAGATTTCGAACATCGCATCATGCAGGTCACCCATTCGGATTACAGCATGTCGCCGGAACTTCATGAGCGCGTGAAAACCCGGTTCGCAGATTACATGACGCCGGAAGGCGCCAATTTCGTCATGCCGATTCGGGTGGATTTGTTACGTCGGGCGACTGCATAGCCATCCTGCCCGACTTGACCCTTCTTAATCTGGCTGCGACTTCAGCCAGATAAGCGCGATGGACGTCATTTTTTGGTGGGCACCAATTCCCGGCACAGTTGATCCAGTTGTTCGTCGAGTTGTTGCATCTGAGCATCTCGCGTACGTTGCCAGTCCTTGATAACCGACTGATACCGGTCGGTTTGCCATCGGACGACATCCAGTGTTTCTTCACGTTGTGCCGCGAACACGCGCTTGATGTCCACCGTTTGTCTACCGGATATCTCAAGTACGGTACGCAGTGCCAGGGCTACGGGCGCCTGAACCAGCTCCGGCAAGGTTTGCCGGAAGACCGCCAGATCGTGCAAGTTGCCGAGCTGGGTTTGCATGTTTTTCAGGAGCGTGATCAGCGCCGCCGCCTCCGGAAATCTGGCGAGCGGCTCGATCAGGTAACGCAGGTGCTTCACATGGATCCGTGCCTGGTGCAGTTCGGCATCCGTTTGCTGTGTCAGGTAACGGATCATTTGTTGTTGTGCGCCCAGTTGTACGCTCAGCCACTCGCCGAAGACCGGATGTTTGCCCTTGCGCGGACGGGGCGCAAGCCCGGTCAACGTCAGATGATCCACGGGATACGCGGCCCGATCGAGCCGCTCCAGTACTTCGGTGATCAGCGTAGAAGGCTGCTCTGGTACGGGTTGACGGGTGGCATGCCACGCTTCCAGCAGGGTCAGAATGACTTCAAGATCACGGGTCGGATTGGTTGCCTGAGCAAAATGCCGTAAATCCAGGCGGGCCTGTCGGCGCGTCCGCACCAGTGTTCGCGTCTGATGTACCCAGACTCTCAACCGCCGCAACTCAACGCGGAAATCATGCAGCAGCTCTTCCGGCGGTGTCGGCTCACCAGGCTGCTCGGCATCGGTGGGGTTTCGCCACTGGCGAAGAGCGGCCCGCATGCTGGATTGACCCAGCTTGAGAATTTTTTCGGCAACGAAACCCGCGGGCTGGGCTACGTCTGTAGGATCAATCAACGGCAGGGACATTTACGTGTTTCCTCTGGTTCTACATCTGGGTATCGACTGCATTCCATGCGTGATTTCCGGTCTGATCCGAGCGGTGACGAAAAAATGATTCAATACCCTTTCTCCGCCTAGGGACAATCCTGCCACAGAAGTGTGCGCCATTTGTTAAGATTGCCGAACTTTGGGGATATTTCCCCTTTAAAAACCACCAAGTCGTGCCTGCGCAGACGTGTTTCCCCCCATTACTGGACTGTCCATGATCGAAGCCCATCTCCCATTGCCATTACTCCTGGCCGCCGAACGAATGTTCAATCAAGCGATCAACCAGGATCAGGCCGTCAAATCCCGGATGGCTGCCCTGGCTGGACTGGTATTCGAAATTCACCTGACATTACCGCGCCTGCGTATCTTTCTGACCCCGACGACGCAGGGCGGTGTGATTTTGCGCCGAGATTTCGAAGGGTTGAGCGATGCGCAGATCACGACGAGCGTTTTCGGGGTGTTACGGACGTGGCAGGGTGCGGATGGCATGGATGCGCTGTTTTCAGGAGACATTCGGGTCGACGGCGATCAAAAGGCTGCCGAATCCCTGTTACGCCTGTTGAGCGATCTTGATGTCGATGCGTTCGCGATACTGGCAAACCGAATCGGAGTTGCGCCCGCCGGATTGATCGAACGCCGGGTGCTGACCTTCAAACGACATTTTACGGAATGGCGTCGTACCCGCCAGATTGAGCAGGCGGATTTTCTTGTCTATGAACGACAATTGCTGGTCGATGGCGGCGATGTGCAACTGTGGATGGATGGTGTGGACACCGCGCGCGATCACGTTGACCATCTTGCGAGTCGCTTGAAAAAACTGGAACAGCGCGCCGCTGTCGGGGCAGGGTCATGAAGCTGTCGGTGTTATGGCGTCTGATCGTGATTCAATATGTGCTCTATCGGCATGGCTTGGACGAGATTGTCCTTGGACTGCCGATCCTGCGCTCGTTCCGTTTCGTCAAATATCTCTCTCCCTGGTATTGGTTTTCAGATAATCGTCAACGCACGCATGGACAGCGACTGGTCCATGCCCTTGAGGATCTTGGCCCCATTTTCGTCAAGTTCGGTCAGATGCTGTCCACACGGCGTGATCTGTTGTCGCCGGACTATGCGAATGCACTATCTGCTCTGCAGGACCGGGTTCGGCCTTTCCCCGCCGAACTGGCGCGCCAGCGCATCGAACGGTCACTGGGCATGTCGACCGATGACGCCTTCGGCTCCTTTACGGCCGAGCCCTTGGCCTCCGCCTCCATTGCCCAGGTGCATGCCGCCACACTGAAGGATGGCACGAACGTCATTGTGAAAATCGTCCGTCCGGGTATCGAATCGCGCATCCGGCAGGATCTGGAAATCCTATATACCGTCGCGCGTCTGGCTGAGCGCTATTGGGCCGAGGGTCCGCGTCTGCATCCCGTGGCTGTGGTGGGTGAGTTCGAGAAGACGCTGATCGATGAACTGGATCTCATGCGGGAAGCCGCAAATGCAGCGGAACTCAAGCGTCATTTTGATAAATCGCCGCTGTTGTATGTGCCTGAAGGGTACTGGGATCTGTGCCGAACCGACGTGCTGGTGCAGGAACGGATCTACGGCATTCCAATCGCGCAGACAGACCAGCTGCATGCGGCGCGCGTGAATATGAAGGTGTTGGCCGAGCGCGGGGTCGAGGTGTTTTTCACCCAGGTGTTCGACAACAACTTTTTCCATGCGGACATGCATCCCGGCAATATCTTCGTGGATGCGAGCAATCCCGAACAGCCTCGATACATGGCGATCGATTTCGGCATCGTGGGCAGTTTGATGCCCGAGGATCAGCGTTATCTCGCTGAGAATTTTCACGCGTTCTTTAACCGCGACTATCGTCGGGTTGCCGAGTTGCATGTTGAGTCTGGCTGGGTGCCGCGCACCACACGCGTCGAAGAATTTGAGTCCGCGATTCGCACGATCTGCGAGCCGATCTTCCAGAAGCCCCTGCGGGATATTTCCTTCGGTCATTTTCTGCTGCGACTGTTTCAGGTAGCGCGGCGCTTCGACATGGAGGTCCAGCCCCAACTCGTCCTGCTGCAAAAAACCCTGCTGGCGATCGAGGGCCTGGGTCGGGAGCTATATCCGGATCTGGATTTGTGGGAAACCGCGAAACCCTTCATTGAACGCTGGATGCGCGACCGTATCGGCCCGAAAGCCTTTCTGCAACGAATCAAACACGAGTTGCCATTCGCCCTGGAGCATTTTGCCGAATTGCCGCGCCTGACCATCACGGCACTCAAGCATGCCGAACGACAAACCGAACAACTGGCAGCCCAAAAAGTTGAATTGGCGCGCATGCGTGCAGAATTGACCCAGCAATCCCGCCAAAATCAGTACACCCTCATTGGTGGTCTGCTCGTGCTTGCTTTCGTCCTGACACAGGCGGACCAACTGACTCGCCCCGATGGTTGGCAGCATCTCTCGATCCTCGGCTGGGTCACGATCACGGTCGGTATCCTTCTGCTCTATCTGGGCTTCAAACGGCGCTAGCCCGTAATCAGACTTCGTCATTCAGCGTGCCGGGTAGAGAGATGAGCCCATCGCTGGGGACACCGACGAGGGGATAACTAAAAAGTCATATATCGCTGTTATTTTGTGCGATTAGATCGGACGACAGGGCGCGTCGTGTTGTTTGTCTGTATGGAATACAGGTCGATCCTCTCAGATAACAGTCAGGTAACCATCGTGTCCATTCGAACCAAAGTATTATTCTTGCTGGGTATTTCCCTGGCGTTGGCACTTTTTATCAGCATCCTGTCTCTGTCCGGGTCCAATGACGTATTGGATCGTGCCGTGAAGTTCAGCCTATCGACCCAGGTTGATGTCGATCTGGCGCGAACGCTGGCTGTGGCGACAACGACTATCAAGGCTGATCCGATCAACCCGGATACCGGCCCTTTGCTCAAGCAGGTGAACGAGATCGTTCATGCCAATTTTGAAAAGGCACGACGATCCCTTCACGGTAAAGATGACCAGCGTTTTCTCGATGAGCTGAACAAGACCGAAACCGAATGGAACGATTACTACAAACAGAGTATGAATCTGTACAACATGGCCGCCACAGACCCGTCGGCGGCCATCGGCATGATCGAGAGTGTCTACGATTCCAAATTCATTCCCTTTCAGAAAAGTTTCAAGAGCGCCATCGACCTGGGGCTTGAACATGGTGCCGCTTTGCAGGCCAACATTAATCAAAGCATTCATCACCAACGCCTGCTGATCCTGATTCCGTTGGGTATCACCATGACGCTGCTTCTCGCGCTCGCCGTGATATTCATGCTCTCCCTGACGCGCGCCGTCCGGGGATTTGTGCACAACTCGGATTTACTGAGCGAGGACGATCTCACGGCCCGTTTTCAGGATCAAAAGAAGGATGAAATCAGCCTGATCGGTAATGCGGTCAATCGGTTCCTCGATCTATTTGTCGGAACGCTGCAAGCCGTGCGCAACGCGGTATCGAAAAACGATCAGGTGGTCGCCCAGCTTCGGGACATTACCGACAAGACCGAGCGCAATATCGTGGTTCAGAATCAGGAAACCACCCAGATGGTCACGGCCGTAGAACAATTGAGTCTCAGCTTTCGGCGCGTTGCTGACATGTCGGTCCAGGCAAGCCAGACAGCAGAAGCAGGCGAACATACCGTTCAGGAAGGGACCCAGATGGGTCGAAACACGATTGCGGCCCTTCGCTCCATCGACGATACCGTGGCCACAACCGGGCAGATGATGGCGCAATTGGATGATGCTATTCGCAAGGTGGCCAAGGTAACCCAGGCGATTCAAAGCATTTCGGAACAAACCACCTTATTGGCCTTGAATGCAGCTATTGAAGCCGCACGCGCCGGCACTCAAGGACGCGGTTTTGCCGTGGTGGCCAGCGAAGTCAAACAACTCTCGAACCGCACCAAGTCCCTGACCATCGATATCTCGAATATTGTGGATACGGTTCAGGGCAGCACCCAGAGTGTGCAGGAAACATTGGATACGGTACGTGCCGCCGTCACGCGCGGTGTAGCTTCCAGTGGATTCACTGGAAATCTCCTGGAGGATATCGATGTGTCCATGCGTTCGGTGGCGGACATGATTCGGAATATCGCCCAGGCGACGGATGAACAATCTGCGGTGACCGTCGATATGACGGATCGGATTGATCGAGTGTCCAATGGCAGTGTGCTCATGCGTGAGCAGATGGGTTCCGTGATGGATGTCATGGCGCAACTCGAAGGCGCCAGCACACAATTGCACCTCAATCTCGATGACTTCAAGCTCAGTCATGACGCGCCTGTTCGGTCGGCTAAAACACAGCCGGCACCGTTCGATATCCGTGTCCCCGGCATAGATATACCCCGATCCGCATTTGCTACAAGACACTCGCGATCAACGGAGCGGGATCATCAGCGCGCATTGCTTGATAGCAGGCGTTAAGCAGAGCAATCCATCGCTGCCGGCAATCAGGCCATGGTCGCGATGATCCTGCGAAAACGCCACCAGGCCAGGCCAAAGAAAATGACGGCCAATACGGCCATCGTAACTAGTTGCGGCCACACGACGGATAAGCCCGCGCCACGATACAGAATGGCCTGGGTCATCATCACATAGTGCGTATCGGGTGCCGCAAGCATGATGTACTGGACGATATCCGGCATGTTTTCGCGGGGTGTCGTGGCGCCGGACAACATCTGCAGCGGCAGTAGCACCAACATCAGTAGCAAACCGAACTGGGGCATCGAACGGGCGATGGTCGCCATGAAGATGCCCAGAGACGCGGTGGCCAATAACTGGAGCAGGGTGCCGAACAGAAACAGGACCTTTGATCCTTCAATCGGTACAGACAATAACCCCTGAATCACGAACACCAACGAAAATGCAGAAGCCAGCAGGACGACCAGAACCATCGACCAAATTTTCGCGGACATGATTTCAAACGGCGTCACGGGCATGACCAGTAGGTGCTCGATGGTACCGTGTTCCCGCTCTCGAATCAGTGCCGCACCCGTTAATACAATGGCCAGCAGTGTGATATCGCCCACCATCTCCATCACCCCCCCGAACAGGGACTGACTCAGCGTTGGATTGAACCGCGCGCGGACGGCCAGATCCACGGTCGGAACCGGCAGCGTCCGATGGCGCGAAATATACTCATTCACATCACTGTTGATAATCGACTGAATATACCCACTCCCGGTATAGGCCTGGCTCATACGCGTCGAATCGACATTGAGTTGCAGCGCGGGACTTTTGCCGGCACGGACGTCGCGTTCAAAGTCTGGTGGAATCGTCAGCGCAAAGGTGTAGCGCCCCTCGTCCATACCTCGATCCATCTCTGTGGACGTTGTCAGGGTTGGCGGAAGAAAATAGGGGAGGGTGAAACTATCCGCAATTCTGCATGACAGGTGGGAGTGATTCTCATCCACGATCGCCATGGTGGCCCGACTGAGGGTCTCGGGCATCGCCGTGCCCGCCGCAAACACCGCAAATGTCATCGTATAGACAATCAGAAACATCAGCATCGGATCACGCCAGAGGCTGCGTAGCTCCTTGATGCCCAGATGATAAATATTGGCCAGGCTCATCTCAGGGCGCCTGTTTTTTCAAGAACAGAGCGCCCAGGCCCAGCAATACCGGCGTTGCCATCATCAGGGGCAGCATGGAAGGCCACAATTCGTTGAATCCGAGGGCTTTGGAAAAGGTGCCGCGCGAAATCACCAGAAAATGGCTGGTTGGGTAGACCTCGCCGATCAATCTGCCGATGCCCTCCAGCGAGGACACCGGGTCGATCATGCCCGAGAACTGAACGGCGGGAAGAATGGTCAGTAAGGCGGTAGTGAAGATGGCCGCAATCTGGCTTCGCATGAAGGTGGAAAACAACAACCCCAGACTGGTGGCTGCCATCACATACCAGAATGCCCCGAAACACAGGGCAACAAAGCTGCCCTTGAAGGGCACGCCGAATACCGTGACCGCGAGCAGCGTCAGCAATAGGAAATTCAGCATGGCCAGCACGACATAGGGTATCTGCTTGCCCAACAAAAATTCGAGGCGCGTAGTCGGGGTGACATAAAAGTTGATGATCGACCCGAGCTCCTTCTCCCGCACGACACTCAGCGTGGTGAGCATGGCCGGGATCAAAATCAGCAGCAGAGGGATCACCGCTGGCACCATCGACACCAGGCTTCGATTGTCCGGGTTGTACCGAAACCGGATTTCGATCTGTACCAGGGGGGCAGACGTCCCAGACGCGTGTGCATCGATCTGCTGACCCATCCATTCGCCTTGCAAGGCCTGCAGATAGCCGAGTACCGTTTCGGCCCTGGGCGGCACCGCACCATCGACCCACGCACCGATGGTCACAGGTGTCCCGCGCTTGATATCGCGGGCGAATCCCGGTGGAATCTCGATCGCTAAATTGAGGCTCCCATTTCTCATCCGGCGATCCAAATCCTGATAATTGGCGATCGGTGCCTGTTCGGTGAAATAGCGGGATCCGGCCAGATTCTGCACATAATTCTGGCTGGTGGTGGTCTGATCCTGATCCAGCACCGCGAATGAAAGATCGCGAACATCCATGCTGATGCCGTAGCCCATTACGAACATCAGGAGGACACTGCCCAGCAAAGCGAGAATAAGTCGGATCGGATCGCGCCGCAGTTCGAGCGTTTCGCGGCGGGCGTAACTGATCATCCGGCGTGGATCGAAAATTTTTCGTAGAAGGTGGTGGTCGGAAGGCGGCGGTGAGTACAAGGATCCCGACGTTATTGCTTCCGAGAGGCCTTGATCGGAGACACTATCTCTGGAGTCAGAATCGCCATTTGATATCTCTTGCGTCTCTGAGGCGTCGGCCTTTGACAGGTATTGGATAAAAGCCTCTTCCAGCGTGTCCACCCCACAGTCCTGAACCAGGACTGCGGGCGCATCACTCACCAAAACCTTGCCGGCATGCATCAGGGAAACTCGGTCGCATCGCGCCGCTTCATTCATAAAATGGGTGGAGATGAAAATCGTGACGCCATCCCGACGAGACAGTTCGATCATGATTCGCCAGAAATCGTCCCGGGCAATCGGATCGACCCCGGAGGTAGGTTCATCCAGAATCAGTACCGATGGCTGATGAATCATGGCGACAGCAAGGGACAGTCGTTGACGTTGCCCCAACGGCAATGACTCCGGCAGACTATCCACGGCATCCGTCAAAGCGAAGCGCTGCAACAATTCTTCCACACGCTCGTCAATGCGCTCAGCCGGCAAATGAAACAGCCGGGCATGCAGAACCAGATTCTGTCGTACGGACAGCTCCGAATAGAGGGAAAACCCCTGAGACATGTATCCCACCCGGTGCCGGATGGCCATATCGCGCGGATCCACGGGGTGTCCGAAAAGCGAAGCCGATCCTGATGTTGCCGGCAACAGGCCGGTGAGCATCTTCATCGTGGTGGTCTTGCCGCAGCCATTGGAGCCGATAAAGCCGAAGATCTCACCGCGGGAAATCCGGAAACTCACCTGATCCACAGCCACGAAGTCGCCAAACCGCATGGTGAGATCACGGGCCTCGATCACGATCTCACCATTGGACGCGATGGTTCGGGGCGGGATCACGATCGGTTGATGGTTGTTTCGACGTTGCTCGGGAAGAAGCGCGATAAAGGCGCCTTCCAGCGAGTCCGTTCGTGTCTGCGCCTGTAATTGAGCAGGCGTTCCACTCGACAGTACGCGCCCAGCATCCATCGCAATCAACCGATCAAACTGCGCTGCCTCTTCCATATAGGCCGTGGCAACCAACAGGCTCATGCCGGGTCTGCCTGTTCGAATCTTATCGATCAAGGCCCAGAACTGTCGGCGGGAGAGGGGGTCCACACCCGTCGTCGGTTCATCCAGAATCATCAGATCAGGGTCGTGAATCAGGGCGCAACACAATCCGAGCTTCTGTTTCATGCCGCCCGAAAGCTGTTCGACGGCCCGATCTGCAAAAGGCGCCAGTCCGGTCCAGGTCAACAGATCATGAATGCGTCGATGGCGCTCATCCCGATCATGGCCAAACAGGCGGCCGAAGAAGTCCACGTTCTCAAACACTGACAAGGTGGGATAGAGATTCTTGCCCAACCCCTGGGGCATATAGGCAATTCGGTTGCAGATTTGGTTGCGATGACGCGATACGGCCATATCCCCGCCCAGCACGGTGACCGTTCCCTGCTGAATAACGCGAACGCCCGCAACCAATGCCAGAAGACTGGATTTACCCACGCCATCCGGCCCGATCAATCCGACGATGCCTCCCGCCGGAATGTCCAACGTAATATCTTCCAGGGCGCAGGTCTGCCCATAGCTCAGGCTCACGCCCTGCAACCGGGCCACAAGCGGCGTGGGCGAATTCACGGGAGCTTCAGTTGCAGCCATTCGGGCCATGATGCCTTGGAGTCAAGCCGGACGTATGCCATACCCGGCAGCCCCGTTTTCACCTGATTTCGATATTTTTCCAGCAAGTCGGCGGGAATCTTGGCCTTGATGCGGAACATCAATTTCACGCGCTCCTCTGCGGTTTCCACCGTTTTTGGCGTGAACTGGGACACGCTGGCGACATAGGAGACGGTGGCGGGAAAGACGAATTGCGGTGCGGCATCCAGTACCAGATGAACCTGGGCGCCCAAGGCCACCCGACCGGCTTCGGTGGTGGGCAGGAAAAAAGTCATGTACACGTCACTGATGTCCACAAGATTCAACACGCGCCCGCCGGCAGGCAACACTTCGCCGGGCTGAGCCACACGATATTGAACCCGGCCACTACACGGCGCCTTGAGGGTGCTGTCATCAATGGCCGACTGAATGCGCTTGATGGATGCTTGAACCGCCTGAACGGAGGTTTCCGCGCTCATCACTTGAGACTGTGCCGTCAAAATCGCTGCTTGTGCTGCGGATACCTGGGCCTTGGCCGCCGCCAGAGTCGCCTGCGCAGCAAAAAACTGGGCGCGATCGTCATCCAGGGTTTGCAGCGCGATCATCCTTTTTTTCACCAGCGCCTCCGTTCGTGCCAGTCGCTTTTGTGCCGCACCAAGGGCGGCCCGCTGTTGGGCTACCGTTGCTCGGGCGGCAGTCAGTTCGCTCTCGCGCTGCGTCACCTGATGACGGCTGGTTTGAATATCGGTGCGAGCACGCAACAACGAGGCTTCTGCCTCCTGTCGCTGCGCCATGAGTGCCCGAGTATCCATGGTGGCGAGCACCTGTCCGGCATGAACGAAATCACCTTCATCGACGGCGATCGATTGAATGCGTCCACCCGCAGTCGTGGCCACATCGACCTCAACAGCCTCGATGCGCCCATTGCCACTGGCGAAGCCATCCGGTAACACCTGGGGTGTGATCTGCTGCCATGCCCACCAAGCCACAATCATTGACAGGATGAGGACAACCCCAAGCCGCATCCATAAAGTACTGCGCGATTTGTTCACTGCACTGCTTTCCGCATCTGAAGATTCAAAGGATGACACTCAAATTCATCAAAGCACAGTCCGACACAGGATGTAAATTCGCAGGCACCTGTTTTAGCCGAAAGCCAACAAACAACACCATTAGACCAGGCCATTTGACGCCAGGGGATATGTCTAGCTTGAACCTGAATACTTGTAAAAAGTGAACAAAACGAAAAAAGGAGTAGCTGGTTTGCTACTCCTTTGGGGATCAAGAACGTTCCATGGGTGATCGATCGCTGATCACAAGGGCAGAATCCGCCACACGGTGTGCGTAATTTCAACGTTCATCCAAGAATCCGGTCCGGCATACGAATATACCGTCATCGTCCGTCATGACGTGATTTCAGTGATTAGCGTCCGCCGCCGGAGCCCATGCCACTGCCCGAACCCATACCACTGCCCGAACCCATACCACTGCCAGAACCCATGCCTGACCCCATACCACTGCCAGAACCCATACCGCCGCCTCTCATGGGCGGTTCTGCTGGCAAGGTGACACCTCGTTCTTTCGCGCGTTCCACCATACGTTTATGGTGCAGATTACGAATTCTTTCCCGTTCCTGCTCAGTTTTAGCTGAACGCATTTTAGCCTGCAATTCAGTGCGCTCTTTTTGCGTCATGAGCTGGCTACCATAAATCTGTTCCTGTTCCTGGGCCTGACCCGCAGCCTGAACACTACCGACTGTAAGGAGCACTGATGAAACAGCCAGTGCAGAAAACAATATGATTTTTTTCATTTGTCGTGACTCCCTGAACATAACGGGTTGTACAACAGATATGCCAGAACCATCGCAACCCAATCAATGATGATGACTGACGGCAAGCAGGGGTAAATCCGCACCGTCAAAATCAATCTATACCCCCATTAAACAAGACGCAAGAGAATAAAAATCTAATAAATCATAGTGATGTTTAAACGAATCAGATGAATTGAAATGGTTCTTTTTTCCAAAACAGTGGAACTCAATTCATGAACACCAGGAAATTAAACGTCATATTTCCGCTTTCGCGCTATGATTGAAGCCATTTCAGTCAATCGATTTGCTAGCCGACCAAATATCAGTAAATCAAGCGCGCCGCCTAAAGTAACGCCAAATAAATCAATGACAGAACACCGACAAACCGTATCAAATCAAGTCACAACGCACCAATACAACCCGTGGCGCTTCTGCGTGGCGCCGATGCTCGACTGGACGGACCGCCATTACCGTTTTCTGGCGCGTCTCATGACGCGACATGCCCGGTTGTACACTGAAATGGTCACAACCGGCGCCTTGCTGCATGGGGATGTAGACCGACATCTGCGATATTCCGACACCGAACATCCGATTGCCCTGCAATTGGGCGGCAGTGATCCACTGGCGCTGGCCGCCGCCGCCCGGCTGGGCGCAGATTATGGCTACGACGAAATCAATCTGAATGTGGGCTGTCCCAGCGATCGAGTCCAGAACGGTGCCTTTGGCGCCTGCCTGATGGCAACGCCCGAACTCGTGGCCGAAGGCGTACAGGCGATGCGCGAATCCGTGTCGATTCCGGTGACCGTCAAAACGCGTATCGGTATCGATCGTAGCGATAGCTATGAGGAATTCGCCCGATTCATCCGAATCGTCGCGGAGCAGGGCGGCGCCGAGGTATTTATCGTTCATGCGCGCAAGGCCTGGCTTGATGGCCTCTCACCCAAGGAAAATCGGGAAATTCCGCCGCTACGCCGTGATTTTGTGCACCGTATTCACCAGGAACACCCCGAACTGACCTTCATCGTCAATGGCAAACTGGAAACCCTGCCGGAAATGCAGGACGAACTGGAAACCCTGCCGGGTGTGATGGTCGGGCGAGCGGCCTACCAGCACATCGACTGGCTGCGTTACGTGGATCAGGTTCTGTTTGATGATCCGCGACCGATCGTCTCACGCACTACCGTTGTGGACGCCTACACGGATTATGTCGCGCAGGAAATCGCTCAGGGTGTTCCTCTGCATCTGATGACCCGGCCGTTACTGACGCTATTCAATGGCTTGCCGGGGGCGCGACAATTCCGACGACATATTTCCGAACAGGCCCCCAAACGCCCTGCAGATGCGCTGGTCATCCGAGAAGCCATGCAGTTCCTGCCGGCAGACCCGGAAGGGGAAAGTGCCGAACTTTCTATGCGTTTGGCCGCGTTTTCGCTGGCTGGCTGACGCGCAGGGTAGAATCCGGGGCTGATTTGCCTGAAAAAAGCCTCATTTTCTGCTATCTTTGCACCCATTTTGTGGCCTCCGGAGTTCTTAGTGAACACTGCCCCGTATGATGTTTTAGCCTCTCATTCCCCCGCATCCCCAGCGCCTTCGGCATCTGCCCCAGACACTCAGCCGACGACAGTGCTGCGCAAGCTGCATATCAAGACCTGGGGTTGCCAGATGAACGAATACGACTCGACCAAGATGGCCGACGTGCTCGGTGCCCATTCCGGGTTTGTGGTGACGGAAGATCCCGCCGAGGCGGATGTTTTGCTGCTCAACACCTGTTCGATTCGCGAAAAAGCACAGGAGAAGGTCTTTTCGCAATTGGGCCAGTGGCGCCCCCTGAAGGAAAAGAATCCGAAACTGATCATTGGCGTGGGCGGCTGTGTCGCCAGTCAGGAAGGAGCGGCGATCCGTACTCGTGCGCCCTATGTCGACATCGTGTTCGGCCCGCAAACTTTGCATCGGCTACCGGCCATGGTGGCCGAGGTGGAAGCGCAGCGTCATCCGGTCGTGGATATCTCGTTCCCCGAGATCGAGAAATTCGACAATCTTCCGGCACCCCGTGCCGAGGGTGTGACTGCGTTCGTATCGATCATGGAAGGCTGCTCGAAATACTGCAGTTTCTGCGTCGTTCCCTATACCCGCGGTGAAGAGATTTCCCGCCCGTTTGACGATGTGATCGCCGAAGTGGCGGAACTCGCGGAGCAGGGCGTGCGCGAAGTGAATTTGCTGGGGCAGAACGTGAATGCCTATCGCGGCACCATGCACGATGGTCAGATCGCCGATCTGGCGCTGCTGATCCAGTACATTGCCCGCATCGACGGCATCGGGCGCATTCGTTTCACCACTTCGCACCCGGTGGAGTTCACGGACCGGCTGATCGAGGCCTATCGCAACGAGCCGAAACTCGCGGCCTTCCTGCATCTGCCGGTACAGGCTGGTTCCGATCGGATTCTCGCCCTGATGAAACGGGGCCATACCGTCCTCGAATACAAGGCCAAAATGCGCAAGCTGATCGCGGCCCGGCCAGGTATTTCGATTTCCTCCGACTTCATTATCGGTTTCCCTGGTGAAAGCGAGGCCGATTTCGAGGCCACCATGAACCTGATCACGGACATTGGCTTCGATCACTCATTCAGCTTCATCTACAGTGCACGGCCCGGCACGCCCGCAGCCAGTCTGCCGGATGATCAGCCTGATGCGGTCAAAAAAGCGCGGCTGCACCGTCTGCAAGCTCAGATCACCGCCCAGGAACAAGCCATTTCCCGATCCATGCTCGATTCCGTACAAACCATTTTGGTCGAAGGTCCGTCCAAAAAGGACCCGAATGAGCTGGTGGGCAAAACAGAAAATAACCGCAGTGTGATCTTCCAGGCACGCCCAGACATCGTCGGCCTTTTTGTAGACGTGCGTATCACGGAAGTGAAGCCGAACTCTCTGCGGGCCGAATTTATCGGCATCAACCCGCTTGACCATGGCCGTGCTCAGGCGCGAAAACTGGTTGCCGCCTGATGGGGGGTGACGCGACACGCCTGGCATTCGAGCTGACCCCACTGGACAACGAACGCCTCTCGAAACTGACGGGGTCGTTCGACAGCCACCTCCGGGTTATCGAGCGCCGATTGGGCGTCGAGATCAACCATCGTGGCGGCCAGTTCGTCATCATTGGGCCGGAACTAGCCATACATCAGGTTCAGACCGTAGTTACCGATCTGTATTCATTGAGTGAGCACGAACCGATTGATGCCGAGCGGGTGAATCTGTACCTGCAGTCGGCCGGGCTGGAACAGGATGCGCCAGCCAGTGGTGATGAAGTTCAGATCAACACCCTGAAGGGGGTGGTGCGTGGACGTGGATCCCGACAGATCCGGTATCTGCAATCCATAACCCGCTACGATCTGAACTTCGGCATCGGCCCGGCCGGTACCGGCAAGACCTATCTTGCGGTAGCAAGTGCCATCAATGCCCTCGAACGGGGGATGGTGCAGCGGATCGTGCTGGTTCGGCCCGCCGTGGAGGCCGGTGAAAAGCTCGGCTTCCTGCCCGGCGATCTTGCCCAGAAGATCGATCCCTATTTGCGCCCCATGTACGATGCGCTATATGAAATGATGGGGTTCGACAAGGTGACGAAACTCATTGAGCGTCAGGTCATCGAGGTCGCGCCTTTGGCGTTCATGCGCGGTAGGACACTGAACGAATCCTTCGTGATTCTCGATGAAGCGCAAAACACCACCATCGAACAGATGAAGATGTTTCTGACCCGAATCGGCTTTGGCAGTCAAGCGGTCGTCACCGGCGACGTAACCCAGATCGATCTCCCGCGCGGCGTGACCTCGGGCCTGCGAGACGCCATCGACGTGCTGAGCGAGGTGGACAGTATCGCCTTCACCTTCTTCCAGTCCCGCGATGTCGTGCGCCACCCGCTGGTCATGCGGATTGTCGAAGCCTATGAGCGGCGAACCGCCGACCATCCTACGTCGGGGTATTGATGAACCCGATTTCCCCGCCCGAGATTTATGTCGATCGCCAGAAAGCCACCGAACTGCGCTGTCCCTCGCGAAATCGACTGACCGCATGGGTCCGGGCGGCGCTGGCCGAGGAAAAAATCACCGCTCCCGTCGCGCTGACCGTTCGCTTTGTCGACGTCGAAGAAGGCAAGTCGCTGAATCATCAGTACCGTCATAAAAATTACGCAACCAATGTGCTTTCATTTCCTTATGATGCAGATGATCTGCCAGAAGCAATGATGAATGAACGCTATTTGGGCGATCTTGTGGTCTGCGCGCCCGTACTGGTCCGCGAGGCTGCCGAACAGGGGAAATCCCTGACGGCCCATTCAGCGCATCTCGTCATTCATGGTGTATTGCACCTGCTGGGATTCGATCATGAAACCGATGAGGATGCGCAGCGGATGGAAGCCCTTGAAATACGGGCCTTGCACCACTTGAATATGGGCAACCCCTACGAACTTGATGAATAATTACTTGATGAACAACCCGAAACTCAAAGGAGTCAACACCGACCATGGACGATGATCCTAGTAGTCCTTCGCGCAGCTCTGAACCCGGTTGGTTCAGTCGGCTGCGCAAGCAATGGTGCATTAACCAGATTCAAACCTGTGACGACATTCTGACCATCGTCGAATACGCGGCGCAGAAGGAAATCATTCCGCATTCTGCCTCAGGTCTGATCGACTCCGTCCTTCAGTTTCACGATTCACGGGTACGTGACATCATGATTCCCCGTGGGCAGATGGATGTGATCGACGCGACGGTTTCACTATCGGATATTTTGGCCAAGATTGCCGAAACCGGGCACTCCCGCTACCCGGTAATCCGCGAGCATCGCGACGAAATTGCCGGCATCCTGTTGATCAAAGAGCTGCTTCACTTTTATTCCGAGCAGCCCGACAAGCCCGAACATGCCGATTTCGATTTGAGCAAGCACATCCGCGCGGCGATGTTCGTGCCGGAAAGCAAACGTCTCGATGCGCTGCTTGCCGAATTTCGTCTGACACGCACCCACATGGCGATCGTGCTTGACGAGTTCGGCGGTGTGGCTGGCCTCGTGACCATCGAGGATGTCCTCGAAGAAATCGTCGGTGACATTGATGATGAATACGACACCGAAGAACGGATCAATATCCGCGAACAGGCATCGCACCGCTTTACCGTACGCGCACTCACGCCGATCGATGAGTTCAACGAACGCTTCTACACGACATTCTCCGACGATGAATATGACACGATCGGCGGCCTGATCACCCACGAGCTGGGGCATCTGCCCCGGCGCGGTGAAGTGGTGCGGCTGGGCGGATTTGAGTTCAAGATTCTCGGTGCCGACAAGCGGCGCTTGCACCTGCTGCTCGTCACCCCGATGCCGTCGTCCACCCCGGACAATACAGATTCTCAGGAACGCACTGGATGAGTCTGGCTTCCGACGCTAGACCGGTGCCCCATTTCCGCTGGTATCTCCTTTTAGCACTTCTGGCCGGCGCGATACTCCCCTTGGGTTTCGCACCGCTTGATATCTGGCCCGTCACGATCCTGAGCCCCGCCATCCTGCTCGTGCTGTTATTCGGGCGGTCGACCCGTCAGGCATTCTGGCTTGGCTACGCCTTCGGTCTGGGCCAGTTCGGTGTGGGTGTCAGCTGGGTTTATCTCAGCCTTAATCTGTTCGGTGGTGCAATCGCCCCGATCGCGGCACTGATCACGTTATTGTTTTTTGGTGCACTGGCACTCTATATCGCCCTGACCACCTGGCTTGCCGTCTGGGCGAGTAGTGCGGCTCCGGCTGGAACCCCCGCAGATCGAAAACAACTCTGGCGTCTGATCCTGGCCTTCTCGGGCAGTTGGGTTTTCGTTGAATGGCTTCGGGGCTGGGTGCTGAGCGGCTTTCCTTGGCTCGATCTCGGAGTCGCTCAGATCAATGGCCCACTGGGCGGCTTTCTGCCGCTCGTGGGGGAGTATGGGGTGAGTCTGATCACCGTTCTTATGGCAGGGCTGCTGGCCTGGTGGATTACCGAGGCCCGTCGGCAGCAGACTGATGGGCTCAAAGCCGCAGGCATCCTGGTGAGCGTTTTTGTCCTTATCATCGGATTAGGCATCGGATTGAGCCGAATCCACTGGACCCAACCGGTCGGCAAGCCGCTGATGGTTGGTCTGGCACAAGCGAACGTGCCTCAGATGCAGAAGTTCGACCCGGCCTTTCTCAATCGGACGCTCCATACCTATCTGGACCTGTCCGACAGGATTGGCCCTGCAGATCTGATCATCTGGCCGGAAACGTCCATTCCGGATGTTCTCAGTAATCTGGGCTGGTTTCGGGAAATTCTGGAGAAACGGTCGGCTGCGACCCAAACGGATTATCTGGTCGGCACCTTCACCCAGGATGGCGACGGGCATTACTACAACAGTATGGTCGGCATCCCGAGCCAAGTGGGCAGTCACCGCAAGGCGCATCTCGTACCCTTCAGCGAATACATGCCGCTCCGGCCGATCATGGATCTGTTTTCGGGACTGATCGATATTCCGATGTCCGATCTGACCCCCGGTGCCGTCGACCAATCCCTGCCCACGGTGCAGGGTGTACGGATTGGCCCCTCCATCTGCTATGAAGCTGATTTCGCTCGGGATGTTCGGCATGATCTGCCGACAGCGGGAGTTCTCGTGAACATCTCTAACGATTCCTGGTTCGGTGACAGCCTCGCACCCCATCAGAATCTGCAAATGGCGGCCGTGCGCGCCCTGGAATTCGGCCGTCCGATGGTGCGCGCAACCAATACCGGGATTTCCGCCTTTATCGATGCTCAAGGACAGATAACCAAGACGTTGGGCGTCGACCGGCAGGGCATCCTGAAATCAGAAGTACAGCCCTATCAAGGCACGACACCGTTTTACCATCTGCAATCCTGGCCGATCATCCTGTTTGCCATCATGTTCTGGGGCGGGGCCTGGCTTTGGCGCCGTCGTATCATGCGCGCAGATTGAACCTCGGCGAGGTCTAAGGCTCAAAGCTCGGAACGTATTTCAATACCCGCCAACCCGATAACAAGAAATAAAATATGCAATCAATCGATCCGAACGACCATACGCCGGGCATCACCGCACTGGCCAATCAACCCAGAAAATTCAATCGCGCATTCTTTTCTACAGTCTGGGCGTTGGCGAAACCTTATTTCATGGAGTCGGACGAGCGCTGGAAGGCGAGGGGGTTTCTGCTCGCCATCATCGTGCTTACCTTGATGCTCGTGTTCATTAATTTGCAGATTACCGACTGGTACAACCGGTTTTACAATGCCCTGCAAACCTATGATCAGGCCGGTTTCTGGAAGTTGTTGGGTGAATTTGCGCTGCTGGCCTTTTCCGCCATTGCTTTGGGCGTTTACCAGACCTATCTCACCCAGCTGCTTGATCTGCGTTGGCGCCGATGGCTAACCGGGGATTACCTGAATCGCTACCTGAGTGCACAAACCTATTACCACATGGAGATATTCAAGCGCGGACAGGACAACCCGGACCAACGGATTGCCGACGATTTGAACCTCTTTTCGCAGTACACGACGAGTCTGTTTACTGGCCTTCTGAGCGCCATCGCAAACCTGGTCGCCTTTATCGGCCTGCTGTGGTTCCTCTCCGCGAAAGTGGTCATTCCCTGGCATGGCACCGAACACCACATTCCTGGTTTTCTGGTCTGGGTGGCCTTGCTGTACGCCGTTGCCTGGACCTGGGTCGCTGCCAGGGTCGGCAATCCATTGATCTGGCTGAATTTCAACCAGCAGCGCTTGCAGGCGGATTTCCGTTTTAGCCTGGTGCGCCTCCGTGAAAACAGTGAGGCTGTCGCCCTATATGCCGGTGAACAGAAGGAAGAGGCGCAATTCAAATATCGCTTCGATCGCGTTTTCGACAATTACAAGCGCCTGATTCTGCGTCAGAAACGGTTCAACTGGTTCAGTAGCTATTTCAGTCAGGTGGCGATGATTCTACCGTTCCTGGCCGCGGCCTCAGCCTATTTCGCCAAGGCGGTGCCGCTGGGATTCCTGATGCAGGTCAGCTCCGCATTTGGCAATGTACAAGGCGCCTTTGCCTATCTGGCCCAGAGTTACGACAGCTTCGCGCAATGGCATGCCGTCACCGACCGTCTGCAGGGTTTCCGGACACTCGTGACCGACGTGAAAACCCTGCAGAACAGCGCACCTGAGATCATCCAATCACAAATAGAAGCCAATGCCCCCAAGTTCTCTGTGCGGGGACTGTCGATCAACCTTCCGGATGGACGAAGCCTGCTTAAGGACTTCAATATCGAGCTCATACCCGGCGATCGTGCACTGATCATGGGCGCATCCGGCTCAGGGAAAAGCACATTGCTTCGGGCTTTGGCCGGTATTTGGCCCTTCGGACAAGGGCAAATCGAACTGCCAGAGGGCGAAGCCAAGCTTTTTCTGCCTCAGCGCCCCTATCTTCCGATCGGTACGCTACGTGAGTCGGTGCTGTACCCCTCCATGGCAACGGGCACGCCAAATGATCGCATCGTGACTGCACTAACACAGGTCGGATTGCCCCAACTTGTCGAATACCTGGATGACATCGAACCCTGGGCGCACATTCTTTCCCTGGGAGAACAGCAACGCATCGCCATTGCCCGGATATTGTTGCAACAGCCGATACTCGTCTTCATGGACGAGGCCACATCGGCTCTGGACGAAGCCAGTGAAACGATGCTCTATCAGTTAATATTTGCACAACTGCCCAAAGCGGCCATCGTCAGTGTGGGGCATCGCACATCGCTCGTACCGCTTCATACCCGTTTTTTGACCCTGACGGATGGGCGGTTGACCGAAAATCACTAATCGGACGGACTGTCCGAGACTCTGGTTTCGGGCATTTTCCAGGGTAGGATCCACCATGAGTTCATATCGATGAGATTGTATGCACTGCTTGCCATAGCGGGCGCATTTGGGGCGATGGCCCGTTATGCCGTCACCGTGTTCATGGCGCATCAGTTCGGCCGCCAATATCCCTGGGGTACATTGACCGTGAACGTGGTCGGCTCTGCGCTAATGGGGTTTCTGGGGATATTCCTGCTGACCAAAATGCAGATCCCCACTGAATACCGAATCGCGATTCTGACCGGATTTCTGGGCGCTTTTACCACCATGTCGACCTTTTCCATCGATTCGTTGACCCTGTTCGAGCGTCACCAGTGGTGGATATCCGGCATGTACATCACCGTGACCATCATGGGCTGCCTGGCAGCTGCGCGAGGCGGCATGCTGCTTGCGGAGCGGCTTTGATCGAGGCTCCAGCCGAACTCAGGCAGCAGATTCACACCTGGGCAATTGAACTGGGATTTGACGATCTGCGCGTTTGCGATACCGATTTATCGGCGTACGAGGCTGGTTATCTCGAATGGATGGCCCAGGGTCATGCCGGTGGCATGGCCTACATGGATGCGCACGGGCTCAAACGATTTCGCCCCGAAACGCTCATTCCCGGCACGCAACGCATCCTGACGGTCCGCAAGAACTACCTGCCGCCGGACGTCGCGGGCCCGGCCCATGTGCTCGGCACACCCGATCTCGGCTATATTTCACGATATGCCTTGGGACGTGATTACCACAAGGTTCTGCGCAACCAATTGCAGAAGCTGGCCGACCGCATACAGGACACGGTCGGTCCATTCGGATACCGAGCCTTCGTCGATTCGGCACCCGTGTACGAAACTGGATTGGCCGAAAAATCCGGTATCGGCTGGAAAGGCAAACATTCGCTGGTACTGAATCGAGAAGCAGGCTCCTGGTTTTTCCTCGGCGAACTCTTTATCGATTTCCCGTTGCCCGTCGACCGGCCGGTCACCCCGCACTGTGGGCGTTGCACGGCCTGCATCACGATTTGTCCGACGCAAGCGATTGTGGCCGACGGCGTCGTTGACGCACGACGCTGCATTTCCTATCTCACCATCGAAAGTGGCGAGGATATACCCACCGAGTTCCGGGTGGCCATGGGTAACCGGATCTATGGATGTGATGACTGTCAGCTGGTCTGCCCCTGGAATCGGTTCGCCGCACAGGCCGTCGACCCGGATTTTCAGGCACGACACGGCTTGGATGCCCCCGATTTGTTATCCTTATTTGCATGGGATGAGCACACGTTTCTCCTTCGCACAGAAGGCATGCCTATTCGCCGGATCGGATGGCAGCGGTGGCTACGGAATGTATCCGTTGCGCTGGGAAACCTGCTGCGGTCGCGGCCTACGGCAGCCCAGCAAGTGATCGAGGCTCTACACCGACGGCGCGGACAGGTGAGCGATCAACTGGATCGTCATATCGACTGGGCACTCGCACAAGCCGAAGTGAGCAATAACTAGGCTACTCGGACCAGAACTGCAAAAAGTGTTCAAACAGTGGCGTCATCTCACGCACACCCTGGTCCGGACGGGTATCGATAATCAGCAGGGCAAAAGGGGATCCCTTCCAGCTCAATGTCTGAATGTAACAATCGGCATGAATCAGCTTCTGTCCCTGTTCATCAACCAGACGACTCAATTTGTGTCGATTTTCGTCCTGTACCTGAATGGCTTTATTGCTGGAAAACAACCGATCGAACAGTGGATTCTGCTGCAGCGATAGCCGCTCTGGCACGCGCTCACCCTCAGCGCGTTTATTAATGCTCAGGGTCAGCACCTTTGCATCCTGCACATAACCGTAGACGACGACACTGCGACAGTGCAGACCTTCGATCAGACTGGCCAACAAAGACTTGATCATCAGGGTGGGATCATGGCGACTACGGGTAATCCGGTCGGAAAGGCTCAGATAAGCGCGCTGCTGATCTGTCGGCGGTACCCCGTATTCACTGGGAAGCGGCCAAACCTCCCGGTGTTTGCGTGGGGTATCGATCAGCAGTTTGGCGCTGCAGTAAAAACCGATGGGATAGAATTCGTGGGCAGTCTGAATGGCGGTGCTATGGATCAATTGATCGGTGGTCACCA
The DNA here is from genome assembly GCA_035531235.1 of Halothiobacillus sp. Lineage (GTDB taxonomy): Bacteria > Pseudomonadota > Gammaproteobacteria > Halothiobacillales > Halothiobacillaceae > Halothiobacillus. The sequence continues at coordinate 40,892 of DATKTJ010000077.1, read as the reverse complement.
AATCACGATTGAGCAATTCGGCAATGTGTTTTTTGGTTTCCATGATCTCGGCGTGGTACCAACCCAGTTCACTGTAAAAACATAAGCGACGAGAAAGCACAACGATGGTCTGGTGTTGTTTGGCCAATACGGGAGAGGCGGATTCATCCTGATACAACTGGGTTGGCAGATAGAAATATGCGCCCAGTTCACGTTCAAGATCAGCCAGATCAATACCCTGGGTTTTGAGCACATCCTGGGTTGCTGACCCCAGGGAGGCTCTTCGATTGTCACGCACACGCGCCAATGCAGCACGCATGACCTCGGGCGCATCGCGCCACAGCGCCAATTCGATAAAATTGTGCAGCAGGGTCGCCAGCACAACGATTTCATAGTTCGTATCCCGGAACTCCGTGAGCCAGCTTTCCGCATGCCGTGCGGCATGAAGACTGCGGCTGAGCCCCATGAAATAACCCGCACGTGCCGACTCATCAGTCAGAACCTCTTCGAGAATGTGTAATTTCGGCAACTCGGATTTGGCCCAGGTATCGCCTAAAAGCGACAAGGCATGATCAAGACTGTGCGGCGCATTGCGGTTTTTGGCGCGTTGAGCGCGAGCAGCCGTGCCCATAATGAAAGCACAGGCACCCGGGTCACGCCGAATCCAGCCAACCAACGCACCTTGATCGCCTTCTTCGCGCCGGAGAATTCGACAAATCTGCTCGTGGACCTCGCCCCGAACGGGTAATGGGTTTTCCTTTAGATAAGCGAGCCAGTCAGTCGGCAAGGGCATGTGCGCACCACCCGTTCAACGGTTTCGATTCCTAGATTTTGCGGGCCATTTCAACGGCGTTCCCCGTGTAGTCGGCTGGCGTCAATTCCATCAGTTGCTCCCGAGCCTCCTCGGGAATGTCTGAAATCTGTGCGATGAAGGCGCGCATTGCGGCTGCATCAACCGTCTGCCCACGCGTGAGGACTTTGAGCTGTTCATAGGGATTTTCCACCCCATAACGACGCATGACGGTCTGAATGGCCTCACCGAGAATCACCCAGTTCTGATCAAGTTCGGCACGCAGTCGGACTTCATCCACTTCGAGCTTGCTCAGACCCTTGAGCAGGGAGCGGTAGGCAATCAACGCATGGGCCAGACCGACACCCAGTGTACGCAAGACCGTGGAATCCGTCAGGTCCCGCTGCCAGCGACTGATCGGCAATTTCTGCGCGAGATGCGTGAGCAACGCATTGGCGACGCCCAGATTCCCTTCGGCATTCTCGAAATCGATGGGGTTGACCTTGTGCGGCATGGTCGAAGAACCAATCTCTCCCGCGACGACACGCTGCTTGAAGTGTCCCAGGGCGATCGACCCCCAGAGGTCCCGGGACAGATCGATCAGGATAGTGTTGAACCGGGCACAGGCATCGAAAAGCTCGGCAATGTAGTCATGAGGCTCGATCTGAATGGTGTAAGGGTTCGGCGTCAGGCCCAGAGCCCGGACGAAGTTTTCGGAGAATGTCGGCCAGTCGAGATCGGGGTAGGCCGCCAGGTGGGCATTGAAATTGCCAACGGCACCATTGATCTTGCCCAGGATTTCAACGTTCTGAATGACCATGCGCTGGCGCGCCAGTCGCGCAACGACATTCGCCAACTCCTTACCGATGGTGCTCGGTGAGGCTGGCTGTCCATGGGTGCGGGAGAGGAGGGGCACGGCGGCCCATTGATGGGCCTTGTCGCGCAGATCCTTGATGATTTCGTCCATAACCGGCAGAAGCACGGATTCTCGCGCACCTCTCAGCATCAATCCGTAGGCCAGATTGTTGATGTCTTCGGAGGTACAGGCAAAGTGGAAAAACTCGCTCAGTTCGTTCAGTTCCGCAAAATCCGCCACCGCTTCCTTCAGGAAATACTCGACCGCTTTCACATCGTGATTGGTGGTTCGCTCAATATCCTTGACCCGTTGCGCGTGCTTCACATCAAAATTATCGACAATTTCATCCAGAAAAAGGCCGGCGGCATGCGACAGGCTGGGCACTTCGCTGATGCCGGGATGCGCACTGAGCGCTTTGAACCACTCGATCTCGACCCGTACCCGGTTCTTGATCAGGGCAAACTCGCTGAAATAGGCGCGCAACGGTTCGGTCTGCCGGGCATATCTGCCGTCAACAGGACTGATGGCAGTGAGGGAGAAATCAATGTCTGAATACATGTTTTTTACCTGGGTAAATCTATCTGAGCGATCTGATTTCGGTCGGAATCAGACGGGGTTTGCCTCGGGCGTATGCAACACCTGCTGCAGATCATGAATCAACCGGCGTAAGGCCTCGACCATCAGGCGCTGATCGGCGTCCAGCTGCTGGTCGGCATCGTCCAGGGATTCGGCGGGATCGGTATCCAGCATTTCGGTGGGCTTGATGCGAGTCAGACCGCCATCTGCGCGCAAGGTGAACCGAATCTGCTCGCGCCAGATCAATTCGAGCTGATCGACTTTCATGCCTTCGTGCAGGTGTGCGATCACATGGGGATCCGGCAGGGCGAGCTTGGCGACCGTGATGGTGCCCCCTTCACGCAAGTCAACCAGCTTTGCGGCCTCGCCGATCTCGAATCCTTCGGGCGGGGCACCGAGCAACCAGGCGGAAAGTTGTGCGGAGATGTCCTGACCAGCCAGCCAGGGCACCATGCGCCATTGGCCGAGCGCTTCGCGCAATTGATTGCCCAGTCGCTCGACCTTGGTGGCCGTGACGGTATCAAACCAGACCTGTTCATGCTTCCTGTCGATGATCGCCTGTGTCACGTTCTGGCGGGGGAACGCCTGCGGCAGCAACTCGAGAAGCACGGCATCGCGCATGGCAACGCGTTCGGCTCGGGTTGGCTCCGCGCTGTCGCCACTTCGTGCACGCAGTCGATTTTCCGCCTCGTCACGCACCACCGCCGCAGGCACCGACCGTTCTTCACGGCGTAACACAATGCGCCCGGCTTCATCGGTATCATGGACGAATTTTTCGCCAATCGCAGTTTGCCAGCCGACCGACTCCACCTGCTGGGCGCGGGTGGGAATGAAGGGTTTTTCACCCAGGGTGACGGCGAGCGAATCGAAATCGGCCACCATCGTTTCCAAACGGTACACCGATAATTGACGAAAAAACATGCGAACCTCCTACTAAAGTCCGGCCATTATGCCGCATCCGATACACTACTGCCTACGCGCACTCGAACGACCACGACCAAGTTTCATGAGTGAGGGCGCCATGACAAACCTTCGCGCAGGTTATACTCTCGGCGAGCGATTGCCCCGCTGACCCCATAATGAGCTTGAGTTTTATGCATACGACCGAACGCACGACGACCCAGGAAATTCGCCTGGCAGATTATCAGGCACCGGATTTTCTGATCGACACGATTGACCTGACCTTCAATCTGGACCCTTCGGTAACGCGGGTAGTGTCCCGGATGCAGGTTCGCCGTAATGGTGATCATGCTCGTCCACTCGTGCTGAACGGCGAAAACTTGAATTTGCTATCCGTCCAATTGAATAATCAGCTGCTCTCTGCCAATCATTATTCCTGCACGGGTACCCACCTGACAGTTCCATCGGTGGGTGAAGCTTTCACGCTGTCGGTCGAAACCGAAATCAATCCCGCGGCCAATAAAGCGCTGGAAGGGCTCTATCAATCCTCAGGCAATTTCTGCACTCAATGCGAACCGGAGGGCTTCCGGCGTATTACCTATTTCATCGATCGTCCCGATGTGCTGGCGCGCTACAGTGTGACATTGATCGCTGATCGGACGCTGTATCCCGTGCTGCTGGCGAATGGCAATCCCGTCAGCCTCGAACCGGCGGGCGAGGGCAAACATATCGCCCGTTGGATCGATCCCCATCCGAAACCTTCCTACCTCTTTGCGCTCGTTGCCGGAAAACTGACCGCGCTGAAGGATCAATTCATTACCCGCTCAGGCCGAGCGGTCGATCTGGCCATTTATGTTGAAGAACATAATGCCGACCGCTGCCAACACGCCATGGATTCCCTGAAAAAATCCATGCGTTGGGATGAGGACACCTACGGTCGTGAATATGATCTGGACGTGTTCAATATCGTCGCCGTGGACGATTTCAATATGGGTGCGATGGAAAACAAGGGTTTGAACATCTTCAACTCCCGATACATCCTGGCCAAACCCGATACGGCAACCGATGGTGATTATGCCGGTATCGAATCGGTTGTCGCCCACGAGTATTTCCACAACTGGTCCGGCAACCGCGTTACCTGTCGTGACTGGTTCCAGCTCTCGCTCAAGGAAGGCTTTACGGTCTTCCGCGATCAAGAATTCTCAGCGGACATGGGTTCACGCGCTGTGAACCGGATTCAGGATGTGAATCTGCTGCGTCAGGTGCAGTTTGCAGAGGATGCCGGCCCCCAGGCGCATCCGGTGCAGCCAAAAACCTATCGTGAAATCAATAACTTTTATACGTCAACGGTGTATAACAAGGGCGCTGAGGTCGTTCGGATGCAGCGCAACCTGCTGGGATGGGACACCTTCAGGCAGGGAACCGATCTGTATTTCGAACGATTTGACGGGCAGGCCGTGACCATCGAGGATTTCATCCAGTGCATGGCCGATGTCTCGGGCAGGAACCTTCAACAATTTCGCCGTTGGTATGACGTGGCCGGCACACCGAAATTGCAGATTACCGACAAGCGCACGCCGGGCGAATATACACTCACCGTTCAACAGGAAGCATCGGACTATCAACCCTTCATGCTTCCGCTGGATGTCGCGTTGTTTACGGCATCGGGCGAACCGGTCTCCATGAATGGGCATAACCAGCAAACTCTGACGATCACCGAGTTTCGCCAAACCTGGTCATTCCCGGTCGATCTGCCTCTGGATACGAAGATCATCCCATCGCTGAATCGCGGTTTCACGGCACCTGTTGAAATCGATTATCCCTATGACGACAGCGCGCTCGCCACACTCAGCCGTGCAGATACTGACCCATTCAATCGTTGGGATGCGTTGCAGAAACTCCTGCTTCGCACCCTCATGGCGCGGATTCAAACAGCGGTTGCAGAGGAAGGATCAGCCGAAGACACCTTGCCAAAGGGACTCTCCAACGCCTTCGGTCAAATCTTGCTTGAGTCCGACCACGACCCGATGTTCGTCGCTGAGTGCATAACCCTGCCCAGCGAGAAATACTTGGCAGACCAGTTTGCGGAAAATATTCCCTTCGAGTGGATTCATCGCGAGCGTACCCGACTGCGGCTGCAACTGGCGACGGAGTGGGAATCGACCCTCCTGCTGGTCTATGAGAAAAACCTGCCGCCCAAAAAATATCGCTACCTAACGCGAGATGTTGGCCAGCGACAGATTCGACGTCAGGTGTTGTCATACCTGATTGCGCTGGATCGCCCTTCATGGTTGCAACTGGCCGTAAACCAGTTCGACCGGGCAGACAACATGACCGAATCGTTCAATGCTTTGCTCGCACTCAGCGTTCGCCCCACGAACGAATTCGACCGTCTCATGTTGGTATTTGAGGCCCGCTGGCGTCATGATCCATTGATCATGGACAAGTGGTTTGCGCTTCAGGCGCAACGGACGGACGGGGATGCCATTGCGCGGGTACAGCAGTTGAAAGCACATTCCGCATTTTCACTCAAGAATCCGAACCGGGTGCATGCGCTCATCGGCAGTTTTGCTCGGGGTAACCAGTTGCACTTTCACGCCCTCAATGGTCGCGGTTACGCGTGGATCGCCGATGAAATCATCGAGATCGATGGATTCAATCCGCAGTTGGCCGCGCGATTGGCATCGGTATTCAATATCTGGAAACGACTGGATTCCAGTCGAGCTGCGTTGATGAAAGCGGCGCTGATCCGAATCAATGAGCGCCCGGATTGCTCGTCTGACCTCGCCGAAATTACGGGAAAATCTCTGGGGCATTGATTCTGGACCCCATAGATTTGGTATAAGGTTAAAGAAATCGCTATTTGTGACGATGTAAACAATTGGCTAGGGCGATTTTGAGTCGTTTCCGTACGCCCGGAAATGACCGAAACTGTAACTTATGGATGTGCTCAAAGCGGGCATTTCACGCATTTTTTAATATGGAAAAAATATGACCCTCATTATTGGTTGGGTATTACTGTTCGGATCGGTTATCGGTGGTTTTATCCTAGCGGGTGGGCATATCGTCGTCCTTTTTCAGCCCATTGAGTATCTGATGATTGTTGGTTCCGGCGCAGCTGCCTTTATCGGCAGTAACTCCGGAAAAACGATGAAGGCGACACTGGGTGGCTTCGGTACGGCGCTCAAGGGGTCCAAATACAAGAAATCACTTCATATGGAAACGCTCGCCCTGCTGTACCATATTTTCACGCGGGCCCGGAAAGAAGGGCTGATGTCCATCGAGGAAGATATCGAAGATCCGCATAACAGTGCCCTGTTTCAGGAGGCGCCAACCGTCCTGGCCGATCACCACGCCGTCGATTTCATCACCGACTATCTCCGCCTGATGGTATCCAGCACCTTGGATGTGCACCAGATCGACAACCTCATGGATATCGATATTGAAACCCACCACCAGGAAGCCTCAATGCCTGGTTCGAATATTGCGAAAATTGGCGATGGTCTGCCTGCATTCGGTATTGTCGCGGCGGTTCTCGGAGTTGTGCATACCATGGAGTCTGTCGCTGAACCTCCAGCGGTATTGGGGGGGTTGATTGCAGCGGCATTGGTGGGTACTTTCCTGGGTATCTTTATTGCCTATGGCGTGGTGGGTCCGGTGGCGGCAAACCTGGAGCATAAGGTTAATGACTCCACCAAGTATTACCAAAGTATCAAGGCCGCCATGATCGCTTTCATGAATGGGTATCCGCCGCAGGTTTCTGCTGAGTTTGGCCGAAAAGTTCTGTTTTCTTCAGACCGCCCGGGCTTCCAGGAACTGGAAGAATTCCTGAAACAGAAGAAATAAGTCGCCATGACTCTTCCCATTTCCAGAGAACAGCACGATGGCCGAACAGCCAGATAAAGCCAAACCGATCATTATCAAGAAGGTCAACAAGGGACATGGTGGTCACCACGGTGGCGCCTGGAAGATCGCCTATGCTGACTTTGTAACTGCCATGATGGCCTTCTTTCTGCTGATGTGGCTGCTGGGTTCGGTAGGGGAGGTCAAACTGAAAGGGATTGCCGATTATTTCTCCAATCCCCTCAAGGTGACCCTGGAAGGAGGGCCGAGTGCCGGGGCGTCCGTGAGTTTGATCAATGCGGGCGGTGAGGATCTCACCCGCCAGCAGGGACAGGTCCATAACGGTACTAACCCCCCGATCAAAGCCAACATGGACGAAAATAAAATGACCGAGGAGCAGGCTCGGAAAAAAATCGAGGAAGCGGACAAGAAACGCATCGAAGATCTGAAAAAGGAACTCGAGTCCCTTATCAACGTCGATCCAGCACTCAAGGCCTACAAGGATCAGATCAAACTCGACATGACGCGCGACGGTCTGCGGATCCAGATCCTGGACCAAGCAAAACGCCCGATGTTTAAGGTGGGATCCACCCATCTTGAATCCTATGCGGCTGAAATATTGGGCAAACTTGCCCCGGTAATCAATCAGCTGCCCAACCGATTGAGCATCATCGGCCATACCGATTCACTGCCCTACAACGGCATAGACAGAAGTAACTGGGAACTGTCTGCTGACCGGGCAAACGCGGCGCGACGCGAACTCGTCAAGGATGGCTATGAGGAGAAGAAACTCTTGCGCGTCATTGGTATGGCGGATGCCTTGCCCTTTATCCCAAATGACCCCGCCGATCCCCGCAACCGCCGTATTTCGATCATCGTGATGAATGACTCCGCAACCGATCGCGTCCTCCATCCGACGGATTTCAAAACCGCAACGGAGTCCACGCTGCCAGGAAATCAGATCAACCTGATTACACCTAACCTCGGAATCGATACACAAATAACCCCACCCATCACTCCGACGCCGAATCCAACCGCCCCAGGTACGATCAACGGGGCAACTGGCAGTATCCCGGCCCCGCATTGAAACGCCAATCGTTAAAAATGTCCTCGGTGAATGGTGAAAATGTTCATAAAACACCTGGCCGGGTAGATAAAAATCTCGTAAAAACGCACGCATTCCATGCGATTTCACTTTAAAACAATTACTTATATAACCAGCACATCAAAGGTGCCCCCAGTGAAAAGATCAAGGGTGATCACATGCCTCGCCTGGTAAGTTTTGGTCTGGCCATCTTTGCGCTTGCTGCGGGTGTCTTATCAACCGGTGCGCTAATTCACCTGGGCGAACAGTATCACTTCCCACGCATGCCCTTGCCATTTGCTGCACTGCTTTCCGGGCTGTTCGCTATGCTGATCACTTGGCGACTACTGCCGGAATGGTGGCGACCTGTCCTCATTTTCATGCCCATGGCCGCTGTGCTTTCCTTCACGATCAATCCCTGGTGGTTCTTCGCTGCCGCGATTCTGTTGATCGCCCTCCAGTGGAATGCGATCTTTACGCGAATCCCTCTATACCGGTCGGACAAGATGGTCAGCCAGACGCTGACTAACTTCATGGACGCGAACGGATACCTGAGCCTGCTCGATATCGGCTGCGGAGATGGACGTTTGTTGATGCGCCTGGCTCAAAAGCACCCTGACAGACACTTTGTCGGCATTGAAAGTGCCCCCGTACTGTTTCTGATTGCGTACTGGCGCAGTAGGAAGCAACCCAACTGCCAGATCAAATTCGGGGATTTCTGGAAAATATCCTGGGCGCCTTTTGATGTGGTTTTTGCATTTCTCTCACCCGAACCGATGCTGTGGGTTTGGCGCAAGGCCGAACGGGATATGCGGGAAAGCTCCGCCTTGCTCAGTTTGGCTTTCACCGTGCCGGGCATCGAGGAGGACGCCATTCTTCCTGCAAAACAGTTCGACCTGTTTCTTTATCAGCATCAAACCCGGCGACTTCACCATCATCCGGACAAAAAAAATGACTCGCAAGAGTCAGTTTGAAGGCTTCTAAAAAAGCTCGGCCATCAAATCAATGATGGCCGTTGATCAGCTAAACGTGGTTAGCTTAGTGACGTGAGCGGAACTCACCGCGGTCACCGCCACGATCATTAGTACGCTCGCGGGGACGGGCTTCATTGACACGGATGTTACGTCCGTTCAACTCGGTGTTGTCCAACTGCTCAATGGCGGTCGTGCCAGCAGCTTTATCAGCCATTTCAACAAAGGCAAAGCCCTTGGAGCGACCGGTGGCCATGTCTTGGATCACTTTGGCGGATTTTACTTCACCAAAGGCTTCGAATGCAGTGCGAACATCTGCATCGTCAGATTGATAGGACAGGTTGCCAACATAGATATTAATCATCGAAAAAATACTCTCGTACATGTGCTAACGCTTCAGACCGTGTGTAGTGTCTAGCACTGAAAACCCCTGCACACAGGTACTCATTGTTCGGCTGTATGAAACTAACCGCAAAAAATACACTGCCGACAATAAACGAAAAGGAATGGAATACAAGTAGTTTCGTCAACCCTTTGTTAAAAGAATCAACATCTGTTGTGCAAATACAAAAACAGGCTGGCTTTTTATCGTCGTTGCCTTTCCCATTAACCTGAGGAGGGCGCACATAAGTCTTATAAATAGGTTTAGAAAACTGTATTATCCAATTGTAATAAAACAATTTAAATTGGACATTTCCGCGTCATGCGCCGTTGACTCATTGATAATTTCGAATACCTAGGCGGTAAAATTGGCATCTGTGACGTCACCGGGCATTCAAAATCTTTCTCAGACCGCAGTCTCGATTTCGAGCTACGACAATGCGCCCATGCGCATGCTGTTCCAATACTGAATGAATTGGGCCGCGACACGGCCACTTCTTGACCCCCTCAAGCGGGCAAAGCGCAATGCTTCGGCTTGCCAATCCGGTTCCTCGCTCCCCCCATCTTCGCCCTCATCTCCGATCGCGCCAACCTTCATATGGGCACGAACGATGTCCAGGTACTGATCCTGACTAAAGGGATGAAAGGCGAGCCAGAGTCCGAACCGTTCGGATAAGGACACCTTTTCGTCAATGGCATCGCCTTCGTGCAATTCCCCGTCGATCACGCGTCCTTCGAGATTGTCCTGCATCGACTCAGGCAAAAGGTGTCGGCGATTTGACGTCGCGTAAACCAGAATATTTGCGGGCGGCGTCATCAACGAACCGTCAAGCAAGGCCTTGAGGCTTTTGTAACGCATGTCCTGTGCTTCAAACGACAAATCATCCACAAAGAGCACATAGCGTCTAGTTGTTCGCACGAGTATCTGTATCAGATCGGAAAGGGCGGAAAGCCCTGCATGGTCGAGTTCGATCACGCCGAAATCCTTGCCGCCATAACGGGTGAGCATCGCCCGAACCATCGCACTCTTGCCGGTTCCCCGCGCGCCCCACAGGAGCACATGGTTTGCCGGTTTGCCGGAGAGGAATAAACGCGTATTGCGATCGATCTGATCGAGCTGACGTTCCCTGTGGAGAATATCCCTGGGGTCGCCCAGCGTGGGGTGCTCGATCTCGATGAAACCACGGTCGGGTAACCATCGCTGGGCGAGGGCATTGGGATAAGGCCGCATCCAGCGTCCCGTCATCTGTGCCGCATCGGAGCGACCGGAACGTTTGCACCTCTGCAGGTTACGAGCGGTGAGTTTTGAGCGAAAGGGAATTGACATAATATGCACTCGGGCCAAGCTGTAAAATGATCGAACCCCATGACGCCGCCTTCAAGCGCACACACATCCGGTTTGCACGATTTTAACCGAGGAAACAGGAATACCATGCCCGATTTAACCGTTCCCGCCGTATTGCTTGCGCTGGTTTTGCTGATCCTGTTGGGACAGTGGATCATGGTGCGTCGCGCAAAATCCACACAGGGAATGCCTGCGCCGGCAGCATTACTTCGTTACTGCACGCCCATCGAGCAGAACGACCCTAAAAAAGAGGGCGTGTTCTTTTTCGAGGCGCCAGGTTGCATGGCCTGCCGCCGAATGGCGCCCATTCTGGAAACAGTCCTGCAGGATCACCCGGTTTCGATGTGCGTCATCAATGTTCAGGAAAATCAAGGATTGGCCCGTACGCTGAGAATCATGGGAACACCAACGATCATACTGGTGCATGAAGGGAATATCGTCCAGGTCATCGTGGGCGGCATCTCGCCATCGAAACTTCAAACACTCATCACGCAGTACTGGCCTCAGAGCAATGCGCGCTCCCCGGACTCCGATGCACTGAATCCGGATACGCCCTCGGAATCATGATGAGCCCCGATGACAGGTGAAGCTGCCGCAGAACCCTGTCAAATCGCTAGAGTAGGGCAGCCGTCCATTTTGGCTTACACTTCGCCCCTTCAAAATCGCGGCCCGAGCCCGAAACCATGTACGGACCCACCTCAGAACGTTCCCAAGGAGCATGTATGACCTCACTAAACGCGGCCCCCCTGTCGCTGGTCATCCCCGTTTTCAACGAGCAGGATAATATTGCCCCCTTGCTGGAGCGCGTCCATTACGCCCTGGCGAGCTATCCCGCCCCCTGGGAAATTCTGCTCGTGGATGATGGCTCCGCAGATGGTACGGTGGCACGGATTACGGAAGGGCTGCAGCACTACGGTCATCATGTTCGTTTGGTCCCGCTGGCACGAAATTTCGGACAAACAGCAGCCATGCAGGCAGGGATCGATCTGGCCCGTGGGGATGTCATCGCAACCCTGGATGGGGATTTGCAAAACGATCCGATCGATATACCCCGTATGGTCCACCGGCTGCTCGACGAAGATCTCGATCTCGTCTCAGGTTGGCGCAAGAATCGTCAGGACAATCTCTGGCTACGAAAAGTACCTTCTCAGATCGCCAATCGACTCATCCGCAAGATTACCGGCGTCACCTTGCACGATTACGGCTGTAGCCTGAAAGTTTTCCGGGCGGTCGTCATCAAGCAGGTTCGGCTCTACGGCGAAATGCATCGGTTCATCCCGGCCTGGTTGGCCACGCAAACTGCCCCTAGCCGCATCAAGGAGGAGGTGGTTTCGCACCACGCCCGTACGGCGGGGGTCTCAAAATACGGGTTGTCACGAACTTTCCGCGTCATCATTGATCTTATCTCTGTATTTTTCTTCATGCGTTTCGCCGCACGACCAGCGCACTTCTTTGGCATGCTGGGGCTCGGCTTCGGCGCACTGGGCGGGCTCACCCTCTTTTATCTGTTGATCTTGAAGATATTGGGAGAAAACATTGGCGATCGTCCCTTGTTCATGGTGGGCATCATGCTCGTGCTGATCTCGGTCCAGATCCTGACGACCGGCGTGTTGTCGGAAATGCTTTCCCGCACCTATCACGAAGCCAAGGACGTTCGTTCCTACCATATCCGACAGACGGCCCTGACGGAGGTCACCGACGCGGACTGGCAACAGCCGAACGAATATCCGGTCGAATCGAATGGACAAAAAACCGCATGAACGCAAATAAGGGTCATCTCTCAACCTGGGCACAAGACCCGATGCGGGATGCCACCGCCGGCATGAAATTAGCCTACGGGTTTATTATCACGGCTTCGATTGCCCTGATACTCGTGGCAGCGATTCCGCATGCACGGATGTCGTTATTTCATTCCTTCAACAACCTCGGGCCGCTTGCACCCGCATTCTGGTCGGGCCTGAGTTCACTGGCAGACACCTATCTGGCACTGGGCTTGTTGTTGCCGTTTCTGCTCTGGCGGCCGCGACTGGCCGCGCTGCTCTTGCTGTCTGCCATTCTGGCAACACTGATCACGCATACTCTCAAGCCCATTCTCGACGTGTCCCGCCCGCCAGCCGTACTGGCAGCCGATGCCTTTCATCTAATCGGCCACCGACTGGATCACGGGAGCTTTCCGTCCGGTCATGCCGTGACTGCATTCACCCTGGCCGGCCTGCTGATCATCGGATTGCGTCTTTCCTTCGGCTGGGCACTACTGGCCCTGATCGGCGCCAGTTTTTTTGCCATCTCGCGCATGGCCGTGGGTGTCCATTGGCCGACGGATGTGCTGGCAGGCAGCGTGATCGGCCTTGTTTCGGTTTTGCTGGGACAGCGTCTGCTTAGTCGCTGGCATCGCCTGCAACGTGCGAACTGGCCGATACCCGTCGCTTTGGTCATCAGCGGAACCTGTGCCTTGTCCGCACCCTGGTTTTCCACGGGGTATCCGCTGGGCATCTGGGCGAACTGGGGGGTGGCCATTATGGGTTTGGGCGTATTACTCCTGGCAAGTCAGCGTTACTGGCCTGCTTATCGCAACCGAAAGCGCCTCCCACTGCGCGATTTGGGCCGCCCGGAGTGAATAGGCCGCCACATATTTCAGGAAATGCTTATATACTAGAGGCCATGAGTAATCATCAAGGTGCACGAGTGCGCCGCGGCAGAGTATAATTATCGGCTATGTCACTTATTGCATTCGGTCTGAATCATAAAACTGCCCCGGTTGATGTGCGCGAACGCATTGCCTTCGGCATTGATCGTTTGCCGTCTGCGTTGAATGATCTGATTCACGGCTGCGGCGCCAAAGAAGCCGCCATTGTATCTACGTGCAATCGTACCGAGATCTATACCCACTCGGAATGTGTCCGTGAGAACCTCATCGAATGGCTCGCCACGTTCCATCAACTGCCTGTTGAGTCCATCGCGCCTTATGTCTATGCCCACAAAGATGAACTAGCCATCCGGCACCTGATGCGCGTGGCCTGCGGGCTGGACTCCATGGTGCTGGGCGAGCCGCAGATTCTGGGGCAGATCAAGGATGCCTTCACCATCGCCCAGGATGCGCAGGCACTGGGTCCAGTTTTGGGCCGGTTGTTCCAGCATACCTTTTCCGTCGCCAAGCAGGTCCGAACCGACACTCAGATCGGGGCAAGCCCGGTCTCGGTTGCCTTTGCCGCAGTGAATCTCGCCAAACAGATATTCGGTGACTTCTCGCAAAAAACGGCCCTGCTGATCGGAGCAGGCGAAACGATTGAACTCTGTGCCCGGCACCTGCAGGGAAACGGGCTCCGCCAGGTGATCGTCGCCAATCGTTCCATCGATCGCGCCCATCATCTCGCAGAGCAGTTCGGCGGCCTCGCTATCGGTCTGGCAGAAATCCCCACGCATCTGCACAAGGCGGATATCGTCATTTCCTCCACGGCCAGCCCCGTGCCGGTACTTGGGAAAGGCGCCGTCGAACAGGCCCTGAAGCAGCGCAAACGTCGACCGATTTTCATGGTGGATATTGCGGTCCCCCGGGATATCGAACCCCAGGTAGCCGATCTGCAGGATGTTTATCTGTACACGGTTGACGACCTGAAATCGGTCATTGATGAAGGACAGAAATCCCGCGTCGCCGCCGCAGAGCAGGCCGAAGAAATCATCAACCTGCAGGTGGGGCATTTTCTCGAATGGGTGCAACTACAAACGGGCGCCGAACTCATCAAATCCTACCGGCATCAAGCCGAAGTGACGAGAGATGATGTCCTATTCCGCGCCAAGGCATTGATGGCCGCAGGGAAATCCCCCGAAGAGGCCATGGATTTTATCGCACATACCCTCACCAATCGCCTGATTCACCGACCCACGATTGTGCTTCGGGAGGCCTGCGCCAGTGGCGACCTTGCGCTGGTTCACTCCGTGCAGAATGTACTCGGCCTGGCCGAAAAACCCGAGCGTTAGCGTTGCGGTAAAACATGCCGTGAGATGCGCGCCCTGATCCGATTTTCTTAGCTCACACCGGGCTTACACTAGCACTTAATCCTATGTTATCAACCTCATTGCTGAATCGTTTGCTCGCACTCTCCGAGCGTTACGATGAACTCACTGCATTGCTTTCCGAACCCGAAATCATCAACAACCAGGATCGATTTCGAACGCTTTCGCAAGAGCATTCTCGCTTGTCCGATCTCGTGCATGCACTGGCTGATTACCAGAAAACAAAGGCCGATTTGGCTGCCGCTACGGCTATGAGCCATGAGTCAGATCCCGACCTGGCAGCGATGGCCGATGAAGAAATGTCCGTATTGCAAACCCGTCTGGAAAGCCTGGACGAGGCACTGAAACTTCATCTTTTGCCGCATGACCCGGCGGATGATGGCGATGTCTATCTTGAGGTACGTGCGGGTACAGGCGGCGATGAGGCCGCCATCTTCGCCGGAGATTTGTTGCGGATGTATCTTCGCTACGCCGATCAGCGGGGTTGGCGTACAGAAATACTCTCCGAACAAGCCGGCGAGCATGGCGGCTATCGGGATGCTGTCGCGCAAATCAGCGGAGACGGTGTGTATGCAGCCCTGAAATTCGAATCCGGTGCCCATCGCGTACAGCGCGTCCCTGCCACCGAAACCCAGGGCCGGGTGCATACTTCGGCCGCAACCGTTGCGGTAATGCCGGTGGTGCCGGAAGCCGAAGCCATCACGCTGGATCCTTCCACCCTGCGAATCGATACGTTCCGCGCCTCCGGGGCAGGGGGACAGCACATCAACAAGACCGACTCGGCCATCCGCATCACCCACCTGCCCACGGGTATGGTCGTCGAGTGTCAGGACGAGCGCTCACAGCACAAGAACCGCGCGCGTGCATTGAGCGTTCTTGCCGCGCGGCTCGCGGACCAGGAGCGTCAGCGTATCCATTCGGAGCAGGCGGCAACACGCAAGGCACTGGTGGGCTCCGGCGATCGCTCCGAACGCATCCGAACCTACAACTTTCCTCAGGGTCGAGTCACCGACCACCGGATCAACCTCACGCTCTATCAACTGGACCGCACACTGGCGGGCGACCTCAATCCGATCATCGAACCCTTGCGGCAAACCGATCAGGCCGATCAACTGATGGCATTGGCCAATGGCAGTCTCTAAGACATCAGAAGCCGCATCGGATCTCGCCCAATTAATGCGTGAAGGGCGCGCTGTGCTTGGCTCAAGCGCCGATTCGCTCGTCGACTTGAGAACACTCACGGAAGGCATTACCGGTATCCATCGCGCGCGCCAGATCGTCGAGCCGGATCAAACGGTGCCCGAACATCTGGCCGGACGACTTCGACAAGCATTTGAACAACGCGCACAGGGCGTGCCGGTCGCCTACATCCTCGGAACACGCGGATTCTGGCGCCATGACTTTCGGGTCACACCGGATACGCTCATTCCACGCCCCGAAACCGAAATCCTGCTCGAATGGGCGCTGGAATTGCTGCCGACAGACACACCACAAACAATTGCAGACCTCGGTACCGGATCGGGGATTCTGGCCGTCAGTCTCGCCGCTGAGCGGCCTCAAGCGCGGGTAATAGCCAGCGATATCAGTGCCGGTGCGCTCGCGGTGGCACGCCAAAATCAGCAAGCAATCATTCCGTCGCAAACCATTCTGTGGATTCAGGGCAGTTGGGCTGCCTGTATCGCCTCAGGAAGTCTGGATTTGATCGTCAGCAACCCACCCTATATTCCTCAGGATGACCCGCATCTGTTCGCGGGTGATTTGCGCTTCGAGCCACGATCGGCATTGGCCGCTGGCATCGACGGACTCGACGATTACCGGGTGCTGATTCGCCAGGCTGCAGACGTTCTTCGACCCGGCGGTTGGTTGCTGGTCGAACACGGGCATGACCAGGCACCGGCCGTGCAGACATTAATGCAACAAGAAGGATTCATATCGCTGGACACCCGAACGGATTTAGCCGTTATACCGCGAACGACAGGCGGCAAAAAACCCGGTGGCTGATCAAATCGTACAAATCCGAACAATTGCGCTAACCTTGATTTCCAGTGCATTAGTATTGCGAGGGGCGGCATGGATCACTCAGCGTTAATCAAACAACGCGAAATTCGGTTTCGTGGTCCTCATCACCACGGCGATCAATCGAGTGGAGCGACCGTGTTTCTGGGGCATTTGCCCGGCGTGATCAAGGCCGAGCGCCTGGATGCCTGGTGCCTCACCGTCAATTACGATGTTCAGAAAATATGCCTGCGTGTCATCCGGCGCCATCTGCAGTTGGCTGGCTTTCATCTTGATGCCTCGCTACTCGTCAAGATGAAACTTGCCCTGATCGAATATGCCGAGCAGAACCAGCGTGAGCTGATGGGCCTGGAAAACTTCCCATTGCCAACCCGGCCCTATCAAACTTCTTCCGAACATCTCTCCATTCATCAGCTTAATATGCACCCGCCAGCCATTCCCGAGCATTCCGATGATCCATGGCGCCACTACCAATAATGCTGATCCACCTTTGACCGAATCCCGATGAACGACGAACAACTACTGCGCTACAGCCGGCACATCATGCTGCCCGAGATCGATTACGAGGGGCAGCAGCGCCTGAACGAATCCCGAGTGCTTATTGTCGGTTTGGGGGGGCTTGGCTCACCCGTCGCACTGTACCTCGCCGCTGCCGGTGTCGGTGAACTGGTACTTGCCGATTTCGATCAGGTTGATTTGAGCAATCTACAACGGCAGATCGCCCATGACATGGCCAGCGTCGGCCAAGACAAGGTCGCGTCTGCTGCCGCGCGAATCCGGGCGATCAACCCGGACGTCACTATCCGCCAGATCACGGAAAAACTGACGCCGGAGAATCTGGACGCAGAAATTGCCCGGGTCGATCTGGTCTGCGATTGCTCGGACAATTTCGAACTTCGTTTTGCCGTGAATGCCGCCTGCATGCGTGCCAGAAAGCCCTTGGTTTCCGGTGCCGCCATCCGTATGGAAGGGCAGGTATCCGTATTTGATCCTCGCCAGCCAGACTCGCCCTGCTATCGTTGCCTGTATCGGGAAGAGGGCCACGAGGCGCTCCGCTGCAGCGACACCGGCGTTCTAGCCCCACTGGTCGGCATGATCGGTAGTCTGCAAGCCACCGAAGCGATCAAGGTGCTGGTCGGTTTTGGCGAACCGCTGGTTGGACGACTCGCCTTGTTTGATCTGAAGCGAACCGAATTCCGTACGATCCGTTTCCACCGGGATGCCGACTGTCCAGTCTGTCAGACGCGCGTGGACTGAACCCGTTCGTCAGCCAGCGCACGACTGATCTCTGCAACCAACCCGGGTCCCTGGTAGATAAAGCCGGTATACACCTGGACCAAATCTGCACCTGCACGAATTTTTTCCAACGCCGCCGCCGCGCTGTCGATCCCACCCACGCCGATGATGGGAAACCCGGTGGGCAGGGTGGCACGCAGTGTCTCAATGACACGCGTCGCCGCTTCTCGTACTGGGCGACCACTCAGTCCGCCCATCTCGTCGGCAAACAGGAGTCCTTCGACGCCCGTGCGCGCCGTCGTGGTGTTGGTGGCGATGACGCCGTCCATTCCTTCCTCGACCAATACCCGCGCAATCTCCGTCACGGCCTCCGGCGTCAGATCGGGCGCAATCTTGATGGCCAGCGGTACGCTGCGCTCGTATCGACGATCCAGCACGTCCTTCTCTTTCCGCAAGGCAGACAGTAACGGTGCGAACTGATCGGCCGCCTGCAAGGCCCGCAGATTCTTGGTATTCGGCGAGGAAATATTGATCGTGACATAGTCTGCGTAGGGATGAACCCCACGCAAACCGATCAGATAATCGTCCACCGCACGCTCGATGGGTGTATCGAAATTCTTGCCGATATTCAGCCCAAGTACACCGCGCGAACGACGTGCCTGCACATGCGCGAGAAAACTGTCCAACCCATCATTGTTGAACCCCATACGATTGATCAGCGCCTCTGCATCCGGCAGACGGAACAGACGCGGTCGAGGGTTTCCCGGCTGCGCGCGGGGCGTCACCGTACCCACCTCGACAAAACCAAAACCAAGACAGTGCAGCGCATCGATATGAGCGCCGTTCTTATCGAGCCCTGCCGCCATACCCACCCGGTTGGGAAAGCGAATTCCCATGACATCGACCGGATCTTCAACCACCTGACGATGTGCTTGCGCACACCACGATGTCCTGGCGGCAAGATCCAGCAGTTGAAAGGTCAATCGATGTGCCGTTTCCGGCTCAAAACGAAATAACAGGGCACGGAAATACGGATACAGATTCATGGTGGGGCGGGGCACTCAGACAGGGGATGTCAGTGTACCGCATCCTTACGACCTGCAATCGTCACTGACGGCACGCCGTCGTCATGAAAAATTCATGAACACGTCAAGAATCAGCCACAAATATTTAACAAGTCCGAAACGGAGGCGCTCTAACCTGCAAAGTCATCTGTATCCACTTGGTTAAATTACCCATGCCCTACACGATTACTCAGACCAGGACGCCAAGCACCGATCATTCAGCACGTAGGGAAGGTTTCGGTGCCCCCCATCGTCTGCTCGTTGAAATGGCCGTCACGCCCGAAGAGATCCGTGCCTCTTACCAGCTTCGCCATCAGATCTTCGTTCAGGAGCTGGGCGCTAAGATGGCCAATCCTAGCGCCAAAGGGGTCGAATCCGACGATTTGGACAGCTTCTGCCATCATCTGGTGGTTCGTGACCTTGATACACAGGCCGTTGTGGCCTGCACCCGAATTCTGACCGATACCCAGGCCAAAGTGGCGGGTGGCTTTTATTCGGCGAATGAATTCGATCTCGGCTCGATTGCCCATATCCACGGCCGGGTCATGGAAATCGGTCGAACCTGTGTCCACCCGGACTACCGCAATGGGGCAACCATCGGCACCTTGTGGTCGGGATTAGCCCAATTCATGGAAATCAATCGCTTTGCCCATTTGATGGGCTGCGCCAGTATTCCCATGAATGATGGCGGTTTGCTCGCACGACAGATCCTGAAGCAGATAGGCAGCAAATACGCGCTGCCCGATCACCTGACGATAAGCTCGAAGCGAGATCTTCCACCCTTATCATCCGATCTGCCACCACCGACCGAACTCAAAATCCCCCCGCTGCTGAAGGCGTATCTCCGCTTGGGCGCCAGCATGGGGCAAGAACCTTATTGGGATGAGGATTTCAATACGGCCGACGTCTTCATCTGGCTGGACCGAGCCAATCTGCAAAAGCGTTATCTACGGCATTTCGTCCAGCGCAAGGAAACGCAGCGACCAGATCGGTTCATCGGCCGTTTTGCCGCGTGACTCTGAGGCAATGAACGAGTTGCCATTACAAGAACGACATACGACACACCGGGTTTTGACTCGACCCGCTCGGCAAACCTGGGCTAGAGTACCGGGAACCGAACCCCACACCCCCTCACTGGAAACCATGATTGAGTCCCCCCTGATTCTACCGATCAGAAATCCCGCAGAACTTGGCTTCCGGCAGCACATCGAACGTTTCGTGGACGAAGCCACGCACCGCTTACCCTCGCGCTCAGAAGCCAACATCCTCCTTGCCGCAGCCGGTTCGCGTCTTGATCAGCAGTGTATGGCTCGATATGCGACCGGCATGGTCTGGTTGACTTGGTACTACCACCCGGCATGGGATTGGCTGATGCCCGCGATAGAGCAGTGCGCGGCGCATGTCAGTAGCGTGACCTACCTGCAGATCCAGCAGCAAGCCGCGGTATTGCGCCATCTATCAACCCATGATCAACCCCGTCCCCAACCGCAGTCACTCGAACATCTTTTGCGGGAAGCAGAAATGATTATTTATCTCAAAACGGGCCGCTGGGCGGAATTCATTTCATTACCCTAAACCATTGGAGCACGACCCTCGATGCGTATTCGCGGCACCGCCCTGGTACTCAACAACGAAAAAATTCTGCTGGTACGGGACTTGGACGCGCACAAGTTTTCATTCCCCGGCGGTGGCGCTAACCCGAATGAACCATGCATGGCCGCTGCCATTCGCGAATTGTTTGAAGAGTTGGGCATGGAAGCCATCAGTGCCGAACGACTTTTCAATTGCGATTACCGCGGCAGCGTGAACCATCACCATGTCGTATTGATCCAAAGCCCGGACGAACCCTGCTGCAACCCGAAGGAAATCGCCGAATTCCATTGGTGGGACGGTCTTGGCAACTTGCCGAGGCAACCCCATGTCGACGCCATTCTTGATCGCTGGCATCGCCACACGCAGGTTCAGAAATGATATGTAAGGCTACTTGAAATATACGTATAACGCCCTCAGATTAGGCTAAAGTAACTCTGCCAGTCCGTGGCGATTGATCAACACCGGTCTGGAACCGATTTTCAGGAGCGTTAGGAAACACCATGAAGCGAATCTTCTTATTTTTAGCAACCAACCTGGCTGTGATGCTGATCCTGTCGGTCGCATGGTTCGTGATTTCTCAGGTCTTCGGGCTCGGATCTACCATGGACTACCGGGGCGGTGGCATAAACTACACCTCCACACTGGTCTTGTCCGCCGTCTTCGGCTTTGGTGGCTCGATCATATCGCTGCTGATATCCAAATGGATGGCCAAGCGCAGTGTTGGCGCTCAGGTCATTGTGCAGCCCAGCAATGAAGCCGAGCGCTGGTTACTGCAAACGGTCGAGCGCCAGGCGAAGCTGGCCGGCATCGGTATGCCCGAAGTCGCCATTTATGACTCACCTGAAATCAACGCCTTTGCGACCGGCGCCAGCCGCAACAATGCGCTGGTCGCCGTTTCGACCGGTCTGCTGGCTAACATGACCCGCGATGAGGCGGAAGCCGTACTGGGTCATGAAATCGGCCATGTCGCCAATGGCGACATGATCACACTCACCTTGATTCAGGGCGTGGTGAACACCTTCGTGATTTTCTTTGCCCGCATCGTGGGTTACTTCGTCGATCGGGTGTTGCTGAAAAACGAAAATGGCCCGGGGATCGGCTTTTTTGTGGCCACGTTCGCGGCAGAAATGGTGTTTGGCGTACTCGCCAGCATGATCGTGATGTGGTTCTCTCGCCAGCGCGAGTTCCGCGCTGATGAAGCCGGTGCCCGTTTTGCCAGTCGTCAGAAAATGATTGCGGCACTTGAGCGCCTCAAGCTGAACTACGAGACGCCCGCGCAACTGCCTTCTCAGATGACCGCTTTCGGCATCTCCGGTCATGGCAGTGCACTGGGTCGACTGTTCATGTCGCACCCCCCTCTGGATGAGCGTATTGCCGCCCTGCGTTCGGGTTCCGGCATGGGACAGCGGGTATCCTCTACCGTCAGTTGATCCCGATTACCCGTTCATGCCCATCGAAAAACCCGCTCCAGAAGCGGGTTTTTTTGAACCTGCGCGCGAATCGCGTATCTTAGGTTTACTATTCACACCTCGGTGTGACTTGGCCCACGCCGACCATTCATCGAACCGCAACAAGAGGCACAGCAATGGGTGTTCTATATTTATTTGTCCCGTTGAGCATGATTATCGCCGGCATTCTGGTTTGGGCGGCCTTCTGGGCAATACGAAACAATCAGTATGAAGACTTGGACGGACCGGCACATCGGATTCTGCTCGACGATGACGACCCGAAGATTCCGTCAAATCCCACCGGTGACCGGCCAGTATCACCGCAAGCTAAAGAACCAAGCAAGAAGACCAGCTGACGATCCCGAATGTCATCCCGTGCGTAAGCACGAAGGCCACTGACTCTTGCCACTCGGTGACCTCGAGGTCCGATCCCGGTTCGCCATGACGCTTGATGGGGCAAAAGAATATATCCCCTGAATGGAAAACGCCCCTCGACAGGGGCGTTGTGCGTTACTTGATTCGCATGCCGGGCGTTGCCCCCGCATCGGGCGAGAGGATAAACAATTCCCCATTGCCGCCACCTGCTGCCAGCACCATCCCTTCGGACAAGCCGAACTTCATCTGCCGCGGTTTCAGGTTCGCCACCATGACGGTGTGGCGGCCGACCAGATCTTCCGGCTTGTACGCCGACTTGATCCCGGCAAAAACCTGACGTAACACCCCGCCGCCGATATCCAGCTCCAGACGCAGCAGCTTGGCTGCGCCTTCAACATGCTCTGCCTTGGCAATGCGCGCCACGCGAAGATCGATGGCCGCGAACTGATCGATGGTGATTTCCGGGGCTATGGGATCAACGGGCAGGGCTTCCGGTTCAGCGGAAGCGGGGGCCGATGCCGCATCATCATCCTTGGCTGCCTGAGCCTGCGCGAGAGCCAGCGCCTCCTGTTTCGTTTCGGCCAGTAGCGCATCGGTAGCCTGCTGCTCGACTCGGACCATCAGGGGTTCATAAACGTTAATGGTGTGCCCGATCAAGGGTGTATCCAATTCCGACCAGATCAGCGCAGGCAGATTCAAAAAACGGGCCGCTTGAGCGGACATCGTCGGCAGGACTGGGGTCAGATAAGTCAATAGTATCCGGAAGGCATTCAAACCATCGGTACACACGCCCTGCACAGCGGGCTGCGTGTCCGGGGATTTGGCCATCGCCCAGGGTTTTTTCTCGTCTATGTACTGATTGACGAAATCTGCCAACGCCATGATCTCGCGCATGGCCTGGCCCGTCTCCCGGCGTTCGTAGCGCTGCTTAATTGAGCCGGAAGCGGCAACAAGATAATCCTGCAGCGACGGGTCGGCCAGCTCATGTGCCAACTGGCTGTCGAACTGCTTGTGAATGAACCCGGCGCAGCGGCTGGCAATATTGACGACCTTGCCGACAAGATCGGAATTAACGCGCAACCGGAAATCATCCAGACTCAGATCGATATCATCAATGCCCGAGCTGAGTTTGGCAGCGAAGTAGTAGCGCAACGCCTGGGGATCGAGGTGGTTCAGAAAGGTGCGCGCCTGAATAAAGGTGCCGCGCGACTTGCTCATCTTTTCGCCGTTGAGGGTCAAGAATCCGTGCGCATAAACGGCCGTCGGTGTGCGCAGACCCGCCCCCATCAGCATCGCGGGCCAGAACAGGGTATGGAAGTAGGCAATATCTTTACCGATGAAATGGATCAGTTCGGTTTCGGTGTGTTCGCCCCAATAGTCCGTGAAATCCAGATTGGTGGATTCAGCCAGTTTCAGAAAAGCACCGATATAGCCGATGGGCGCATCCAGCCAAACGTAGAAGAACTTGCCCGGCGCGCCCGGAATCTCGAAACCGAAGTAGGGCGCATCCCGGGAAATATCCCAGGGTTGCAGACCGCTGTCGAACCACTCCTGCAGCTTGGCGCGAATGGCGGGCTGGACCCGGTCTTCAGACAGCCATTGCTCGACCTGCGTTGCCATCTGGGGCAAATCGAAAAAGAAATGTTCGGAATCACGCTCAACGGGGGTGGCACCCGATAGCACCGAACGGGGGTTCTTCAAATCGGTCGGACTATAGGTGGCGCCACACTGCTCGCAGTTATCGCCGTATTGATCCCCCGCGCCACATTTCGGACATTCGCCCTTGATGAAACGATCCGGCAAAAACATATTCTTTTCGGGGTCGTAGGCCTGCTTGATGGTCTTACGCGTGATCAGACCCCGCGCCTCGAGACGCTGGAAAATATCGCTCGACATCCGCCGGTTTTCTTCCGAATGCGTGCTGTGGAACACATCGAAACCAATCTGGAAATCGGCAAAGTCCGCCTGATGACTGGCACTGATACGCGCAATCAACGCTTCCGGCGTGATGCCTTCCAGCTGAGCCTTGAGCATGATCGGTGTGCCATGGGCATCATCCGCACACAGATAGAGACACTCATTCCCGAACATTTTCTGCGCACGAACCCATATATCGGTTTGAATCGTTTCGATAATGTGCCCAAGATGCAGTGGACCATTGGCATAGGGGAGGGCGGAAGTAACAAGAATTCGACGGGTCATGAGTAACTAAACTTCTAGGAAAAGCGGGCTGCGAAGTTTAGCATGAGGTCGTGCTTGAGAGCGGTTCAGGGACACAGATCATTTTTGTATTTCAAGTAAAGCCGCTCAAAGGAGTGTATGAGTCAAGCATGCAGATTTTAGTCAGTCTGATCTCAAACCCCACCAACGTCATTCCTGTCTGGGCTGCTTTTACCGATGCAATGAATGCGATACCTGGCCTGGAAATCACGCTCATTGGATCGAGCGCCACGAATGCCTGCGTTCGCAAACATCCGGCCGTGACTCGTTTCATCGACGTGCAGGAAGAGGATTGGCAGCAGCCGTTCTGGAAACCCGCCTACTGGCGTGCCCGCCGAAATCTGAATGAGGGTCTGGGTAAATCGCTGCAGGAAGAGTCTACCGTATGGATTGACCCATTCGGCACACCACAGACACGCGCGCAAATTCGCGGCCGTTCCGGACGGCGCGTCGGGATCGCCCACCAAACACAACCCCAGCTCAACCGTGACTATTCATCGGTCTTTCCCGTCCCCGTCGAACTACATCCCGTACAGGCACTCCGGGTTCTGTTTGCGGCCGAGTTGGGCTACTCGCTGCACGATCTAGAACCGGACTATGGGTTCCACTCAAGAGAACAGGATGCCCCGGTCGAGACCGATATCGTGATTGATCTGCGTGATACACCCTGGTCGGTGGATGAAAAGCAGTTTTTTCGTGAACGACTTTCCGAGACGAATCTATCCATCGCTTACCTCGATTTTTCGAACCCGGACCTCGAGGAGGCAGCACAACTTTTAGCTCATTGGCCGCTGATTGCCGATGCACGCTACATTCTCTCGGGATTGAACAGTACGGCTTGGCTGGCCGCCGCACTGGGACGGCCGGGGTTATGCCTATGCCCTCCCGAGCAGGCTACCAGTCGCGGCGTCATATCCACCCACTGGGCCACCCAGAAAATCATCAATATCGACCATAACCCGTTCAATGAACCCCACATTGTGGTCGAGTCCATCATCCAGGTTCTGCAACGCCACCATCAGGCGCCATGAAACCAACCTTTGATCTGCCCAACCCGCCCGTGGGTTTCGAATCTATGACCGATGCGCCCCTGGCTAACACCATGAATCTTTCGGTGTGTGCCGGACGACTTCTGCGTATTTACTCGGCCGCCAATGCATTGGCAGAACCCATTGTGCGCGACGAGTGGCTGAGCGATCCCAACACGCTGATTCTGGGCGGCGGTAGTAATATCCTTTTCGTTTCCGAGCGGATCGACAAGGTTCTGGCGCTTGCCAATAGTGAATATGGCGCCATTGAAACCGGTGATCATATCCGCGTCTACGCCGATGCAGGCGTGGGGCTGGATCAATGGGTACGCTGGACAGCTGCCCAAGGCTGGTACGGTCTCGAACGGTTAGCGGAAATCCCTGGCACGGTGGGCGCGGCACCCATTCAAAATGTTGGCGCCTATGGTGCACAACTGTCCGATGTACTCGATTCGATTGAGCTGTGGGATCGACAGAATCAGGAATATGCCGTCTGGCATCCGGCGGAATGCGAGCTCCGTTACCGACACAGTCGATTCAAGGACGAACCAGGCCGCTGGCTGATCCTCCGGGTCTGGGCGCGGCTCCGCATGATAGCACCTGCTGATTGGCCACCACTGGAATATCCCGGGCTGCAGGCGGCGGCTGAATCCTTTCTCTATCCGGACAAGCGCGACGTCAGGAGCCTGACGGCCAGCGAGCTTGCAAACATCGTGACCCAAGTCCGTTTGCAAAAACTTCCCGATTGGCGGGGCGCGGAAATCGGCAGTAACGGAAGCTTTTTTCAGAATCCGATTGTTGCAGAGGCCGAAGCCGGGCGACTACGCAACCAATGGCCGCAGATACCGATCTACCCGATAGCCGACTCGTCGCACCAGAAACTGTCAGCGGGCTGGTTGATCGAACAGGCTGGCTGGCGGGGAAAAACGCTCGGGGCTGCAGGCATGTCGGCGCAGCATGCGCTGGTGCTGGTCAACCTCGGTGGCGCCAAGGGCACCGAGTTATGGCAACTGGCGCAACAGGTTCAAAGTGATGTTTGGGAACGCTTTGGCGTTCGTCTTGAACCTGAGCCCCTGATCCTGAAATAACGCGTCATACACAAATAAAAGCCCGGCTGTTTGCCGGGCACTATCACTCACGCCACACGCCAACTGCCTTACGACGTTGGGGAGCCGACCGCTTTTCCACCACCAAAATTGCCTTTGGAGACGTGCTTCAGGATTGCGCGCAGTTGAGCTTCCGGACGAGCACCTGAAAAATAGAAGGGAAGACCGTCATCGGCCTGGAAGACAATAATCGGGATAGCGTAGAGATTGTCGCCCTGAAGAATGGAGAGATTCTCGAGCAACATGGCTGAAGCTTTCGCCGTGACATGCTTCGCAGGTTCAATACCACCGCCATTCCCGCTATCCAGAAAACCGTAGTTATTTTCGCTTTCGTAAAATGCCTTCAGCGGATCCTTGGCTTGAACGATTGCCGCGGCCTTCGTGGTGGAGGTCGGTGTCAGCATCCCGACCGGAACCCACCTGAACTGCAGATTCGGCATATCCTTGCGGATTTTGATAAAGGAATCGAACACCTTATGGCAATAGGGGCAGTTCGGGTCAAAAAACATGTAGACGATCTGATCACCATTCCCGTCCTTGATCCAGGATGCATCCGTCAGATCGGCCATCAAACGCACGGCAACCTGTCTATTTTGGGGTACCGCGACGGTATCCGTCTGTGCGGCTGAAGCAACCGGGACAACCGTAAAAACTGCCAGCAGCAACGCGAGCATCAGATAAGGAAGACGCAGCGTACGCAACATCAAAGCGCCCAGGGATGGGGTCGGTACAGTCATCGAACAAACACCTTTTGAAAATTTAGTGACCAGAAAACAGAGCTGCTGGCCTGTATCGAACCAACAGTCGTCATCCGTGACTTATCTTGGGGGGGGTCAAACCGGCGGTTTCTTGCTCAAATCAAGATCATCATCCGAAAGGGAAGTTCCCTCCGCGGCAGAATCATCATAGCTGGACTGCTGTTTTGCGATTTCCGCATCGAGCAATGCATCGATGTCGTCTAGATTGAGCTCAAAGGAGGACGACGCGGGCTGTTCTTTCGACTCTTCCGGCAATTCGATGTCATCCAGGTCGATCTGAGACATTGCCTCCGTCTCGTAAGCGGATTCATCCTTCAGCTCGTCAGCATCGGAAACGACTTCACCCACATCCTGAAATTCCTCTTCCGGTGCCGAAGTTGCGTCATCCTCAACAGCGGCTTCCTTTTGTGTGACCGGTGCCGCAGGCATGAGTTCAGTAGGTTCCACCACGGACGGGGTTGGTTCGGCGGCTGCCACCTCTGTGACGGCTTTGGCCGGCGTCTGTACCGCTTGGGTCGCGGACTTGGGCTCGTCCTCATCGTCCATCAGATTGACGCCACTCTCCATGGCAGAGTCGGCCTGATTCATGGCCGAATCGTGATCCAAACCCTGCTCGATACCCTGAAGATAAATCATGGTACGGAGAATTTGTGGTACACGATAATCCGCTTCAATCCCGAATTTTCGCCCATATTCACTCACAATGATGCTGACCGATTTGAGCGCTTCGGCCAGTTGGGCCGAACGCTCTGCTTCGGCTTTTTGCAACGAGACCAGATCCGTTTTCAGCTGCTCCAACGTCTCTTTGGTCTTTTCATCGGCAGCCGGTGCAGGCTGAGCACGAAAGAACGCAGCGACCTGATGCAGATCGGTATGGCGAATGCCCATCACCTCACGGACAGCATTCTGCAAACCGCGCGGGGAAGGTTCCAGCCAGGGCTCGACGAGTGCGCTGATCAACTCCTGGCTGCGCTGCAGATAGTCGTCCAGCGCCTCGCTCGTGACCGATGCCTCGGGCAACAGCGCAGAAAGGTGTTGATTGAATGTTTCCGTCGCGGTTTCGGCAATTGATTCACGCTCTTCGATCAGTGCGCGCGCAGCAGAGAGTCGGCGACGTCGACTGAACCAGGCGAGTAAACCGACTATCAATGCAAAGATCAGGAAGAGTGCGGCAAGCTCCGAGGACAGTAAGGCCCAGTCAGCACTCAAGAACCAGGAAAGACTGGTGGCCGCAGGATGGGTGTCTGTCGTGTTCATGCAGTTTTTGCCTCGGCAAGTAATTGTTTGATCGTGTTCTTCGCTGATCGCCGCCACAACCAGATGCCAAGGGCAATTACCAGGAGCAACCCGAGATTGATGGTGCCAATCAGTATCCAGTTCAGTCCGCTGCGCGGTACCGCTTCATGATCGACCGTTTCCTGTGCGTCATGATGCTCGGAAGGCGGGACCGGCGACAACAATGCCGGTACGATCAGCGGAAGGAGTCGAAGGGTCATGGGCCGATTGGTGGTCAATTCGGCGGTCAACGTGCCACTCAGTGAACAGCGCCGATCCGCTGGCAGCGGCACCGGAAAGGTATCGGTGGTCTGTTTGAGCACCCAGTGCACCGGGGTACTCGAAGACGGTACCGCAGCCGGTGTATGTGCTTCGTCTGTTGCAGGTGCGTGTGCGGACGCATTATCGGGTACTTTGGCGCCCACACATTCCCACTTGCCATCGATGACGCCGCGTTCGGGGATGATCACGGTCGGATCCTGCGTAATCCTGACTTCTCGAATAAGCGGGGGTGGCGCAGGCTGGCCCGTCGACGATCCGGCAGGGTGGTCATCCTGATGCGCTGTCGCAGTCGGCGCCGTTTCCGCACCGTGTCCCGCGGCTTTCGTACTCGGCGGCGTGTGTGCCGCTGCAGATGGAGTTAGGGTGATCGCTTTAAGTTCGATCGGCGGATTCGGGGCCATCGCAAAGTTTTGTCGCCAGCTTCGCTGGAACGTCGGACTTTCGGCCGTCGCGACCATGCTGTAGACGCCTGCAGGGTCGATCAAATTCAACTGAAAATCGAACTTGCCGTCGCCGCCGATAATATCCGGATCGGCGCCGCTGTCGTTCAGCGGAATCGATTGAATGACCTCGGTATCTCTGCGTTCCTGAATGACGGCCTTGATGGTCTGTGTCAGGGCGGGTTGCGTGACCGGCACATCATGGTTCGTCAATTGCAGCGTGCTGTTGATGAGTTCCCCCGGATAAATACGAGTGGGAATCGCCGTCACGTTGAGTTTCAGATCGGTAATGATGAGCGCACGGTTATCGGGGTCCTTGGCGCCGATGATCTGCCATTCTCCGTCCTGTGGCTGCTCGATGGTGATCAGATCCCGCCCCCCGCTCGAGTCCCAACGCCAGTTTGACAAGGCATGGCTGCTTTTTTCGTCGATCAGCTTTCCATCCGGGGTTTTCAGGCTATTGGGCGTATCCGACTTGTCGCGGAAGGCCAGAATGGTGAGTTCTTTAACCGATTTATCCACCACAAACTTGTTGTCGACCAGGGGCAGCCCATCCCGAGGCGCTGCCGCCTCGAAAATCTTCAGGAAAGCGCGCTGCAGGGCCGCTGCAGAATCTGCGGCGACAAAAATACCGCCCGTCCGGTCAGCGATCTCTGCGAGCAGTTTGCTGTCGGCATCCTTGGATAAAGCGATGGTATGAACACGGATATGCGCGGCCTGAAGGCGCGGGACGATTTCGTTCAGCAGGCGCGCCTGGGCCTGAGCGTTGATGGCCTTGTCCTTCGAGATATCAACCATGCCATCCGACAACAGGAGAATGTTGCGGTCCGTATCGTTTCCCCACCCGGTGGCGGCCGCTTCAAGTGCGGCAGGGATATCGGTGAACGGTTCGTTCGAGCGAATTTTGGCAGCCGTATTGCGAACACGTGCCTTGGTGACATCGGACGCAATTTGCGTCGGCAGAATCGGCGTGATGCGGTCCCCGAAAAACCAGATGCCGATCCGCGCGGCAGGCGGCAGTAAATCGCCGAGCAAACGCAGGGCAGGGCGCCGAAGATTGGTAGGGTCCGTCTGCTTCATGCTGCCGGACACATCGATCAGCACATGGAGTTCCGGCGGCGTTTGCGCCAGTACGGACACGGCCGGTAGCGAGGACAAGAGCAGCAACAGGAAACCGACTAGGTGTTTATGGCTCAAGAAATTAGTCCTTATACTCATACGATACTGGCATCTATCCCTCGATCTGAACGATAATGGCACCACATTTTACTCAGAAAACACAGGCTTTATGGCGCAATACATATTTACGATGAACGGGGTTGGCAAAATCATCCCCCCGAAAAAATTCATTCTCAAGGACATATACCTCAATTTTTACCCCGGCGCCAAGATTGGCGTGCTGGGTTATAACGGGGCAGGCAAGTCTACCTTGCTGAAAATCATGGCTGGTGTCGACAAGGATATCGTCGGTGAAGCGCGCCCCCAGCCCGGTATCAATATCGGCTACCTGGCTCAGGAACCGGATCTGGATCCAGCCAAGGACGTACGTGGCAACATCATGGATGGCGTCGGCGAAGTCGCCCGCCTGCTCGAACGCTTCAATGAAATCAGTGAAGAGTTTGCCAACCCCGATGCCGATTTCGACACCTTACTGGCCGAACAGGCCGAGTTGCAGGACAAAATCGACGCCAGTGGCGGCTGGGATCTGGAGCGCAAGCTCGACGTCGCGGCCGATGCGCTGCGCCTGCCAGCCTGGGATGCGGACGTCACCCTGCTGTCCGGCGGTGAGCGTCGCCGTGTGGCGCTCTGCCGCTTGCTGCTCTCCAGCCCGGACATGCTGATCCTCGATGAACCAACCAACCACCTGGATGCCGAATCCGTAGCTTGGCTGGAGCGCTTCCTGCAGGAATTCAACGGTACCGTAGTGGCCGTTACCCACGATCGATACTTCCTCGACAATGTAGCTGGCTGGATTCTGGAACTCGACCGAGGTCAGGGTATCCCTTTCGAAGGGAATTACTCCGATTGGCTGGATAGCAAACAAAAACGGCTGGCACTGGAAGAGAAAACCGAATCCGCGAAGCGCAAGGCGATGGAGCAGGAGCTGGAGTGGGTTCGTCAGAATCCCAAAGGTCGTCAGGTCAAGTCCAAGGCCCGTCTCGCCCGGTTCGAGGAACTGCAGTCAGAAGACTTCCAGAAGCGTGCCGAAACCAACGAAATCTACATACCGCCAGGACCTCGTCTGGGCGACAAGGTCATCGAGGTTGATAACCTGTCCAAGCAGTTTGGTGATCGCGTGCTCTATCAGGGACTTTCGTTCTCCGTGCCCAAGGGCGGCATTGTGGGGATCATCGGCCCGAACGGGGTCGGTAAATCCACCTTGTTCCGGATGTTGATGGGCGAAGAGAAACCCGATGCCGGTTCGATTTCAATCGGCGAGTCGGTTGAGCTCTCCTATGTAGCACAGGGTCGAGATAACCTCGCCGACAATAAAACCGTCTGGCAGGAAATCTCCGATGGCTACGACAACATCACCGTCGGCAAGTTCGAGATGCCGTCGCGCGCCTATCTGGGCCGGTTCAACTTCAAGGGCCAGGATCAACAGAAATTCATGAAGGATTTGTCGGGTGGGGAACGCAACCGCGTCCATCTGGCCAAGCTGCTCAAATCCGGCGGAAATGTCCTGTTGCTGGATGAACCGACAAACGACCTGGATATCGAAACCCTCCGCGCACTGGAACAGGCCATTCTGGACTTCCCGGGTTCGTCGATGGTGATTTCACACGATCGCTGGTTCCTTGACCGGATCGCGTCCCACATCCTTGCTTTCGAGGATGATGGCTCCGTGGTCTTCTTTGAAGGCAACTTCCAGGATTACGAAGCGGATCGTCATCGCCGATTGGGTTCCGATGCCGATCAACCCAAACGTCCGAAATATACCCGCTTGGCTTGATGGGCTGAAAACGCATACCCAGTTACATGAAACATGGACGTTTTGCAGAACAACGACGATAAGAACCAGGATTTTTATTCATGAGCAACCCCGTTCTCGAACAGGCAATTATCAACAAGATCATGGAAAAGGGCATTGCCTTGCCCGTGCTGCCCGATATTGCCGTGCGTGCGCGGCGGATTGCGGAATCATCGACCAGTACGGTGCATGAACTCGTTGATATCGTATCGCAGGATCCAGCCATCGCCGCCCGCCTGATCCAGGTCGCCAACAGCGCCATGTATCGGGGCGCAGAGAAAATGGACAACCTGAATCAGGTCGTCGCGCGCCTGGGGATGCGCACTGTCAGCCAGTTGATTGTGTCACTGTCGACCCAACAACTGTTCACGGCAAATAATCCAACGATCAAAAAGGCCATGCATGACCTGTGGTCATTTTCAGCCCAGATCGCCGCGCTTTCCCAACTGATTGCACGGCGACACACGAAACTGGACCCGGATCAGGCGCTGTTGGCTGGTTTGCTGCATGCCGTCGGCGGTATCCCGGTCATTGTTGTTGCCGAAGGCATTCCCAAACTTATCGAGGCACCCGCCGTACTTGATGAACTGGTTCGCAGCCTGCAACCGCGACTGGGTGCCAAGATCATGCAAGCCTGGGACTTCCCGCCGCTGTTCGAACAGGTCATCCGGGAATCCACCGATCTCGGCTATAGCCACGAAGGCGCGGCCAACTTTGCCGATGTCGTGATTGTGGCCATCGCTCAGGCAAAAGGGCTGTCGGAAACACCGGACGGTCGCCCCATTGCCGCAGCGGAGAAACTCGGTGTTGATCTGAACACCAGCATGATCGACCAGGAACTGGACGATGCCATTCTTGCCCTTACCCAGGGGCTGTGATCAGAAATAACTTAAATTCAATGGATTGAATCTAGTTATTCAGAATATTGTTCAACTTGGCTGCAAGTTCGGGTTCAAGCTGTCGCTGTAAATCAGGGTGCAGCACATTACCGGATTCACCGTACAGGCTCAGTGTCCAGGTCGGCACCGCCGTGGCTTGGGGACGACCCAGATAATCCAGACGCACCTCGGCGGTCTCGCATGGATCGCGCAGCACCAATGCCGGGGGATCGACCAACACATCGATCAAGGTGCCGCGCCGACCGTCTATCTGAAAGACCTGGCCAATCAGCGGTTCGAGTAGCGGAATCAGTTCGTGGGTCATGGTAAATCTCAATAGCAGAGCTCGAGCATAGGAAATGTTCGGACGAGGTCAGCGGGAATTCGCGGCCCATCGCCCTAGCTTAGCGCATCCGGGAAGGAACAAATGAACGAGGTATCGAATGCAATATGAACTGTTTGGCGTGGATGCGCTGTATCGAGGTTTTTTTGCCCTCAATCGCTATCGGCTCCGTTTTCAGCGTTACGACGGCACATGGTCGTCCGAAATCGACCGCGAAATCTTCGAGCGCGGCCACGCCGTCGCCGTATTGCCCTACGATCCAGTACGTGATCAGGTCGTCATGATCGAGCAATTTCGGCCGGGTGCGCTGGAGGCGACGGGCGGTCCCTGGATGACCGAGATCGTCGCCGGGATGATCGAAACCGACGAACTGGTCGAGGAAGTCGCCCATCGCGAAATGCAGGAAGAGGCGGGGATGACGACCAGCCGATTGATTCCCATTACCCGCTACTGGGTAAGCCCCGGCGGCACCACCGAAAGTATCTATCTGTTCCTGGCATTGATCGACAGCAGCCTGGCCACCGGCATTCATGGCCTGGCACATGAACAGGAAGACATCCGCGTGCTGACAATGCCCCTGGATGAAGCCCTGGCCCGCGTCGATCAGGGCACGATCTGTTCGGCGGCACCCATCATTGCCCTGCAATGGCTGGGTCGGCATAAAGAACGGTTTGCGGCGCCTGATTGACACAGACAATTTGCGTCTGCGCCCAATAAGCCGGTAGATTAATCCGAGTAAATTAATCATTATTAATACTGATGGCACCGACCCCGGAGAAATTCGCCGGTCGGGCTGAACACCAAACTTCTGACCCCCGCATTTTTGAGGACATCGACATGCTCCAAGCCTATCAAAGCCACCAACGCGAACGCGAAGCACAGCACATCCCGCCCAAGGCTTTGACGGCAGAACAGACGGCCTCCCTGATCGAACTTCTCAAGTCACCCCCGAAAGACGTCCCATCCGCAGAACTGTTGTATCTGCTCACCGAATGCGTGCCGCCCGGTGTCGATCAGGCCGCCTACGTCAAGGCCGCTTTCCTTGCGGACGTGGCGGCTGGCAAGGCGACTTCGCCGCTGGTCGATCGTCTTCAGGCCGTGCACTGGCTCGGCACCATGATGGGTGGCTACAACATCGATCCGCTGATCGCACTGCTGGACGACGACGTAGTCGGTGATGCGGCCGTCGAAGCCCTGTCGAACACAATCCTGATCTACGATGCCTTCCGCGATGTGGAAGACAAGATGCGCGCCGGTAATGCCCGCGCCAAGACCGTGATCGAAGCCTGGGCGAATGCCGACTGGTTCACCAACAAACCCGAATTGCCGGAAGAGATCACCGTCACCGTGTTCAAGGTGCCCGGCGAAACCAATACCGACGATCTGTCCCCCGCGCAGGATGCCTGGAGCCGCCCGGATATCCCACTGCACGCCCTCGTGATGCTGGTCAGCAAGATGCCCGATGGTCTGAAAACCATCGAAACACTCAAAGAGAACGGCCATCCGATCGCCTATGTGGGCGACGTGGTCGGCACCGGTTCCTCGCGCAAATCCGCGATCAACTCCGTGCAGTGGTATATCGGCCGCGACATCCCCCACGTGCCGAACAAGCGCACCGGTGGCGTGATTCTCGGCAGCAAGATCGCCCCCATCTTCTTCAACACCGCGGAAGATTCCGGCGCGCTGCCAATCGAGGTCAATGTCGATGCGCTCGAAACCGGCGACATCATCACCATTCGGCCTTATGCGGGTGAATTGCTGAAAAACGGTACCGTGATCGAGACCTTCGAACTCAAGCCGACCACGATGCCGGATGAAGTCCGTGCCGGCGGCCGGATTCCCTTGATCATCGGCCGTGCGCTCACCGACCGCGCCCGCGAAACCCTGGGCCTGCCCGCGTTCGAGATTTTCCGTCGCCCCATTCAACCCAACGACACCGGCAAGGGCTTCACCCTGGCGCAGAAGATGGTCGGCCGCGCCTGCGGAGTCACCGGCGTGCGCCCCGGTACCTACTGCGAGCCGCGTATGGCCACCGTCGGCAGCCAGGACACCACCGGCGCCATGACCCGCGACGAACTGAAGGAACTGGCCTGCCTGGGCTTCTCCGCCGATCTCGTCATGCAGTCCTTCTGCCATACCGCTGCCTATCCGAAGCCAGTGGATATCGAATTGCAGCACGAACTGCCGGAATTCATCAGCACCCGTGGCGGCGTATCCCTGCGTCCGGGCGATGGCGTGATCCACAGCTGGCTGAACCGCATGATCCTGCCCGATACCGTCGGCACGGGCGGCGACTCGCACACCCGTTTCCCCATCGGCATTTCCTTCCCGGCCGGTTCGGGCCTCGTCGCCTTCGCCGCCGCGCTGGGCGTGATGCCGCTGGATATGCCTGAATCTGTGCTAGTGCGTTTCAAGGGCAAAATGCAGCCGGGCATCACCCTGCGCGATCTCGTCAACGCCATTCCCTACGTCGCCATCCAGCGTGGGCTAATGACGGTCGAGAAAAAGGGCAAGAAGAACGTCTTCAACGGTCGCGTGCTGGAAATCGAAGGCCTGCCGAATCTCAAGGTTGAACAGGCCTTCGAATTCGCCGATGCCTCCGCAGAGCGTTCCGCCAATGGCTGCACCGTGCGTCTGGGCCAGGAACCGATCATCGAATTCCTCAAGAGCAACATCACCCTGTTGCAGTGGATGATCGCCAGCGGCTACGAAGACAAGCGCACCCTGGCGCGCCGTATCGAGGCCATGGAGAAGTGGCTCGCCAACCCCGAACTGCTGGAGCCCGATGCCGACGCGGAATACGCAGAAATCATCGAAATCGATCTGGCCACCATCACCGAGCCACTGCTGGCCTGCCCGAACGACCCGGACGACATCAAGCCGCTCTCGGAAGTGCAGGGCACCCATATCGATGAAGTCTTCATTGGTTCGTGCATGACCAATATCGGCCACTACCGCGCCGCAGGAAAAGTCCTCGAAACCTTCGGCAAAGCGGTACCCACCAAACTCTGGATCGCACCGCCCACCCGCATGGACGAACACCAGCTCACCGAAGAAGGCTATTACAGCATCTTCGGCAAGGCCGGCGCCCGCACCGAAATGCCCGGCTGCTCGCTGTGTATGGGCAACCAGGCCCGTGTCGCCGATGGTGCCACCGTGGTTTCCACCTCCACCCGCAACTTCCCGAACCGCATGGGTAAGGACACCTTCGTCTACCTCGCCTCGGCCGAACTCTCCGCCGTTGCCGCCTTGCTGGGCCGACTGCCCACCAACGCGGAATATCAGGCACAGGTTGCTGGGCTCAAACCACTAGCCGCCGATATATATCGTTATCTCAATTTCAACGAGATTGCGGAATATCAGAAGGAAGCGACTAAGGGGTTGAAGATGATTGAGGATTTTCCGGTTTTAATGGCCTCAAGCTAAAATTAAACTTGCATTAAGATAATTTGCCAAATAAAACTTTACACACTGAAATCCCTATTGTTGGAGTAGTTGATTGTCTAATCTTAGCGAGTTGATATGTGGAAAAGTTATAGCCGGAAGCAGCGGTAATCTAGCTCAAAGCCTCTGGCATATGTCAACCACCCTAAGTCTTCTTGAGTCCGAGTTTCATAACCTAAAGAGTAGACGTAGTGCAATATCCCCCTTGGCTACACCTTTTTTCTTAAGAAGCATAATTGAAGTTTCATGCACGAGCCTGATTGCACGCCTAGATCCATTTAGGATTCTCACACTAGCAAAAATCCAGGGGCAATCAACATACGATACGACGCAAAAAATCTCGGGTGCAATTCAATGGAAAGGCGATGTGGTCGCCGACCGTGCGAAAGAACTTTGGTCAATAAAAATAAAATCAAATGACATGACTCGGGCTCTGCTAGGAGACTACCAAGACGAAATATTTTGGAAACCTGCATTTGAAAAACTTTTAGACTATTTGCAAATGACAGGAAAGGTTGGAAAGAGTTCATGGCTTGCGGAACTTGTTAATATTGATATAACAAGCATAATTCCATTTTTACGAGGTCTCGCATCCACTGCTTACTCAAAAACATCGAAAGGTGTTCATCATGAGTTTGTATTGTCAATCTCATCATATTATGATGATGCCACACTTGATCAATTAACTTACGACGTGATCAAATTAGTCGCCACAATGGGATTGGTTGTAAATTTCGCAGAAAATTCGCATTATAACCTTACCAACTCCAGAGCAATAACCTGCTACAAGGCCATCGAACCATGAATACATTGACGCCTCATCAAATGCGGACAGATGATTTTGCATTAATACTGGCCGCTGAGGAATGTCAGCCTGATGCATTTGATGAAATTCATAAATTCTCTGATCACGACCGCCGACTGATTAGAAAACTCGTCGCACACGGACCTGTTCTTCTTCAAGGTGGAAGAGGCACTGGTAAAAGCGCTTTTATGATTGCTGCCAGTAGGGAAATGGCTCCTCATAACCCTGATTCTAGCGTCTTAGGCTTATATATTAGCCTTCGTTACGTTCCATTGCTCCAGGCAACAGGTCAAGATTATGAAATGCAGTTTTGCACATGGGTATCCAGGCAAATTCAAAAAACGCTTGCGGGGCAAAGTTATAATTTTGAGGATTCTAAAGATATTCGCCTTTTAAAAAACAATCTCACTGAATTAACAAAAACAACAAATAAGCGCGTTGTATTGCTTTTTGATGATGCAGCTCACATTGGTCGAGAAACGTCTCTGGCAAGTTTTTTTGATATCTTTCGTACACTCTCCAGTGAAACCATAAGCTGCAAGGCTGCTATTTATCCGGGAGTTACAGAATTTGGAACTCGCTTTGATGTATACAACGATGCGAGTGTTATTGATGTTGTTCGCTCACCTGAGCAAGCCGGTTTTACGCAGTTGTTTTACAACATAATGACTTCCCGTTATCCAGTATTGACAAATGAGAGAGTCACTGGTTTTACATTGCACTCTTTAGCTGGATTCTTGGGCAGAACGGTACTTGGTAATGTGCGTGGTTTTGTTTTTGCGTGCAATGATTTACTTGAGCGTGCCGAGAGCGGCGATACCATCGGTTACAATCTGCTTGGCGATACTTTGATTCGTCTGGCAGCAGATTACTATTGGCCGCTATTGGACGAAGTAAAACCAAAACTCGGCCGTTATGTGCCTGCAGTAGATGCAGCACAACAAGTTGCTGAGGTTATATTTCAAGCCTGTGCAAGCAATACATCACAGTCAGTCTTAATTCACCGGCAAATTGTTGCACGCTACTCAAAATCTTTCGAGATACTAGAATATGCAGGTTTTATAGCACGTCGCGAGGCATCTCGCGCATTAAAATCTGGAGGACGAGGCCCACGTTTTTCTATCAATCTATGTAATCTTTTAGAGCGAATATCTGGTTCCCGCTTGACCTCTAGCCTCTTCGATAGCTGGTCAGAAGGCTCTGGTGCTCCGACAGAAATCCATGAGAGAGGAGTGCTTTTTGATGCTATCGACATACCTCATCCAAATGATTCTGAAGATATGGAAATTTTAGGAATGCAAATTGATATCTTGGAGAAATCTAAATCCTACCCGTATGGGCTAACGAGGAACAAAATTAATAGCCTAAAGGAAGCTAATATAATAACAGTAGGTGACTTAGCCAACTCTTCTGATGAATCTTTACTTGCCATTGATGGTGTTGGCGATGTTTTTCTTGATCGTTTCCGATCCGTTGTCGGTCAGGCAATATGGATGTAAATACATAAATAAGCATTATATCCAAGGAAATTTTCAGCACGAGTCGGTGCAAAATCCATCTAATGTTCTGATCATGAACGTCATTGAGCAGTTTCCCCATGGTTGCGACACAGATCGGGGTTTAGGTTTTGGGCACGAATACGGCGAGCTTGCCGTCCTCGCTCTCGATATCGGTAACGTCCACGTCTTCCACCTACCGGGGTTCTAGGGCGACATCTTCCTCGCCGCTGAACGAAAAAAAGGCAGCGTGGTCGAACAAGTACATCACGGTGCCAAGCGCGCCAAATCTGTATTTATCTTACTATCGATGCACTGACCCGAAATGAATCAGATGAATTCAGGTGTTGCCTATTCACGTGCATTTATTCAATCGCAATCAAGGAGCAATTCATTATGTATATTGCCATGAACCGTTTCCGTGTGGCCAAGGGTCGCGAACAGGAGTTCATCGACATCTGGAAAAACCGTGAATCCATGCTGGATCAGGTGCCCGGCTTCAAGGAATTTCATTTGCTGCAAGGTGCGAGCGACGATACGGCGACCTTGTTTTCTTCGCATGCCGTATGGGATTCAGCAGAAGATTTCGGCAACTGGACCCGCTCCGAAGCGTTTCGTAAGGCGCATGCCAACGCAGGCGGTAGCCGGGATTTGTACCTCGGCCCGCCGCAGTTTGAAGGGTTTGACGTGGTGATCTGAGTCTAGAGCTACTTGATCGAGCGGGCAGGGCGTCACTTCGATGCCCTGCCGGTTCCTGTTTTGAAAAGGC
Organism: Halothiobacillus sp.; assembly: GCA_035531235.1. GTDB lineage: Bacteria > Pseudomonadota > Gammaproteobacteria > Halothiobacillales > Halothiobacillaceae > Halothiobacillus. Next base: position 606 of record DATKTJ010000077.1, on the reverse strand, counting down.
CCAGTTTGGGCCTTTTTAGACTGGAAAATCGTCCCTCACTTCACGATGAGATCCGAGAGGAGGAAGGGATAATCGAGTACGCGGGTTCAATACACCGCGTCGTGATAGACGCTCTGCACATCCTCAACGTCATTGAGCATATCCAGCAGTTTTTCCATGGTCACGACATCATCACCACTGATCGGCGTTGCGGTTTTGGGCACGAACTGGATCTCGTCCACATCGAAGTCGATCTCGCCAAAGGCATTGATCAGAGCCTGACGCGCCTTGTTGGATTCGGTATTGGGCACGAATACGGTGACCTTGCCGTCTTCGCTTTCGATATCGGTGACGTCCACGTCTTCCATCAGTAGGGCTTCCAAGGTGGCATCTTCCTCGCCGCTGAACGAGAAGATGGCGGAATGGTCGAATTGATGCATGACGGTGCCGGGCGTGCCGAGCTTGGTCTTGGTCTTGGTGAAGCAGTTACGCACGTCGCCGATGGTGCGGTTGGGATTGTCGGTGAGGCAATCGACGAGCACGATGACACCGCCGGGACCGAAGCCTTCATAACGCGCCGGGGTATAGTCTTCGCCGACACCGCCCTTGGCTTTCTCTATGGCTTTT
>DATKTJ010000076.1:0-3280 GCA_035531235.1 Halothiobacillus sp. | reverse complement strand
CTCGGCGACTTCATCGACCTCATGCCATTGCTGCACTGGTTGCACCGGGCTGTTCCGCGGGCCGCAACAAGCCAATACCTTTCCGCCATGCAGCGCGTGTTTCATGGACATTCTTTTGCGACTCAGCAAACGGACAAAAATCTGGCGTATGCGCTGGATAACCTGCTTCGTGCTTTAGCGAATTCAGCGGAGTTTGGTGGATATGCCCATGGAAAGCTTTCAGCCGCTTTCGAGTCCATACAGCAATACCTGAACTCCATAGGCGGAGTTAATCATCTGGACGATGATTTTGAGCGGAACATTCACGAACTGTTAACCATCCCCGCTTCTCAGCTTGAAACGCTTGTGGCGAATAAAGTCGATGGGAGCTTTGATTATCACGCGATACGTTTGATTTCGGCCCTGTTGCAGCACGGGAAGAATCAGTGCATATCGCAAAAGTCATTTTGTGAATTGCCGAGCGCGGTAAACCATGAGTTTGGCGACTACATATCACTGGCGCTCTCCGCAAGTCTGGGCGTCAGCGTCCCTGATCGCCTTGATCAAATCTATACGGGTGATATTCAAAGCTTATGCGAAGACGCCTGGAACAACTTGGGTAAGCCAATTGATCTCAGGTTTTTTGATCGAGTGAAATGGCTGTTTGCACAAATTCTTCAGTAGGTATGGGAATGGCCGCTGACGCGATCCGGCCGGCCAAGCCGCCGCTGGCTTGTAGGCTTCAATCAGCCGTATGCCTACCCAGCCCCTGATTACCCGTTTTATCCGCCCACGGCGACGAAGGGCGAGAAGACCGCTTATTGGCGGCAACAAGTAGACGGATTTCAGGCGAGCGGCCTTTCCGTCAAGAATTACTGTGCGCAGGAAGGGATCGCCGTAGCCACCCTGCATTACTGGCGCAAGCGATTTGCCGATGCGGTAGAACCGCGGCCGATGGTCCAATGGGACAAACGTCCGATGAGCGGCGGAGCAAAAATAGGGTGTCACCCCCTATGCACGGCTGCGGCCTCGGCATCTGGGGATCCACACCCATGATGCCGCAGGCCTGGATCCTTAACCAACGAGGCAAGCTGCCCACCGCTACCCCACCTATTGGTAGCGCATCCGGACCAGCTTTGGTAGATGGGAAAGCGCTATTGTTCCAGGTCGCGGCGCCTTTCCAGGTACTCATCCCCCTTCCAACTTCTCCGCGAGTGTCTCGCAACACCATCGCCAGGGCGAAGGCGATGTTGCCGCTTTCTACTGCTTCGGGTTCAGCAGAAGCATGACGATCCGGTCATGAGCGACAAGGATGTCGCTTGGGCAGGGCGGAGGACGGTGGGGTTTTTGCTGGAAGGGGCTGCTAATCTGCCCAAATCAGCTATATGATCAACGTATAAGAAAAAGGAACATCCATGTTGCATTGGATCACGGACTGCCGTGCTGGTTTTGTAGCGTTACTGAATGGTCGCCTTCGTAGTGGCGATGGGTGTGTATGTGCTGCCAGTGCTGATGGTCTGGAGATCAAGACTTGAACGAAAATAGTCAGCAGATGCCCTGGTACCGTCAAGCCGTAGTGGTAATACCCAGGCATGTCTATCTCAAAAGTATCGGAACGATGCTTTTCATTAGCCTATTTTTCGGTGCTTACTTCTATTTGCTCAAAGACCCTGCCTATCCGCCAACGGTGATGCCGAGGACCCTGCTGGATCATCTGATCGGCTTTCAGCCTCTGGCGTTGCCCATATATCTGTCACTGTGGGTCTATGTCTCCCTTCCCCCAGCATTGCTAGCGACGCGGCGCGAGCTGTATGACTACGGCATGGCCATGGCCGGGACGTGCCTTGTAGGGCTGATCATCTTCTACTTCTGGCCCACGGCGGTACCCGCAAGCCATATCGACTGGGCCCATTATCCCGACGTGGATTTCCTTAAAAGCATGGATGCTTCTGGCAATGCCTGCCCTTCGCTGCATGTCGCCACCGCCGTTTTTTCGGGTATCTGGTTATATTACTTGCTACGCCGCCTTGGCGCGCCGCTTTGGATGCTCATCTTCAATTGGGTATGGTGTATCGGCATCGCATATTCCACACTTGCCCTGCGCCAGCATGTGGCTGTGGATGTGTTGGCCGGTCTAGCGCTGGGAGTACTGGCTGCCTATCTGTCATTGCGACTGAGGTCGACCCCTTTGTCGAGATAAGCGGTGACATCAAGCGACCCTTTCTGGGTGCGGGGCGTTGCGGAGGTGCGCTGTGGTCGCCACGATCTGGAGAAATGAAGTTGGTGGCGGCTTACCGGCGCAGGAGGAAAATGCGCGCCAGAACTCGATGACCCAGGATCTCATGCAATAGTGCCATGCCGATATGGCCATACCAGTAAACCCAGACGAGGTTGGCGATGAGGCTATGTAGATCAGCGACATTGCCGACGAAAGGCGTTTCCGCACCGTTTTTTGGATATATGAAAAAAAGTACGGCGCCGGTGACCGCCATAACGGAGACGGCGAGGAATCCCAGCCCATGGACGAGCCCAGCCAGCCCCCCTTCAGGGCCTCCTTGGGGCAATTGAAGCCGCAGTATCTGATGTAACTCCACCAGGAGTTTCGCCCGCCCCTTTGCATCCCAGGGAAACAGATGGCGAAAGCCGCTGTCGTCACGGGTGAGCAGTGCGCTCCATACCCAATGGGCGATGACGACTCCAACCGCAGCCAGGCCCACCCATTCATGGAGTTCAAAAGACAGCGCCTGGGTGGATGTCAGCACCCGACCCGGCTTGGGCTGTTCCATGATCAGGCTGATAAGCAGCTGAAAACTCACGGTGAGCGCCATGCCCCAGTGAAGGAGGCGTGTGCCTGTATTCCAGTAGGTAACGTGCGCGGTTGAACTCCGTTCCAAAGGCTGATCCTCTTTCGGTGTGAGTTAAGTCATAAGCACGAATTGGCGCCGGATGTGCTGTTGCCTACCACCTTAAGGTATATCGCTCCATTACAACCCCACCCTGGTCACGCCATGCGATTGTTGATCCTGGGTCAGATCATGTATATCGACGCCGATATTCTACAGGCTTTCCGGGATCGGGCATAGTCAGCAGACGGGCCGTATAACCAATATCCAATGATGACTGCGAACAACGGTTTCACTACAAGGCAAAATTCAAGGACGATGTTGTAAATGAGGATATAGACCAATGCCCTGTGCCCCGGTTACACTCTGACCATCCTCCCTCTGCCGAGAACAGACATCGCGTGTATCACGAGGAATACCACCACCATGAGAAGATCGGCTGGTTACGGGCCAGTGTG
>DATKTJ010000075.1:0-8598 GCA_035531235.1 Halothiobacillus sp. | reverse complement strand
GGTGAGAGCAGCGCGCTGGTGTACGCCACGGGTGCGAATACCTACTTCGGCAAGACCGCAGAACTGGTTCAGGACGCGCACACCGTTAGCCATTTTCAAAAGGCGGTGTTGAAGATCGGCAACTACCTGATCATTCTCGCGGTGGTGCTGGTGGCGGCGATCATTGCCGTCGCGATTTACCGCGGTGACCCGATCCTTACCACGCTGCAGTTTGCCCTGGTGCTGACCGTGGCCGCGATTCCGGTGGCGATGCCCACGGTGTTGTCGGTCACGATGGCGGTCGGCGCGCGCCTGCTCGCCAAGAAGCAAGCGATCGTCAGCCGCTTGGTGGCCATCGAGGAACTGGCCGGCGTGGACATCTTGTGTGCAGACAAGACCGGCACGCTGACCCAGAACAAGCTCACGCTGGGCGATCCGTTCAGCGTGAACAATGTCACTGCCGAGCAGGTTATCCTCGACGCCGCACTGGCGTCGCGCGCGGACGACAAGGACACCATCGACCTGGCCGTGCTGGGCGGCCTGAAGGATGACAAGGCCCTGAAGGGCTACCAGGTGGTGCATTTCCAGCCGTTTGACCCGGTGCACAAGCGCACCGAAGCGACCGTCAAGGGGGCGGACGGAAAACAATTCAAGGTGACAAAGGGCGCGCCGCAGGTGATCCTGGCGCTGGCGGCAAATGCGGGCGAAGTCAAGTCCGCCGTCGACAAGGCAGTCAACGACTTTGCGGCGAGCGGCTTTCGGTCACTAGGCGTCGCCCGGGCAGAGGAGGAAGGCAAGTGGATGCTTGTCGGCGTATTGCCCTTGTTCGATCCGCCACGGGAGGATGCCAAGGCAACCATTGCCACCGCGCTGGCGATGGGCGTGCAGGTCAAGATGGTGACGGGGGACGCACTGGCCATCGCCAAGGAAACCGCCAAGAAGCTGGACATGGGCGCCAATATCCTCGATGCCTCCAGCCTCGGCGACTCCAAAAAGGAAGAGACCGCAGAGGTGGCCGAGTCCATCGAAAAGGCCGATGGTTTCGCCCAGGTGTTTCCCGAACACAAGTTCCACATCGTGGATGTCCTGCAAAAACGCGGCCATATCGTCGGCATGACCGGCGACGGGGTGAATGATGCCCCCGCGCTGAAGAAAGCCGACTGCGGCATCGCCGTATCGGACGCGACCGACGCCGCGCGCGCGGCAGCGGCCATCGTGCTGATGACGCCGGGCCTGTCGGTGATCATCGATGCGATCAAGGAAAGCCGGAAGATTTTCCAGCGGATGAACAGCTACGCGATCTACCGCATTGCCGAAACGCTGCGCGTGCTGCTGTTCATGACGCTCTCGATCCTGATCTTCAATTTCTATCCGGTGACGGCGGTAATGATCGTGATGCTCGCCTTGCTCAACGACGGCGCGATCCTGTCCATCGCCTATGACAACGTGCATTACAGGGACCAGCCCGAGGCCTGGAACATGCGCATGGTGCTGGGGATTGCCACGGTACTGGGCCTTGTCGGTCCCATCGCCGCATTTGGCTTGTTTTTCCTTGGCGATCGGGTTTATCACCTCAACCATGCGCATCTCCAGACAATGATGTATCTGATGCTGTCGGTAGCCGGGCATCTGACGATTTTCCAGGCGCGCACGCGCGGCCCCTTCTGGTCGATACGCCCGGCGCGGATTTTGTGGGGGGCCGTGCTCGGCACGCAAATCGTGGCGACGCTGATAGCGGTTTATGGGCTGTTCATGACACCCCTAGGCTGGGGTTGGGCGGCGTTCGTCTGGGGTTACGCGCTGGCGTGGTTCCTTGTGACCGACCCTGTGAAGCTGCTCGCCTATCGGATTCTTGATCCAGTCAAAGCTGGAACCAAGCCTAGTTCCAAAGGCGAGGACAGGCCCGGTGATCTGACACCGCAGATCGCTACACGGGCGTATGAACTGTACGAGCAGCAGGGTCATCAGGACGGTCAATCAGTTCAGAACTGGGACAAAGCGGAGCGGGAGGTTCGGGAAGATCAAGCCAAGGCTGAAGCTAAGCCTGAAACACTGGCTGAGCCGAAGCCAGAAACCGAAGCCGCTGAGTCTAAATCTGGAAGCGGAGATCAAGCCGCAGACCGGGGCCAATGCCCAACCTAAACCTGAAACCCGCTAATTGGGTGTAAGCCATAATTGCCGATCTTCCCGGCGTGGGCGCAGAGTCAGCATTGGCTGGCTCTCGCCAAACCAATGTTTTCCGGCACCGCCGACTACTGGACCAATGCCGCTCAAAATTGAGCAGACCGTATACGGAAAATCGTGTCGGACGGGCGTTGTGGCCAGAAACCTTGCCGTCGAGGTTTGCCGACAGAATTTTCGGTGGTTTGCGCTTATACCATCACTACGCTGGTTTCGGTATAAATGCCATACACCATCCGGCAGGCGCAATTGAGCCAGCTACGACTGTGCAGCAGTGTGGCGCAATAAAATGTGCGCACACGGAACATTGATCCTTGCCCTTGGGATGTGGCTGATACTGCAACGTAGCCTTCGGTGTCATTCCAGGACATTTCTCTGCCGCATGGGCTATGCCAATAGGATTCATGCCTGTAATGGATCCTGCCACCACGGCGCTGGCCGTAATCGCAATACCCTTCAACAGATCACGCCGACGTATACCTTCAGGCTTCAATTTATTGTTTCCATTCTGTTCGTTACCCATTGGGGTTACTCCTCCATCATCCGTGTTACAATTGCGCATCCATGACCAATTCCCGCCGCGTCATAGCCCCTCGAGTCACAAAAAATGCTTCCTTGTTATTCCGAGTGTGGGGCATAGGCAGAGGGGAACCCAAATAATTGCTAGACAACTTGTATCATACTGTCACGTCGCTGCTGATCCAGGATGTATGGCCTGGTTTTGCTCGATTTCCCGCCTTTGCCAATTGTCCAGCTTACCATGTCGTCGCCATAGTGGTCTCCCCTGCTGGTATGCCATGATAAAAGAATCATAGTGTAATTCAGCGGGCCAAGTCATCCACTACATGATCGGTTCCTGAATACCTGTTGAGCATGTACCTGGGCAATCCAATGTCCACAATCAGTCTGCCGACCATCAGGGCTCAACGGCGGCAGGGCAGCGAGAGCGGACGCTCGGGTGAAGCGCCGAACGTCTCTCATAACGTTCGCCGAAAAAAACACGTCGGACGCAAATATTTTCAAATATCAGGCCGCGATGGATCTGACATTTATGTCAGATCTTGCATCATCGTTGATGATGTTGCGGATATTCGACGTTGGATCACGATCCTGAATTATTCACCAAGATTATCAAGCTGGTCAGCTCATTTCTTCAAACCAGTTGCTCCATCCCAGCACTGCGCGCGCAAACGTTCCACGATGCGTTGCGTCACGACCAGCGGAAATTGCGTTAACCTTTGTGTTACCCATCGCCTTCTGATAGTGCATTGCCAACTTCCCTAAACCAACAGTAATTGCTTCATCGGCCTCACCATAATAATTGCGCGTTGGAGTTTCAACGATCCAACGAAACACTTGATTTCGATGAATGAGACGCCCATATTCCGACTGCATAAAATAGTTAGGAAGAAAATATTCAGCACGGATCAGGCGATGCAGGTCCACCGGAATGTTTGTGATGTCGACTGGCTTCCTAAGATAGAAATTACGGCATTCATCGATATATTTTGGATCAAATAGGGATTCTGCCAAGCCTGGTGCATCATAGTAATACTCATAGGCAAACGCCGAGAGCACAAAGATGGAATTGATCCAAGGCGCATCGTTGGGACGCGGGAAAAACAGATATCCGCTCATCCCCAAAAAGGGATCAAGCGGAGCCGAAGCCGTTGCGGCCGCCTTTACTGCTATGCCCTCGCCTTCTAAACGTTCCAGCAGGCCCATGGTGACAAACCCGCCTTCCGACCATCCAGCCAAGTATAAATCCCTGCTCTGAATGCCACGATCTGCCAGCACCGCTTGTCCAGCACGAATCATATCGGCCGTAGCCTGTTGCTGACTGCCTAAAACCATGTAGCTTTCCGGCTCATCAGACAGCCCCATACCGATGTAATCAGCCCCTAGTAGGATATCGCCACGACCTGCAAAGGCAGCGATCATCAACTGGGTTTCCGGTGACTGCTCCGGAAAGGAGGGAACTTCCTGCTTGCCATAAACTGTTCCGTGCTGATATGAGACGAGCCGTGCTGATGCTCCGATATCGGCTGGAATAGCGATCAGACCGGAGGTCATCGTCGGCTTGTTGTTTTGCTCTGGAATTACTGATGGGTACATAACGCGGAATAGATCAACTGCATTTCGAGCCGGTTTGTAGTCCACCTTGAAGCCGGTGAAGGCTGGTGCCTCAACTTTCAGAATATGGTTCAGACGCGACACTTCCCATCGGCCGATGTGCTGGTACGTTACCCCCGAGGCTATTGGCATTAAGGTTTGGCTCGGCCGACTGGCCATCTCCAGCGGAGCGGCTTGCGCCGTTGGAACAGTGTTCGCGACGACAGTCGCACTTACTAAGGTTGCAGTTTTCATCAAAAACGAACGGCGACTGACGACATTCGGTTGCGAGCGATTGTTCATTAATGCTTCCTTCTATTCAAGATCGATTGGCCATCGTTAAGCCCAACAGCACTTTAAGAATAGTCTCTTCACAGGTCAAATAATAAAGACATGCCTCGACATATCTCGTAACGTGTCACTACCTTTGGGTTACTGATTCAGGGACGCTCTGCGGCTTGGTAGACGTCTTCGGGACTGATATAACGACTGAGTTGTTGGGCGAGTTTGGCGGCGACTGGAATACCATTTTCTGTCGCATCAGAATTTAGAAGGATGACAATGGTATCTTTTAGTTTCGGTGCGTAGATGGCCAATGACTCGAAGCCGGCCAGATGACTAGTATCGCCAACCCAACCATGGTTTTCAAAAGACCCCCAAAAATATGGCATGGAAGAGACTTTCTCTGCAGATTTATCGGGTTGCCCGTAATGCGCCAAGATCGGAGCAAATTCATTGAGATCAGCATTGATTTCTGCCCAACGCTGCAGGTCAGTGGCCGTCGCCGTCATTGCTCCCGATGCCCAGTACAGGGATGGATTCCAAGCGACAGGGAGCATTTTCTGGACATGGTCAGCGGATGTGTAACCCTGCACCTGCAAATATGAGTCCGCGAAATTGGTGGGAAAAGTGGTATTGCTCAATTTGTAGGGTTGCAGTACCTGCTCGCTTATCACTTTGAACAAGGGGTTACCGGTTACTTTCTCAATGATCAGCCCGAGCAGAATGGTGTTGGTGTTGGAGTAATCAAAACGGCTTCCGGGTTTGAATAGTAACGGGTGTGCAAAGCTATAATGCAGAAGTTGTTCCGGACTCAAGCGGGTGTCCGGATGTGCCTGATTTTCACGCAGGAAGGCCGGGTCACTGAGGTAATCAACCAACCCGCTGCGCATCTGGGCGAGGTCTGCGACGGTAATCGTGCTCCCTTCCGGAACGTCGCTCAAATATTGGGATACCGGCGCATTGAGCTGAATTTCGCCGGCTTTGGCGAGATCAAGGAGCGCTCTCACAGTAAATGCTGTGGTGATATTTCCGATCGGCATGGCCATCCGGGTACTCATGGATGATTTTTTAGTCGGGTCTGCCATCCCAAAAGATTGTAAATAAGTGGGGCGCCCCGATTGCCAGATACCGACGACGGCACCCGGAATGGAAGCTTTGTGCAGATTCTCAGCAATAAACTGGGTATACAGGCTGGCCGTACTGTGAAAACCGGACATCCCGAAAAGACCAGAAAGGGAAGCTTGCGCTGAAGCACCACCCACCACGCTAGAAAAAACAAGGGTGGACAATAACATGTCCTTTAGAGAAATCATGGCATTCTGATCCTTGTACAATTTGGAATATGTTCTTTGGCCTTATGTGCAATCTGGGCAAATTTGATGGACAAAGGTGCCTCTCTTAGAATAACACTCTCGGATATTTCAAACAAACGCAGTCCGTTGAGTTAGCCAAGTGAAGGGTTGCAAATAGAGATTTCAAGTCTGGCAGATCGGAAACGCGCGCTAAGCCTCCGCCGGTCTGTATTTTTATGCGATTAGCATAGCCCATAGGATCGATAACCTGATGGGATATCTTCGAACAAAAAAGTGTAGCACTGCTTGTGATTACATTCATGGATTGACCTGGTTTACTAGATTTGCCAAAATTATGCCCACCGTGCAGATTTTTCGGTCTGTCGCACGGTCACGTGCGCTTTTCCTCCCACAACTCTACGGGCCAATCAGTCAGCTCCAGGCACTTACTGAGTTAACCGAAAGTCCGCTTTCAGTCTATGGCAGTCGTGGAGTGGATTTGCCAAGCCATGCCAAGGTTCGTGACCTCTGATCGTGAGGCCCTATTTCAGCGTGCAAGCGATAGCCATGTGACTGCATACTGCAATTCAACCAATCCCGGTAACTACGGTGGACCCAGGCAGTACCCAGGATGGGGGCGGTGTTGTACCCTCAGCCTGAGCGACCGGTGGGGGCATAGAGGTATTCATAAAAGTTGTCCATGGCAATGCCTTGCGTGTCATAGGCCGTGGCCTGAACGTCATTACCTTTGCTCCCTATGGCGACCATACAGGCATGCTGAGCGGGGAGCGCATTGGCGGCGATGAAAGAGGGGCCACTGCGGCCGCAGGCATTGGTGGGATATTCCTGATTCAGGCGCGATATCAGCGTCCCTGCCACGTGTCGGGCTTGTTGCGATGAGGCTGCGGCGAAGGCGCGTTCGTTGCGCCAGGCGGTTTCTATGGTTTGGCGTTCCTGCGCACTGGTCGCCTGGGACAACGCTTCCCGATGCAGTTGATCCAGCTTCTGTAAGGCGACATAGAGGTCCGCACGTACGCCGCTTTGCAGGTCAATGACGTGGATGCTCAGGGCGATGGCCAGGGCGCCATAGACAATAATGACGATGCCGAGTATCCAGGTAAAACGCAGACGGGCGGAGGCGGACGGACGTTCTGCCATCAGGAGTGTGGGCGCTGGGTCTGGTGGCGGCGGCGGGTGGGTTGCTGTACCCGGCGATCGGCGATGCTGCCTTCTTCATGCCGCACCTGGAGGCGATTTTCGGCGGCGAAGCGCATGATTTCAGCAAAGGCCTCCGGGCGAATCTCTTCCAGGCTCTCGTCTATGATAATGGCGGCGTTGCCATTGATAGTGGCGGGTTCAATGAGGGGCAGGTAATGAATCTTGTGGTCGGCGCCGAAATGGGCGAGGCCGACTCCTTCAATGAGCATCTCCGCCCAGGCGGATGGGCGGAATTTGCCACCGCTTTCGGTAACTCCGTCGATGATGATCATGGATGCCTGCGCTCCTCGGGGAAACGGGCGATGATAGCGCCCCTTTCGGAGAGAATGAAGGGGGTCACGGAAAGGCCTCAACCGGGACCAGGGGGTCGCAGAGGCTGTCCATGTACCGGGTGAAATCGGCACCTACCTCGGGGTGTAACTTGCCAAAGGCGATGGTCGCCTTTAAGTAGCCAAGCTTGTCGCCGCAATCGAAGCGCCGCCCGGAAAAAAGATAGGCCAGCACCTGCCGCTCTTTCAACAGGTGGGCGATGGCATCCGTCAGTTGAATTTCGCCACCCGCGCCTTGTTGAGTCTGTTCCAGAAAGTGAAACACCCGCGCGGGGAGAATGTAGCGCCCCACCACGCCCAGATTAGAGGGCGCGTTCTCGGGCTTAGGCTTTTCGACGATGCCGCTAATCTGGTAAATACGATCATCCCAGGGCCGCGCGTCGACTACGCCATAGCGGGTGGAATGCTCCCGCGCAATTTCTTCAACGCCGAGAATGCCCGCCTGATAGCGGCGGTACTGTTCTACCATTTGCGCGAGCACGGGTGGTTCACCGAGCATGAGGTCGTCGGCCAGCAACACGGCGAAGGGTTCGTCACCCACCACCGGACGGGCCATAAGCACGGCATGCCCGAGTCCAAGAGGGTAGGGCTGGCGCAGAAAAATGGTGCTGACATGGCTGGGCAGGATGCTCCGCACTTGCTCCAGCAAGGCCTCCTTGCCGCGTTTTTCCAGCTCAATTTCCAGTTCGTAAGAAACGTCGAAGTGGTCTTCGATGGCACGCTTGCCGCGTCCGCTGATGAAAATGAGTTGATCGCAGCCTGCGGCGATGGCTTCCTCCACAGCATACTGAATGAGTGGCTTGTCCACTACCGGCATCATTTCCTTGGCGCTAGCCTTGGTGGCCGGGAGAAAACGAGTGCCCAGACCGGCCACGGGGAAGACTGCTTTGCGCACTTCAGCCATGCTTCATCTCCTTATGCTGTGACATGAGTATAACGAAGACTGTGGGTTTGCCGCAAAGCGCCCACTGAATGGAGTTATCACTGGCCTGGGTCAGAATGACTCGTTGCTGCCTCTCTGCTTGCTTCAGTACCGGTAGCCAGCTTATCGCGGATGGCTTTCCCTCCCCCCACCCCGCCCGCCATGGCGAAGCGCAGAGCCTGTTGCGGGGTGAGATCGGGCAGGGGGATGACTTTGTCGCGTGGCACGAGGCAGGTGAAGCCACCGATACCGTAGCTCATGGGGATAAACACCGCGATACATT
>DATKTJ010000074.1:0-11618 GCA_035531235.1 Halothiobacillus sp. | reverse complement strand
GCGGGCGGGGCCGGTTCTGCCGATTTACATTACCTTTGAAACTTCACTGTGGAGAGACTTATGTCTACGCGTAGAGAGCTGGCCAATGCGATTCGTGCCCTGAGCATGGACGCTGTGCAAAAGGCAAATTCCGGGCATCCGGGAGCGCCAATGGGAATGGCGGATATTGCCGAGGTTCTATGGAACGGTTACCTCAAACATAACCCCAAGAACCCACACTGGCCGGATCGTGACCGGTTCGTCCTGTCCAACGGGCATGGTTCGATGCTGATTTATTCTCTGCTGCACCTCAGCGGTTACGAACTCCCGATGGACGAGATCAAGAACTTCCGCCAACTGCACTCCAAAACCCCGGGGCATCCGGAATACGGTTATACCCCGGGCGTGGAAACCACCACGGGCCCGCTGGGCCAGGGGATCACCAATGCCGTCGGTTTCGCATTGGCTGAAAAAATGCTCGCCGGTCAGTTCAACAAGCCGGGCCACCAGATGGTCGACCATTACACCTATTGCTTCCTGGGCGATGGTTGCATGATGGAAGGCATTTCGCATGAGGCCTGCTCACTGGCCGGTACGCTGGGTCTGGGTAAGCTGGTCGCTTTCTACGACGACAACGGCATTTCCATTGATGGTCATGTTGAAGGCTGGTTCACCGACGATACGCCCAAGCGTTTCGAAGCTTACGGCTGGCACGTGGTGCGGGATGTCGACGGCCACGATGCCGAAGCTATCGATTCAGCCATTCGTGAGGCCCGTTCGGTTAACGATAAACCGACTCTGATTTGCACCAAGACCGTCATCGGTTTCGGTGCGCCGAATCTGTGCGGCACACACGACTGCCACGGTGCAGCGTTGGGTGAGGCCGAGGTCAAGGCGACGCGCGAGAACCTGGGCTGGCACCACGAGCCGTTCGTGATTCCTGCCGAAATCTATGCAGGCTGGGATGCGACCGAGAAAGGCGCAAAGCAGGAAGCTGACTGGAATGAGGCCATGGCGGCCTATGCCAAGGCTTATCCGGCCGAAGCAGCTGAGTTCAAACGTCGCTTGGCGGGTGATCTGCCTGCCGACTTCATGGCCAAGATGGATGCGTTCATCCAGGAAGTGGCTGCCAAGGGCGAGAGCATCCCTTCACGCAAGGCTTCTCAGAACAGCATTACGGCACTGGCGGGCATGTTGCCGGAACTGGTCGGTGGCTCTGCCGACCTGGCCCCGTCCAACCTGACGACCTGGAAAGGCTGCCGTGCCGTGACGGCCACGGAAAGCGACGGCAACTATATTCACTATGGTGTGCGTGAATTCGGTATGTCGGCCATGATGAACGGCATGGTGCTGCATGGCGGTTTCATGCCGTTTGCGGCTACCTTCCTGATGTTCTCGGAATATGCCCGTAATGCTTTGCGCATGTCGGCACTGATGAAAATCGGTTCGATCTTCGTGTATACCCACGACTCCATCGGTCTGGGTGAAGATGGTCCGACGCACCAGCCGGTCGAGCAGATTGCCACGTTGCGCATGATTCCACGCATGAACACCTGGCGCCCCTGCGACGCGGTCGAGTCATCCGTTGCCTGGAAAGCCGCCGTTCTGCGTCGCGACGCTCCGAGCACGCTGATTTTCTCGCGTCAGAACCTGGTCCATCAGCCGCGTACCCCCGAGCAGATCGCCAACATTGCGCGCGGTGGCTACATCCTGCGTGATTGCGTTGGTACGCCGGATCTGATTTTGATCGCGACGGGTTCCGAAGTTTCTCTGGCGACTGCAGCGGCTGAAAAGCTGGCTGGCAAGAAAGTGCGCGTCGTATCCATGCCGTGCACCGAGGTGTTCGATGCGCAGGACGCAGCCTATCGCGAGTCCGTACTGCCAAAAGCAGTTCGTGCGCGTGTGGCTGTCGAAGCGGGCGTGACCGGTTTCTGGGGCAAATATGTCGGACTTGACGGCAAGGTTGTCGGTATCGACACCTTCGGTGAATCTGCACCCGCCGGCGAACTGTTCAAGATGTTCGGTTTCACCGTCGACAACGTCGTCGAAACAGCGCAAAGCCTGCTCTAAAAACAGCAGACGCGTTTCAAATAAAAATGGACCGGGTGCCCCGCGCACACCGGTCTTTAAAAATCATAAATGTGAGTAACAGGGGTATCCAATGACAATCAAAGTAGGGATCAATGGATTCGGCCGGATCGGTCGAATGGTGTTTCGTGCGGCCGCAAAGGACTTCCCGGAAATCGAAGTTGTTGCAATCAACGACCTGCTGGACGCCGACTATCTGGCGTACATGCTGAAGTATGACTCCGTGCATGGTCGCTTTGACGGCGATATCTCCGTCGATGGCAACTTCCTTGTCGTCAACGGCAAGCGGATTCGTCTGACCGCCGAACGCGATCCTGCCAACCTGAAGTGGAATGAAGCGGGCGCCGATATCGTCATCGAGTGCACCGGTTTCTTCTTGACCAAGGATACCTGCCAGGCGCATATCGATGCAGGTGCCAAGAAGGTTATTCAGAGCGCGCCGTCTAAAGACGACACGCCGATGTTCGTGTATGGCGTCAACCATGACACCTACGCGGGTCAGAACATTGTCTCTGCGGCTTCTTGCACCACCAACTGCCTGGCGCCGGTCGCCAAGGTGTTGAACGACAACTTCGGCATCAAGCGTGGCCTGATGACGACGGTTCATGCCGCCACCGCCACCCAGAAAACGGTTGACGGTCCCTCTGCCAAAGATTGGCGCGGTGGCCGCGGCATTCTGGAAAACATCATTCCTTCATCAACCGGTGCAGCAAAGGCGGTTGGTGTCGTTTTGCCAGAACTGAACGGCAAGCTCACCGGCATGGCCTTCCGCGTACCGACTTCGGATGTATCTGTCGTGGATCTCACCGTCGAACTGAACAAGGAAACGACCTACGCCGAGATTTGCGCGGCCATGAAGTCAGCCTCGGAGGGTTCACTCAAAGGCGTGTTGGGCTATACCGACGAGTCTGTGGTTTCCACCGACTTCCGTGGCGTGGCTCAGCCGTCGATCTTCGACTCGAAGGCCGGCATCCAGTTGGATTCCACCTTCGTGAAAGTGGTGTCTTGGTACGACAATGAATACGGCTATACCAGCAACCTGATGCGGATGGTCAAGATCATCGGTTGATGACCGGGCGGGTGCGGGGCTTATCCCGAACCCGGCCTCATCCGGGCCGCGCATGTCCTGCGCGGCTCTATATTTTCGATTGAGTCGTTCGTTTTGCGACACCGCAAACCAAACTATTTCAAACCTGTTCAGGAGCTTCTTTCATGGCTAATTTTCTTCGTATGACCGACCTGGATCTTGCGGGCAAGCGCGTATTTATCCGCGCCGATCTGAATGTGCCCGTCAAGGACGGTAAGGTCACCTCCGATGCACGCATCACGGCATCCTTGGCAACGATTCAGTATTGCGTCAAGGCAGGCGCTAAAGTCATGGTGACTTCGCATCTGGGGCGGCCCGAAGAAGGCGTCTATTCCGACGAGAACTCGTTGGCACCCGTTGCCGCCGAGATGAGCGCGAAGCTGGGGCAGACGGTCCGCTTGATCAAGAACTGGGTCGATGGTGGATTCGACGTGGCGGCGGGTGAGGTTGTCCTGCTGGAAAACGTTCGTTTCAATGTGGGCGAAAAGAAAAACGTCGACGCGACGGCGCAAAAATATGCGGCGCTGTGTGATGTATTCGTGATGGATGCCTTTGGCACCGCGCATCGTGCCGAGGGCTCTACCCATGGCATTGCCAAATTTGCCCCGGTTGCCTGCGCGGGCATTCTTCTCGCCCAGGAACTGGAAGCGCTGGACAAGGCGCTGGCTAGCCCGGCACGTCCGATGGTAGCGATTGTTGGTGGCTCCAAGGTATCCACCAAGCTGACCGTACTGGAAGCGCTGTCCGAAAAAGTCGACCAGATGGTGGTGGGTGGCGGGATCGCCAACACCTTCATCAAGGCGGCCGGTCACAATGTCGGCAAATCGCTGTGCGAAGATGATCTGGTGCCGACTGCAGTCGCGCTGATGAGCAAGATGACTGCCCGCGGCGCCACGATTCCTGTCGCCGTGGATGTGGTGGTGGGTACTGAATTGCCTTTCCTGCCCGGCAAGGAAAATACGCCAGCAACCCTGAAAGCGGTGGATCAGGTCGGGGACGATGAAATGATTTTCGATATTGGTCCAAAATCGGCCGCAGAACTTGCTGAAATCATCATGAATGCCGGAACGGTCGTTTGGAACGGCCCGGTCGGTGTTTTCGAGTACGATCAGTTTGGCGAAGGCACCAAGACGATTGCCCATGCCATTGCCACGACCAAGGCTTTCACGCTGGCGGGCGGCGGCGATACCATTGCAGCCATCCAGAAGTATGATATTTACGATAAAGTGAGCTATATCTCTACCGCTGGCGGCGCCTTCCTGGAATACCTTGAAGGAAAAACCCTGCCAGCCGTGGCCATTCTCGAACAACGCGCCAACGCCTAAGGATTTCCCATGCACCCCTTGAATACGCCTGGCTATTTATCTTCAACACGTCGCACCAAGATCGTTGCGACCTTGGGTCCTGCCAGCGATAAACCGCAGGTCATCGACGAACTTATTCGTGCTGGCGTGGATGTGGTGCGCCTGAATTTCTCCCATGGGAAAGCTGCCGACCATCAGCATCGGGCCGATATGGTTCGTGAGGCCGCTCGGAAGCAGGGGCGATTCATCGCAATCCTGGGCGACTTGCAGGGTCCTAAAATTCGGATCGATCGGTTCAAAAACGGCAAGATCGAGCTGCTCGATGGTGCGTCTTTTGTGCTGGATGCGGACATGGATCGTGACTCGGGAGATGAGACGGCCGTTGGGATTACCTACAAGGCACTGGTGACAGACTCCCGTCCAGAAGACGTTCTGCTGCTGGATGATGGGCGTATCGTGCTTCAGGTCGAGGCCGTCGTGGGCAATCAGATCCATACCAAAGTCATCGTGGGTGGGGAGTTGTCCAACAACAAGGGGATCAATCGTCAGGGCGGCGGGTTGTCTGCGCCGGCGATTACCGAAAAGGATCGGGAGGACATCAAAACGGCTTCCTTGATCGGTGTCGATTATATTGCCGTGTCTTTCCCCCGTACCGGTGAGGATATTCACGAAGCGCGTCGTCTGCTGCAGGAAGCCGGTTGCACGGCGCATATCGTCGCCAAGATCGAACGGGCCGAGGCGATTGAGAGCATTCGCGACATTATTGAAGCCTCTGATGCCATCATGATTGCTCGTGGTGATTTGGGTGTCGAGATTGGTGATGCCGAACTGCCTGCCGTCCAGAAGGCATTTATCCGCATGGCGCGCGACATGAATCGTCCGGTGATTACGGCCACCCAGATGATGGAGACCATGATTACCAATCCGATCCCGACCCGTGCCGAAGTGTTCGATGTCGCGAACGCCGTGCTGGATGGGACGGATGCGGTGATGCTGTCGGCGGAAACCGCGGCAGGCAAGCATCCGGTGCGCGTGGTTGAGACCATGGCGCGGATATGTCACCGTGCCGAATACCAGATTGAGGCCAAGCGCGGGCAGCCGCCACTGGATATCCCCTTCGAGCGGATCGATCAGGCGATTGCCTACTCAGCGATTTATACGGCCAATCATCTCTCCGTTGCAGCAATTGTTGCGTTGACGGAGTCCGGTGCCACGCCGTTGTGGATGTCGCGGGTGAATACGGATATCCCGATTTATGCCTTTACCCGCAGTGAGGTGGCCGCGCGGCGTGTGGCGTTGTATCGCGGCGTTCAGGCGGTTCATTTTCCGTACTCATCGACCGATCATGCCGAAGTCAATCGACTCGTTCTTGAGACGTTGACCCAGATGGAGCGGCTCGACGAAGGGGATATCGTCATCATCACCAAGGGTGACCTGATGGGCGAAATGGGCGGGACCAATGCGATGAAGATTGTGCGCGTAGGCGATATCATCAGCGCCGAGTAACTCGATTCCCATGTATGTTCCGTGGTTGAGTGACCACGATGAACTCTGAGAGCATGTATCGGATTTCGTTTTTGTTTTTTTATCTAACTGGAGAGGCTAAATGGCACTTATTTCCTTGCGCCAATTGTTGGATCATGCGGCTGAAAACAGCTACGGCATGCCCGCGTTCAACGTCAACAACATGGAGCAGATCCATGCAATCATGCAGGCTGCAGACGCGGTAAACAGCCCGGTCATCCTGCAAGGCTCTGCTGGCGCGCGCTCGTACGCCGGTGAACCCTTCCTGCGTCACCTGGTGGCCGCTGCGGTTGAAATGTATCCCCATATCCCCGTGGTTATGCACCAGGATCACGGCGCCGATCCAGGCGTGTGCTTCCGGGCCATCCAGTCCGGCTTCAGCTCCGTGATGATGGATGGTTCATTGATGTCCGACATGAAAACTCCTTCTTCATACGAATACAACGTTGAGATCACGCGTAAAGTGGCCGAAATGGCACATTACGTCGGGGTCTCCGTGGAAGGTGAACTGGGTTGCCTGGGTTCGCTGGAAAGCGGCATGATGGGCGAAGAAGATGGTCACGGCTCCGATGAGAAGCTGGACATGGACAAGCTGCTGACCGATCCGGAAGAAGCAGCCGACTTCGTCAAGAAAACCGACGTGGATGCCTTGGCAATTGCCATCGGTACGTCGCACGGCGCGTACAAATTCACCCAGAAGCCGACCGGCCAGGTTCTTCGGATCGACCGCGTCAAAGAAATCCACGTCCGCATCCCGAACACGCATCTCGTGATGCACGGTTCTTCCTCCGTGCCAGAAGATTGGCTCGAAATCATCAACAACTACGGCGGCGACATGGGTCAGACCTACGGTGTGCCGGTCGAAGAAATTGTTGAAGGCATCAAGCATGGCGTTCGTAAGGTGAATATCGATACCGACCTGCGGATGGCGTCTACAGGCGCGGTACGTAAGCACCTGCACGAAAACCCGGCCAACTTTGACCCGCGTAAATTCCTGAAAGAAGCCACCAAGGCGATGAAGGGTATTTGCCAGGCACGTTTCGAAGCGTTTGGATCGGCTGGCATGGCGTCCAAGATCGTACCGATCAACCTGGATGAAATGCACAAGCGTTATGCTTCTGGCAGCTTGAAGCAGCAGATCAAATAAGGTCACTGTTTTCGTTTGATCATGCGCGTTCAGAGTCTCTGCCGCGCAGCATGAGAACCCGAAACCCCGCCGATATGGCGGGGTTTTTTTTATTGCCGAATTTTGAAATGAGTGGTTAGGCCATACGGGCCGAGGTCTGAACGGCTGTCGCCAGCGATTCGATCAGCAGGGTGCTGCCGATATGTTTTTTGGCCCTGGCCTTAATGGCGCTGACGCGCTCGGTAAGCGCCTGGCTGGAGGTCATCTGTTCACTGGATAGCGTGAGTGCCGCGAGCGTGATACTGCATAGGGGGTAGCGCCGCGGATTACCCTCTCGGTCGATGGCATCGATGTAGCCCCGTTCTTGATCGTCAGGATCGTAGAACGTGGCGATTTTTGCATCGAAACGCGTAATGACTTCCCTACACAGCGTACGCCAATCAGGGGAGCGGTAGAGCATCACAAAATCGTCTCCACCCACATGGCCCAGAAAATCGCAGGCCGGATGGGTGCAGTCTTTCAGGATCTGACTGGTCATCATCAGAACCCGATCTCCCCGCTGGTAGCCGTACTGGTCGTTAATTGCCTTGAAGTAATCGAGATCCACGTAAACAAGGGTGAACTCCCGGGGCTCGGTGAGCCAGGATTCCAGCGTTTCACTGATGGGGACATTGCCGGGTAAGCCGCTCAACGGGTTTAGATGCTGCGCCCGACGGACCTGTTGCGTGGTGTACAGGCGGAGCAGGTCGATCAGTTGCCCGACGCCTGCATAGGCTCGGCCGCGTGTAATGATGAATACATCGTGAAAATTGCGATGATCACGCTCGCTGATTCGGCGGCTGAGCAAGATGATGGATTCGGATTCATCCACAATAACCGGCCGTCGATCCATCAGTCGACCGATGGACCGGCGCTCATTCAAGGGGCGTCCATACGGGCTGGCATACAGGTTCATCAGATCATGCCGCCAGGCGATGCCCACGGGCAGATCTCCATCCAGCACCGGCAGGGCGCGTAGTTCTGGATTGGACAGAAACAGATTCATGACCGTGTCCAGCCGCGCCGTGTGCTGAATGCTTTGGGCTGGCTGGATCAATGCCCGAATCAGGTCCTGTTGTGTCATCAAGGACTGTCGATACTGTTGCAAATGTGCCAGAACGTCGGGGGCAATAGCCCGGAGGGGGGCGATATCGGGTCGCCCGAACAGATAGCCTTGCAGGAAATCCACGCCCAGTTCGACAAGAACGCCCGCCTCAGAGGCGTTTTCGATGCCTTCCGCTATGACGTGTGCGCCCGATTCCTTGGCCAAATGGACGACCGAGCGGACAAAACGGTACTTCTTGGGCAGTTTGTCGATATCACTCAGCATTTTCCGATCGATCTTCACGATTTCGGGTTGCTGATCCATCCAGTGCAGCATGCCATTGTAGCCGGCGGCAAAATCGTCGAGTGCCAGGGCGATGCCCCGCTGGCGCAACCGATCGAGATTCGTCTGCAGGATATGCGGAAAGATACTGCATTGCTGTTCGGTCAGTTCGATCACGAAGCGCGTTAGCGGCAGTCCCTGGGTTTGCAGGTGGGCGAGCAGGTTTTCTATCGAGAAACCGGGATGTCCCAGGCACTCTGGGGAGAAATTGACGAAGAGTCGTCCGGTCAGATTCAGTGCGACAAAGCGTTCGATGGCCCGTGCGGCAAGATGGCACTCAAGCTCGAGTCGACGATTGGCAGCGGATGCAATGACGAGTAGTTCGGAGATGTCGCCGAATTCCGCTGATTTCGGTGGGCGCGCCAGCGCCTCATAACCGTGGATGCTGTGACTGATCAAATCGATGAACGGCTGGAACGCGATCGCGATTTCCTGACGCGCAATCAGCCGTTCTATCCGTGCGGTCGCGCTGGGGGCGGAGAGCCCCGAATCGGCTATTGATCCCTGGGAACCTGTGGCGATCAGAAAGGGGGTTTCAGGCATGATGAATCACCCTCAGTGAACCGCTGATTGAGTCATCAATTAGGGGTGGTGACGAAATAGGGGCTTCATCATGCCAGTCAGGCGTGACAGACTGGTTAAATGACGGGCGCTCTAGTCGCATGGAATCGACGGCAAAATTGTTTCATTGGCTCGCGATGGAGATAATACCGGGCCTGCACAGATCTTCGGACAATAAATACATGCAAGACGATACGCTGGTTGCTGCGGTAGATCTCGGATCAAACAGCTTTCATATGCTGGTGGCCCGAATACACGCGGGTCAGGTTCAGGTCATCGATCGAATGAAGGATATGGTGCGATTGGCCGGTGGGCTGCAGGCGGATGGACACCTGTCCGAAGAAGCCATGGAACGGGGCTTGGCCAGTCTGACCCGGTTTGGCCAGCGCCTGGCGGGCATGCCGCGCGGCTCTGTGCGCATTGTGGGCACTAATACCTTGCGGGCGGCAAAGAATGGGGCCGAGTTCATTCGTCGGGGCGAACTTGCAATTGGGCATCCCATCGAGATTATCGCGGGGCGTGAAGAAGCGCGTCTTGTCTATCTGGGCGTTGCGCAGAGTGACATCCCTATCGACGGCATTCGGCTGGTGGTCGATATCGGTGGTGGATCCACCGAGTTGATTCTAGGGCGGGGCAACCGGCCTGAAAAAATGGAAAGCGTGCCGATCGGCTGTGTCGCCTTGATGCGGGAGTTTTTTGCCGATGGGGATTTTTCACCCGCTCGGCTGGCTCGAGCCAAAACCCGGGCTGAGTTGGAGTTGAGCCCCTACAAGGTGGCCTATCGGAAGCAAGGGTGGGCTCGGGCTGTGGGCAGTTCGGGCACGGCGCGGGCATTGGCATCGGTGGCGGAGGCGAACAGTTGGGGTGATGGCTGGATCACTGCGTCCGGACTCGCTGAAATTCATGCCGCAGTCACCAAGGCGGGCTCATTGGAGAAACTCGACCTCGCCGGTTTGACCGATGATCGCAAACCGGTTTTCGTTGGTGGTCTGATAGCCATGCAGGCTGTATTTTCTGCGCTGAATATCGAGCAGATGTATGTCAGCGACGGGGCATTGAGAGAAGGTCTGGTCTACGACTGGCTGGATCGAAGCGATCATGACGATATTCGAGTAGCGACCGTGCAGCGCCTGCAGCACTTGTTCACCGTCGATATTGCACATGCGGACCATGTCGCGAAAACGGCCAACATGTTGTTCGAGCAAGTAGCCGATGATTGGGCGCTGCGTAGTCAGCCAGACGCCATCGAGTCCCCCCGATATTCTGCGTGGCTGGAAATCGCCGCCCGCCTGCATGAAATCGGCTTGGCGGTCAGTCATTCCGGCTTTCACCATCACGGTGCCTATATATTGAACTACGCGGATATGCCGGGCCTGACCCGAGCCGCGCAAAGCATCATTGCCAGTCTGGTGCATGGGCACCGGCGCAAGATGAAACCGCAGCGGTTCGAACAGGTGGATGACGGCCTGCGTGGGCAGATCATTCGTCTGGCTGTCATTCTTCGGCTGGCCGTGCTGTTGCACCGGGATAGGTCACCGCGTACCCGGTTGCCCGATCTGACCTTGCAAGTTAAAAAACAATCCATGAATATCCAGTTCGAACCGGGCTGGTTGGATGCGCATCCGCTGACAGCCATGGATCTGGAACTGGAACGCGGTTATCTGTCCATGGTGGACTTTGAACTCAGCTACGCCTAGAAAGATCGAAGGTTTGGGGTGGCGCCCGTCATTACCGAAGCACGGCACCTACAGGCACGTGGACTTTGCGGGTGGAACGACGCTCATTGGCCGCTAAACCGGGGCTGAACTGGGGGAAAGCATGATTCTGATGCGCTTTAATGGGGCGCCCGCTTTGCGCTTGTTGCAATGACGCAACAAAAAACCCCGGGCTTGTTGTAAAAAAGTTCGTTGTGGCTTGTGTCAATTCCTCATCCGGCTACTATTGCCGGGGTACCCAGATTGCTGGGGAATCTTGTAATCTCAAACCTCACTGGAGATAGATCGGATGAAAAAGAATATCATCGCATTCGCAGTAGCCGCAGCTTTGGTTGCGCCTGCAGCCGCTATGGCCGACACCACCCTGTACGGCAAGTTCCACGTCTCTTATGATTTCGTTGGCAGTGATCATGCTGCTGGCACCACTGGCGGTTTCTCATCCAACTCTTCCCGTATCGGTATCAAGGGCAAAGAGAAGATCAACGACGGCCTGTCGATCATTTATCAATACGAAACCGGCATCGATGCTGGCCAGAATGCCTCTACCGGCGCTTCTAACGGCGGACTGGGCGGTCAGCGTAACACCTTCATCGGTGCTACCGGCGGCTTCGGTACTGTGATCACCGGTCGTCACGACACCCCGATGAAGATGATGGGTCGTAAGTATGACCTGTTCGGCGACACCGTTGCTGACTCACGGAACATCATCGGCACCACCGGTTTCGATCTGCGCCCGGCACAGGTTATTGCCTATGCCACGCCTGATCTGGGCGGCTTCAAGGCAATGGTTGCCTATATCAACAGCTGG
>DATKTJ010000073.1:0-7212 GCA_035531235.1 Halothiobacillus sp. | reverse complement strand
ACGTTTGAATTCCCGGCTGAACCGGCGGCGCGTCCGGGGAGCAATGGCTGGCAGCATGATAAGTGCCCACGTAAAAATAAGTGGGGACTATTGTCGAGAGTACGGCATCAATTCAAAAGGTGGCTGCGCTGGACGCTTACGTTATGTGTATATGCTTGGTGCAACACATCTATGTCTTTCAGGTCGTGTCCGGTAAGTTTCGTCCACCGTTCAGCAATTTCCGCCAGTGTGTACCATTCTCTAAGTGCGTCTTTATCGAATTTAGCCGGTGCGCTATTCTCAGTTTCAGCCATTGCAAAGCCTCCCTTTGCGATTGGTTAGAAGCCCGTTTGATGCGCCACACATCAGCGGGTTTTGTTTTATCCGGCATTCCGCCGAGCGTTAATGTCGATCACTTGCGCCACGGGGTCGAGTACGCCAGCTAGTTGCAAGATTCTGTTTTCAAGTCGTTGCATGGGGTCGCGCAAATCGTCCACTGCTTTGATGATATAGCCCTCTGTGACATTGGCCGAATTAACATGGTTCACAAGGCGCTTTAATACCAATTCGGGCAGGAAGTCCGCGCCAATGGATAGGAAGGTGCGGCGCAAATCATGCGGGGTAATCCATAGGCCAGTCGCTTGGTTCACGTCATCCTGAAAATAGCGCAAGTTCGAAACGCGCCCACGGTCGGTTTCAAATACATAGGCGCGTGTGCCTCGATCTTTGCGGCGCTCTGTGAGTATGCCTAACAGGTAGTCGCCAATAGGTAGGGTGTGGTCTAACCCGTTCTTGGTGTCCCTGAATAGCAAGGTGCGGCGGTTCAAATCCACATCACGCCATGTCAGGTCTAGGGCTTCGCTTTTGCGCGTGCCGGTGAGTAGCAGGAAGATGAAAAAATCAGCTATGGCGCGGTCATTCTGTGCAGCGTTGCTGGCGGCCTTCCACCAGTCCGGCAAACGATCTGGCGGGATAACCGATTGCTTGCGAACCACGCCCCGCCACATTTTTTGCCTACTCAAAACACGGCATGGGTTCGGCGGTGGTATTGCGCCGGAATCTTCCATCAGTCCAAGCGCGTTGTTGATGATGATACGCGCAACACGAAAGGCTAAATCTCCTTGGGTCTTGGCTTGCTCGGTGATCTGCTGATAACGCTTTTTCACCATCATGGGGGTGATGCTGGCTATTGGCTTGTCCATCCAGTCCGCCAGCTTCGCGTTAAGGATATAGGCGTACTCTTTGCGGGTGCGCTCTTTTAACTTTGTGTTGGTGGCTAGGTAGTCGTCCAGTGATTCGCGCAAGGTTATATCCATGACGGAATCACGCGCCTTACGTTCGTTGGGGTCACTGCCTCCGCGCATTTCAACGGCAAGGGCTTTGGCTCTGTCGCGTGCATCAATCGTGCTTAAGTCACTGGCTCGGCCTATGGTGATGGTTTTCATCTTGCCAGCCACCCGGCCAAAGAAGATGTAGCTTTTGGTGGTGCGGGAAACGCGAAGGCCAAAACCTTTAACGTCAGTGTCCCAAATTACATGCTGGCGGCTTTCGGTCGCCAAGGGTTCATTGGTCACTATTGCCTTGGTCAGTTTTTCGGTTCTGTTAGCCATGTCTGCGCCCCCATGAAGTAGCAGTGAAGTAGCACATAGGTAGCAGAATATGTTGAAAACGGTTAAACGACAACCGGATTAGTTAAGTTCAATATATTGATTTATAAAGGTTGAGTGTGCTACTTCAAGGTGGGTAAAACCCCTGTTTTAAGATTGTGATTCCGGTTGTCGTGGGTTCGAGCCCCATCGGTCACCCCATACAAAGCAGAAAAGCCCGGTTTGTCCGGGCTTTTTCACGTCTTGGTATTTTGATATTCCACCGAGGTTCCAAATAAGGTGCCTATCGGTCAGGTGTCGCATATCCGCTTTAGCGGCGCCGAGTTCTACCGCAGTAGAACGGACATCCTGCTTCGACCCGGATTGACGGAGGGTGGAGCAAGCCACAGACACTCCGGTATGATGGATTGACACGCGTTTTGTTTGGCGCGATGAGTACGATGCAGAAGTTTGCCCGGCGCTAGCGCTGGATGCGTCACGCCGAGTGCTCCAGGATGTCGCTTGTGGAACTATAACCGTCCAATAATGACTTTCGCCGTACACAAGATTTAGGAGCGGGCCGTATGCCGGTAAAGATTGTTCGTAGAAAGGTTGACCTGCGCTTTGGCAAGATGGATTCGGATACCCGGCCGGGCGGCATGCAGGGCTCCGAGTTTTTCTACTACTCCATTTCCTTCTTCTTCCCGGCTGGGGAGAAGTTCTTTATCGACTCGGTTCAGAATTATCAGAAAAGGATTACCGATCCCGTGCTTCTGGCCCAGGTGAAGGACTTCGTGTATCAGGAGGCGATGCACACCACGATGCATCAGCGCTTCAACGAAGCCGTGCTGGCCCGTTTTCCTGAGATGCAGATGGTGGGCAAGGTGGGGGATTTCCTGCTCGGACTCACCCGTCGCTTCATGCCCAAACTCTGGCAACTCGCCGTCACCTGTGCGCTGGAGCATTTCACGGCGCTGTTCGCCAACGAGTTGCTTCGGCGTCAAGAGTCTTTCGAGGCGAATGCCGAGCCCAATTTCGCCTATCTTTGGCTCTGGCATTCCGTGGAGGAGCTGGAACACAAGGCGGTATGCTTCGATCTGTACGAGCAGGTGGCCGGCAAAGGGGTGTTTGCCTATCTTGTGCGGGTGCTCGCCATGCTGGAGACGACCCTGCTGTTCCTATTGGCCATCAAGATTGGTATGTGGACGCTCAAACGTAAGGTGGATTCGGCCACGCCCGCGGCTGACACGGCGCGCCCGGATGGCGGGCGAAAACCGCCGAAGTCGGTGTTCAAGCTGGTGCCTTTCCGCCTGTATTTCGATTACTACCGCCCGAGCTTCCATCCGTGGAACCACGACAATCGCCATCTGCTCGAAGAATGGTACCGGCGCCATCCTGACTCGACGCCACCGGCCGCTCCAGAACCGGTTGCCCCGACTGTCTGAGCAGCCCGTCAGGGTTTGCGGAAGGCCAACAGGTAGTAATTCAGCAGGCCCGTTTTCCCGAGCAACTGTAGTAACGAGACCAAACCGTCGGTTTTTTTCTTGATTTTTTCATCCGCGCCCTGCGCCCCGAGCACCCGTTGCAGGTAACGGTAGGTCGGCAGTGTATGGGCCGTGATGTTGCGTTCCACCTCAACTTCGAACCCCGTTGCCTTCGCGAGCTTTTGATAGTGCCCCCGGGTGAAGCTGATATTGCATTGACCGAAGTAATTGTATTTCTGGAACCGCTCGGCGGTGGCCAGTCGGGTGAGGGGCAGGAAAAGTCGCGAGGGGACAAAATCGGAAAGCACCAGCCGCCCACCGGGTTTCAGGGTGCGAAATGCTTCCTCGAAGAACTGCGCCCGACTCGGAAAGTGGAAGATGCACTCCACGGCGAGCACGGTGTCGAAGGCGTTGTCCGGGAATGGCAGGATGCAGGCATCGGCCTGACAAAAATTCACGAGATTCGAATGAAGCGGCTTCACCAGTTCTCGGGCCCGATTGAGCTGCCGGGAATCGATGTTCAGTCCGGTCAGATCGAGCGTCTGGTAGGTTTCGTTCAGGGAGGCGACGGTGCCCCCAAATCCGCATCCCACATCCAGGACGGTGCTGTTTTCCTCGATGTGGGCCAGCGCGCACAGCTCTTTGGTCAACTGCTCCGCAGCATTGGCGTAATCAGCATCTTCACCCGTGGCCGAATCGGGGTCCTGCCAATAGCCCCAATGAACATGTCTGCCAAAGCTGGTTTCGATCGACGGGTTGTGTCGTTCGAGTTGCGTCAGTAGAAAATTAAAATAGGGCAGTGTGTCTTTGGACATG
Organism: Halothiobacillus sp.; assembly: GCA_035531235.1. Taxonomy (GTDB): domain Bacteria; phylum Pseudomonadota; class Gammaproteobacteria; order Halothiobacillales; family Halothiobacillaceae; genus Halothiobacillus. Next base: position 3,347 of record DATKTJ010000073.1, on the reverse strand, counting down.
GGGGCTCCTTTTTGTCCGTCGGTCGCGTCGGGTCACTATCGCATCATGAACGCTTTTCGTACCCATCATTCCCAGTTTTTAGCGTTGGCTTACCGTTATTAACGTATGGGGTAACGAATTTGAGTCCTGCTATCCGAAATACGGGTACGGTTGGCAGAGTAAATGAAATGCAGGGTTCCGGACGTCGTGCTTTCCTGCGCAGGAGTGTCCTCGGTCCTGTTTCTCAGGTATTGGAAAGCTCGCTCTTCTCGTAGCCACGCTCCCATAGCCGCCACAGACCCAGTGCCGTAAGCACGATCACCGGCCCGAGAATCAGGCCGATCAGACCGAATACCTCGATGCCACCCAGAATGCTCATGAGCGTCAACAGCAGGGGCGTATGGGTCCGGGCGCCGATGAGATACGGTCGTACCCAGAAATCGGCGATCCAGACCACACCATGGCCCAGGCTGAACAGGACGAATGCCGGCACAAAGCCACGTGTGGCCAGCAGCATCAATGAGGCGGTCAGGATCACAATGGTGGTGCCCATGGGGATCAATGAGGCGACCGCGACCGCCACAGCCCAGCCGATGGCAAAGGGCAGGCCGACACCGAGCATGATCAAACCCACCCCCACCCCGCAAAACAGGGCCACGCCAACCATCCCGGCCAGCACGGAGCGGATGGATTGTGCGCACAGGGTCAGGGCAGAGCGAACAAATTCGGCATCCCCCGTCAATCGACTCAGGCCCCGATTCAGCGCGGACGTCAACGGTTCGGCATGGTAGGAAATGGCATCCATGACGAGCAGTGCCACGGCAATATGCAGAATCAGCACCCAAAGGTGCTTTGCCGAATCCTTGAGCACGGCGCCATGGCCCGATAGCCATTGCTTGAACCATTCCAGCGGGCTGTCCGAACCCAGCAGGTGGGCCATGCTCTGCGCCGCCCAATCGCCCGCCAAAGGGATCACACGGAACCAGCCGGCAATCTCCTCGGCCCTGGGGGGATTGTGCAGGATGTGCGCCAGCGCCGGCGCCGCGCTGCCCACGATCAACCATGCCGGCAGCGCCAGCAGCACGAACCACAGCAAGGTGTTCAGCAAAACCGCGATGCGCAGGGAAATTCCCAGTCGCAGCGCTCTTTGCAGATAGGGCTGGGAGACCACGGCCATGCACGCGCCGGCCAGAATGGGGGTGGCAAAGGGCGACAATACCCAGGCGGTGAGCAGGGCGACCGCGCCAATTACGATGGGTTTGCCGACATTGGCCTGCAGGGGGGAGGGATTCATGAAAAACCGGGTCCGTGGGTGATTTCAGAAAAGAACAGCCAAGATTACCCCGCGCTTGCTACGCGGGTCTGACAGTTCACTCTTAAAAATTCAGCGTTTTACAAACCAGGTCCGTCGGCGCTGCCGTCGCAGATTATCTGCTTTGGATGTTGGGCGCAGTCGGTCGCCAGGTTGATATCCTGGTTGAGATAGTAGCCGTAGTAATCCATGGCAGTGCCTTGAATCGACGTAATGCGCGAGCCATCGGGTGCGAGGAACAAAATATAAGGTACGCCGCGGACATGCAGCTTGTTCGCCAGATACGGATAGCCGTGCTTCTGGCCATCGACGCCGATGTACTGCGTGTTGTCATCGACCATCACCCGCCGGATCAGCAGGCGATTCTTGTATTTCGGATCCAGTCGCATGGGGATGATGAATTCATTGTCCACCGCCACGCAGTACCCGCAGTAACTCGCATGGAAGAAGATCATCATCGGGATCTTGTGCGCCTGCATGTAGGCGAGATCGGTCGGGAGATCCGTCAGGTTATCGACGTAAGATACCGCCGCATTCGGGCCCATCGGGTCAATGGCCGTTTTGGATGATGGGTCGGCCAGCGCCAGCGGCGCCGTCAGCAGGGCGGCAATCAATCCCAGTCCCAGTGCCGCATGGCGCCAAAATGGCATCAGGATGGGTTGCGTGTTTGACGATGGTTTTATCATAAAGAGTTCCTTGGGTGCCGGATTGGTGTTTCTAATCACGGGTTCTCCCCCGCGTTCACGGACGTTCTGGTTTGGATGAAAGCATCGTGCCATCGTTTTCGGCACTGTACATTTTTCGTCCGGTTTACCGACGTCAAGTGTGCTTCCAGGAAATAGCCACTACGAGTTTGGTTGGCTATTTCCCCGGCAGTATTGTGCGCTCTTGGATTGATCCGTACCACACCCAGTTATTGGGCTTGGGGGCGGTTGCTGGAGATATGCTTATTTCTTGAGTCTTCGTGGTGAACGCCGAATCTGATACGACTTTGGAGGGCAAGACCACATTGTCTTCCATCATCAATCAGAGGGCCGCCCCGGCTTGAGTGGATGGTTAGACCGGTTTTGGGATTACACCCGTCGCAATCAGGGCAACAAAAATGAGCGTAATGACGAGATAAGTGCCAATCAGTTTGAGTAGAAATACGGACATCATCAGGGAGCCCTTGCCCAGTCCCCGTGTCTGGTAGACATAGGCCGGGACAAAGACAAGACTTAACGATGCAATGCCGATCTTGAACCAACGTCCAAGATGAATGCCCCGAGCCCGACTGTCGTAATAAACCCAGGCGAAAGGGATGACCAGGCCAATCGCAAAGCTGAGCGCCGAAAAACCGATGTAGATGCTGCTGTGCGGTGAAATGAGCACGCCCGAGAGTAGCGATACAACCAGCCAGATCCAGAAGAATCGTTTCATGTTTCGCAGGGCGATGTCTGTGTTCATTGATGTGCTGAGTCCTGTCATTTTGAGTCAACAGACTGCGGGTCACTAGAGCTCAGCGCAACACAGGCTTCTTCCACGTCAATGACATGCGCAAAGCCAACGTTTAAGGCCGCCATGAACGCCGCCTGGACATGGCTTGCGGGGACCGTCACGCCATTGAACGATAGCGATCTGGTTGCACAAACATCGTGCACCAAATCAACCTCGAATCCGAGGTCAAACGCCGCGCGCACGGTTGTATCAACGCACCGCTGACTCATCATGCCGGCAACGACCAACTTTGAGATTTTCCGATGCCTCAAATGGTCAAGCAGCCCGGTTTCTCGAAAGCTATTCGGAAATGCCTTTACGAACACAGCTTCACCAGGGATCGGCGCAACCCGGTGATGAATCTCAACCCCTGGAGTATCGGGCAAAAAGAAGGGGGCATCAGGCCGAGACGATACATGTTGAATGTGAATAATATCGCGCTTGGCCGCGCGGAACACCGAAAGTAACCGAGCCCCTTTTTCTGCCGCATTCACCGCCCCCTCCAACTCCATTTTCCCGGAAGGGAAGTAATCGTTTTGTATATCTATGAGCAACAGCGCTGTATTCATATTCACTCCTT
>DATKTJ010000072.1:0-14535 GCA_035531235.1 Halothiobacillus sp. | reverse complement strand
TTGTGGCCGCCCAATCGAGCACTCACCCATTGCTGCCAAGCGGCGGGCATGGCCAATAGCAGAGCGGCAACCACGACGAGGACGACGATCAAGGTGCCCAGGCCTCGCCAGAAACGGCTGCCGGATTTGCCACCATGAACGTTTCGATTAACCTTACGCGGGGTCATCGCTTCCAGCGGGGGACGCGTACCGATCGTGCGGGCATCCTGTCCGTTCTCGATACTGCTCTGCGCGTTGTAGGCACTGATCCAGTGCGCCGGATCCACGCCCAGCAATCGCGCCCAATGCTTGAGATAAGCGCGGATATAAACCGGATCCGGGGCATCCTCGAATCGATTGGCCTCAATCGCCTCCACAATCCGCAAATCGAGATTCAGAGCCTGGGCCAGATCAGCCGCTGTCATGTCCTTGGCGGCGCGAGCGGCCTGAATGGACTGCCCCAGGTTCGGCACCGATCGGGCCTCTTCCACACGCAGATCCTCGACCGACTCCGTGGCTGGCCGAGTGAATGCCAAAGGGGGCAAAGTTGGCTCTTGATGATCCCCCGGGGAATTGCCCTGACTCATTACTTCGCTCCGCTCTCATACCATTTGGTGACTGCCGAATCCGGGAACCGCCCCCTCAGAATCAGCACATGATTGGCCAATGCCTGTTGATCATGCGTGGCACGATCGATCCGGATGGCCAGTTGCAAGGATTCCGGAGAGCCCCGATTCGTCAGGTCGAAATTTTTCATGGCCGCTGCCGCCTTGGAAAATTCACCCGCGGCGTAGTAGACGCGCGCCAAACCGAGGATGGCGGGGCCATAGCCATCGGCCTTGACCAATGCGGCCTTGTACTGCCCAATCGCCTTGTCCCGCTGGCCTTGTGCCTCATAGCACACACCGGAATTGGTCAGGGCGAACTCGGGGGTCTTGTACAGCGGATCCCCATAGGCTCGGGCAAAGAGATCCTGTGCCCGGGTATAGTCTTTCTGACTGCACAAATATGTCGCGTAATTATTATCCAGATCGGAGTTGTTCGAATCGAGGGCATAGGCCTTGGCAAACTCGACGCCTGCTTTTTCGGTTTCGCCCAGCTGATTCAGCATCAGGGCATAGGCGTGGTGGGCGGGTGCGAAATTATTGTCGAAATAGATCGCGCGCCGAATCTTTTCGACCGCCACATCCATGTGCCCCTCGTGCATGTACCCGACGCCCAACTCCGTATTGATCTGAGCGGCGCGTTGATTTTCAGTCTGGTTGTCACCCGGGCTGGGGCCTCCGTCGCCGCTGCTCCGGTGAGTCGTGCCTGCACAGCCGACCAGCAAGGCCGTCAATGCGATTGCCCCGATAATCCGCTGCACAGGGAAGAACATTCGACGAGTACCTGAGTTCATGAACGATCCTCTGTTATCACCTTGATTTGCGCCAAGCCCATCTGCGCCAGTTTTTGCGAACGCCGCGCCTTGTCCTCGAACTGACCGACCAGTTGCCCGCAAGCCGCATCAATATCGTCCCCGCGTGTTTTCCGGGGAACCGTGTTGATGCCGGCCGCCTTGAGATGGGCACGGAATCGCTCGATCCGATTGCGCGACGAGCGCTGATACCCGGAATCCGGGAACGGATTGAAGGGGATCAGGTTGATCTTTACCGCGTCCTTGCGGGGACCCAGCAGTTTCACCAGGGCTTCGGCATGCGCGGGTTCGTCGTTCACCCCTTCCAGCATCACATATTCGTAAATAATGGCGCCATGCGGCACCACTTCGGCATAACGATCACAGGCAGCCATCAATTCAGCCATCGGGTATTTCTGATTGATGGGCACGAGCACGTCACGCAATGGGTCATCGGGTGCATGAAGCGAAATGGCAAGCGCAACCGGCAAGCGCTCACGTAGTCGGTCGATGGCCGGTACGATGCCTGAGGTGGAAATCGTGACTCGGCGCCGCGACAAGCCATAGGCATTGTCATCGAGCATCAGGGTCGCCGCATTCACCACGGCCTCGAAATTCAGCAGCGGCTCGCCCATCCCCATAAAGACCACATTACTGATGGCTCGATTATGGTTGACCGCACGATCAATCAATCGTTCCGCAAGCCACAACTGGCCGACGATTTCCGCTGTGCTCAGATTACGGTTGAAGCCCTGCCGCCCAGTCGAGCAGAAGGTGCAGGCCAGCGAACAGCCGACCTGGGAGGAAATGCACAAGGTGGCGCGGTCGTCCTCGGGGATGTACACCATCTCCACGGAACCACCGCCATCCAACTCGAGCAGGAATTTTCGGGTGCCGTCACTGGAAATCTGATCCAGTCGCACTTCCGGTGCACGTATGCATGCCAAGTCCTTGAGCTTGTCGCGCAGGCTCTTGGCAAGATCCGTCATCTCATCAAAGTCGTCAACCCGCCGCTGGTGCACCCATTTCAGAACCTGGGTAGCACGAAACGGCTTTTCACCGAGCTCGGCAAACCAGTCTCGCAACTGTTGCGGCGCCAAGCCCAACAGATTCACCCGGGTATCGTCACTCGGATAAATGGCTGCTGGTTGAGGGGTCAAGGTACCGACCTCGATGGCTGACGTCATGATTAACGCGCGGTGATTTCTTCAGGCTTGAAGAAATAGGCGATTTCAATCGCTGCATTCTCCGCACTGTCGGAACCATGTACGGCATTGGCGTCGATCGAATCGGCAAAGTCGGCGCGGATGGTGCCCGGTTCAGCCTTCTTCGGATCGGTGGCGCCCATCAGATCACGGTTCTTCATGACCGCATTTTCGCCCTCAAGCGCCTGGACAAACACCGGGCCGGAGATCATGAAACTCACGAGCTCGCCAAAGAAAGGGCGTTCGCGGTGCACGGCATAAAAGCCTTCGGCCTGCGCGCGGGTCAACTGCATCATACGCCCGGCGATAACCGCCAGACCGGCATCTTCGAAACGGGTAATTATTTTGCCAATCACATTTTTTGCGACGGCATCCGGCTTGATAATCGACAGGGTACGCTCAACGGCCACGGCAGTTCTCCTAAAACGAACAAAAGATCAGTAAATCGGGATTTTACGGAAAATATAAAGAGGCGAGAGTTTACCGGTTTGGTCCGCAACAATCCATGACCGCACCGGGACATCCGGTTCATCGCGCGCCCTTTACGCCCGACTTACGACTTGTGACGCAGACCGGCACCGCGAAGATGTATTGAATGATCCCGCGAACGACTCGCACTGAGCGCCACATCCTGCTTCATCGCCACATCGATGAGATCCGGATTCGAGATCAATTCCGAGAGGGTGATTCCGGAAAGAAAGCCGTGAATCTGTTGTGACAGGCCCATCCAAAGGTCATGAGCCAGACATTTGTGCCCATCCTGACAATCGCCCTTTCCACCGCAACGCGTCACATCCACTTCCTCATCCACCGCGACGACAACTTCCGCCACATTGATCTCGGCAGGCGGACGCGCCAACTGATACCCGCCACCCGGCCCCCGCACGCTCTTGATCAATTCGGCGCGACGCAACTGTGCAAACAATTGCTCCAGATAAGAAAGGGACAAACCCTGCCGTTCGGCGATGTCCGCCAACGCCGTTGGATCCCCGTGATCATGCAGGGCCAGATCCAGCATGGCCGTTACCGCATAACGCCCTTTTGTCGTAAGCTTCATCACCAACACTCCCATATCGTGTATTGCTCAAACCAACCCGCACCGGAAGCGGTTACCGACGTTGGATCGAGCCCCTGACGCCCGAAGTTCGCCATCGAGCGTCGAGCGCATGAAATTGATCAAATATAAATTAACGCACAAGACCCATCATTCTCGTGATGGCAATCACTTCACGCGTCCGGACGACGCCTCATCCTCCGAGCAACCAGCCACACCTTGGTTCGTCGCCAGATGGCAGCCCGCCAGACTCGGCAGGGGCGGGTCTTCCTGGCCGCCATCCTGATCGGGAGAGAGGCCCGCCGCCTGTTGTAACACACGAACGCGCTGACTCAGTACCGCCAACCGTTCGTCGGCGGCCTGAACATGATCGAGCAACCGGTCAACGACCTCGGCCACTGGATCCGGCATGTCCTGAGCCACACCATAGGCATCGAAGCCCAGCCGCTCGGCAATTCGAGCCTGTTGCGCGCTGATTTCCGGCCTTCTGCCAACGATCCGCGCCGGAATACCAACCAGTGTGGCACCCGCTGGCGCATCCTTGAGCACCACGGCGTTGCTCCCGACCCGAACGCCATCCCCCAACATGATCGGCCCGAGCACTTTAGCGCCCGCCCCGATCACCACACCATTTCCGAGCGTCGGGTGCCGCTTACCTGCAGACCAGTGCGTTCCACCCAATGTGACGCCATGATAGAGCGTGCAGTCATCACCAATTTCCGCCGTCTCCCCGATCACCACGCCCATGCCGTGATCAATGAAAAAACGTCGGCCGATTTTGGCGGCCGGATGAATTTCGATGCCTGTCAACCAGCGGCCAAGCCCTGCCAGCATGCGCGCTAAAAGTCGCAGTCGCCACCCCCACAGCCGGTGCGCGGCACGATGCCACCAGATCGCATGAATGCCGGGGTAGGCCAGGGCAATCTCGAAACGACTTCGCGCCGCCGGGTCACGGGCGAACACACTATCGATGTCCTCTCGAACACGTTGCCACAGATTCATGATGCATGCCTCGTATTCTTGTCTGAAGGCAAATCCGTTGTCAGTGCGCTCAACATCCCTTGCAGGATTGCCAGCTCATTTCGGGTTGGCCGCGCACGACGGAAAAATATCTGGATCCTGGATAGCAATCGCTTGCGGTTTTGCGCAACGGCATCCGGCGCATCATCGCCCCGAACAAAAAATGCCGTGTGATCCAGCGCGGCGGCCAAACGACGCTCAAATGCCGTCAATTCGGCCATGGTGGCCCAGTCATCATCAGGCGGCGACGGCTCCGCGACTGCCTCGCGACACGCCATCCGTAATTCATAGGCCACGATCTGAACCGCCTGCCCCAGATTCAAGACGGGGTAGGCCGGATTTGCCGGAATTTCAATCAGCCGATGCGCGGATACCAGCTCCTGATTGGTCAGACCCGTGCGTTCGGCGCCAAACAGAATGCTGACCTGGCCCGCGCCCTGCGACAAGTCCTGCCACACCGAGCGGGCCGCCGTACGCATATCGCTGACAGGCAAGTGCAGATCCCGTACGCGTGCACTGGTCGCCCACACAGCGACCGAGTCGGCAAGCGCTGTGTCCAGGTCGGTCACTATCCGCGCCGCGTGAAGGATGTCCGCCGCATGCTTGGCGGTCGCCAAGGCCTGCTCGTCGATGTCCGCCTTGGGCGCCACCAGAACAAGGCGACTCAGGCCCATGTTTTTCATCGCCCGGGCGACCGCGCCCAAATTACCCGAGTGGGTCGTACCGCACAGAACGACCTGCACGCGGGCGAGGCCTTCTTCGAGGGGGCTCACAACTGATTCCGGCACATCAACCTTCATGTTTCAATATTTTCCGGATTATGAACCTTGTCGCGGGTATAATGATAGGTTCGGACTTTTCTGCTCAATTTTGTAAATGTGTTGATACGCCATTATGCCCCATCCCATGCTGACCATGGCGGTTCGAGCCGCCCGCGCTGCCGGAAATGTCATTTCACGCGCCACGGACCACGTTCAGGACCTGACCATCGAGGTCAAGCGTCGGAATGATTTCGTGAGCGAGGTGGATCACCAAGCCGAGCACGCGATTATAGACATTCTGAAACGCGCCTACCCGGATCACCATTTCCTCGGCGAGGAATCCGGCGACACCGGGAACGAGAACAGCGACTACCGCTGGATTATCGACCCGCTCGACGGCACCACGAATTTTCTGCACGGTCTGCCGCACTATGCGGTTTCGATCGCGCTGGAGCATCAGGGGCGCATCGAACTGGGTGTAGTGTACAACCCCACGAATCAGGAACTGTTCACCGCCGAGCGCGGGGGCGGGGCCTATCTGAACAATCGCCGTATTCGTGTCGCCGGGTTGCGCAATCTGGAGTCGGCGTTATTGGGCACCGGTTTTCCGTTCCGGCCCGAACAGGACGTTCAGCAGTACCTGAAAACCTTCCTGGCGCTTCATGGCCCGCTCGCCGGCATTCGACGCGCGGGCTCCGCGGCACTGGATCTCGCCTATGTGGCCAGTGGCCGGCTTGACGGGTACTGGGAATTCGGCCTGCGGCCTTGGGACATTGCGGCCGGCGTGCTGCTGGTTCGCGAAGCGGGTGGCATCGTGATCGATTCCGACGGTACCGAGAATTACCTGACCTCAGGCAACTTGATCGCCGCCAACCCCAAGGTGACCCATGCCATGCTCAAGGCCATCGGCACCGCGCTCAAGTCCTGATCCATCTCCCTCTTCCCGAGGGGGCGTTCCGAACAAAGCACTATTAATGACCGTCACAACGCGACGGTCATTAGTCTCGCCTAGGGCTGGGTATCCACAACCGCTTCCTTGTCGGTCATCTTAAGCAGATCACGGCGCTTGAGCCCCAGGTCCAAAGCCAGACTGGCTGCCACATAGATGGACGAGAAGGTACCCAGCACAATCCCGACCAGCAGGGTGAGGGAGAATCCGGACAGGGTTTCCCCGCCGAACAGATACAGCGCCAGCACGGTCAGAAAGGTCGTCATGGACGTCATGACGGTTCGGGACATGGTCTGGTTGGTCGAGATATTCATCACCTCGATCTCGCTGCCCTTGCGAATCTTGCGGAAGTTTTCCCGAATTCGGTCAAACACGACGATCGTGTCATTGATCGAATACCCCGCCAGCGCGAGGAAAGCCGCCAACACCGTAAGGTTGAACTCGATCCCCGTCGCACTGACAAACCCCAGCACCATGAACAGGTCATGCGCCAGGGCCAGCACAGCGCCCGCCGCCAGTTTCAACTGAAAGCGGAACCCGACGTAGACCAGAATCCCACCCAGCACGACCAGCATGGCCATACCCCCGGAATTGAACAGCTCCTTCCCGACGGCCGGACCGACATACTCGACCCGGCGCATGGTGACGCCAGGCTCCTCGGTTTTCAGCACGCTCAATACTTGATCGGCCTGCTGATTCTGGTTCTGGCCCTTCGCCGGCGGCATCCGGATCATGACCGCCTCACTGGAACCGAAATACTGCACGACGGCATCCGGGTAATGGTTTTTCTTCAACAGGCTGCGTACCGCATCGAGATCAGCCGCCTTGGGATACCCCACTTCGATCACCACACCGCCGGTGAAATCGAGCCCCATGTTGATGCCCTTGGTGGTCAACGCAACGATGGACAACACCAGCATCAACACCGAAACGCCATAGGCAATAAAGCGCTTGCCAAAAAAATCGAATTTTGAATCCAGCGGAAACAGGTTCATAACCGTGCGCTCTCAATTAAAAATGATGTGCGATCCAGGTCGGACCGGTTGCTTTCGGCGTGGCGTATCCCCACGCACCGAGCAACCGCGAACCTTGATCGCATCGTGAACAAGTCAAATGGACAGATGAGTCAAACGGACGCGTCGACCATATATCTGGTTGATCAGCGCGCGCGTGACCATGATCGCGGTAAACATGGAAGCCATGATCCCGATACTCAGCGTGACGGCAAACCCCTTGATCGGCCCGGAACCCAGGGCAAACAAAGCCAGCGCAGCCAGCAAGGTGGTGACGTGCGAATCCAGAATGGTGGCGAAGGCGCGCTCATAACCGGCCTTGATCGCCGCCTGGGGCGTCATGCCGTTGCGCAGCTCCTCGCGGATACGTTCATTGATCAATACGTTGGCATCCACCGCGATCCCCAACGTGAGCACCATCCCGGCAATACCGGGCAGGGTCAGCGTGGCCTGCAACAGGGATAATGCTGCAATGACCAGTATCAAATTCACGCCCAGCGCCACGACCGACACGGTACCGAATACCCGGTAGTAGATCATCATGAACACTGCGACCAGTGCAAAGCCGAGAATCGAGGCGTTAATCCCCGACTGGATATTGGCCGCCCCGAGGCTCGGACCGACGGTACGTTCTTCGATAATATCCATGGGCGCGCGCAGGGCACCGGCGCGCAGCAACAGGGCCAGATCGCGTGCTTCATTGGGCGAATCAAGCCCGGTAATCTGGAAGCGGTTGGCCAACTGATCTTGAATGGTAGCCACGTTGATGACCTGTTCGATCAGTTTTTTGTCTTTGACCGGCTTGCCATCAACCATCTTGGTTTCGGTCCGGTGCTCGATAAACACCACACCCATCTGCTTGCCGATGTTTTGCCCCGTGATGTCCGCCATGCGCCGCGCGCCCTGGCCATCCAGATTGACGAATACCGCTGGCGAGCCGGACCGCTGATCAAAACCGGAGGAAGCACCGGTGATCCGATCACCCGTCACAATGACCTGACGCTTCAGGAGTACCGGGTTGCCATTTTTTTCGTGATACAAACGGGCGTCCGGGGGCGTATGTCCGGTTTGCTGGGCATCGGTCCAGTCGGAGGGCGTGCCGGCCACCAGGCGGAACTCGAGGGTCGCAGTCGCACCGATGATTTCCTTGGCACGGACCGTATCCTGAATTCCCGGCAGTTCGACCACGATGCGGTCGTCGCCCTGCTGCTGAATCAGGGGTTCGGAAACACCCAGCTCATTGACCCGATTGCGCAAGGTCGTGATGTTCTGATCCAGAGCACCCTTGCGTTCAGCCAACGCACCCTGAGTCGTGAATTGCGCAGTCAGAAACGGCTGCCCATCCCGGCTCACCGAGGCAAAACTCAGTTCGGGATAGTTGCCTTCCAAGGTCTTGGCGGCCGAATCCCGCACACTTGCGTCCGGGAAGCGCAGGGCGATTGCATCGTCCTTGTCGACGTCCGCGCTGATGTAACGGATATTGGCGTGGCGGAGATCCCCACGCATGCCATCCACCCGCCGCTCCAGCGCCGTCTTGATCGCGGCCTTCATGTCGACCTGCATCAGGAAATGCACCCCGCCACGCAGATCGAGACCGAGAAGCATGGGCTTCACGCCCAGATCGGTCATCCAGCGCGGTGCGGCGGGAGCCAGATTCAAGGCGACCGGATAGTCCTCGCCGAGCGCGGATCGAACGACATTCACGGCCTTGAGCTGGGCATCGGTGGAGTCGAACTGAATCAGGCCATCCTTGTCCTCCAGTCGCGCGCTCTTGATGGGGATATTGGCTGCCTTGAGGGCCGCCTCGGCCCGGTCCAGAGCGCCACGATCCAGAAGCGCGTTCCTTTTGGAGATTTGCAGCGCGGGATTTTCACCAAAGATATTCGGCAGCGCCAAAAAGGCAGCCAGCACCAATACCAGGATAATGATCAGGTTTTTCCACCAGGGATAACGATTCATCGTAAACGCCTGTAATTCCAGCTAGACAACGGCGGGCGCCTTCATGGGCACGCCGAACAATCAAAAAAACAGCCCGGGCGGTGCCGGACTGGATGAGTTATGCGTCGCGCATATCCTTGAGTGTGCCCTTGGGCATCACGGTAGCGATCGCCTGGCGTTGCACGACCACGGTCACGCCATCCGCCACTTCAACGGTGATGAAGGCATCGGAAATCTTGATCACCCGGCCCAGCATGCCGCCGGTGGTAATGATTTCATCGCCTTTCTCAACGGCTTCAACGAGCTTTTTATGCTCTTTCTGACGCTTGACCTGAGGACGGATCAACAGGAAGTACATCACACCGAAAATCAGCACCAGCGGCAAAAATGTCGCAATCATGTTGGTCTGCTGGGCTGCGGCGGGCGCGGCCTCCGCCAGGGCATCTGAAATCAGGAACATTGCTCAGCACTCCTTAAAAAATGTTGTTTTGTTTAATGAAAATGGCGCCGTATCGACCGACACCTAGATAATGCGTTGGTTAGTATGCCACAGACCCGCCAAGTTCCCGGAGTTTTGGTTCCAGATCGCACGACGGGAAGCGCATCGATCCCCCGATTCAGCCGCCATGCCGCGTTACTCGAACAGACCTACTCATCAATCCCGCGCGACCGGTCCGCATAAAACTGCTGACGAAACTCCGTGAATCGCTGCGCATCGATGGATGCTCGAATCTCAGCCATCAGGGTCTGGTAATAATGCAGGTTGTGGATGGTGTTCAACCGGGAGCCCAGCAGCTCGCCGCACCGATCAAGGTGCTTGAGATAGGCCCGCGAATAGCGCTGGCAGGTTGTGCAGGTACAGGTCTCGTCCAGGGGGCGCGTATCACGGACGTAGCGGGCATTGCGCAACTTGATATCACCAAACCGCGTGAACAGATGCCCGTTGCGCGCATTACGCGTCGGCATGACGCAATCGAACATATCCACGCCGCGAGCCACCGACTCAACCAGATCCTCTGGCTTGCCCACGCCCATCAGATATCTAGGCCGGTCGCTTGGCAGCAGCGGGGTCGTTGCCTCCAGAACCTGATTGCGCTCCTCCATCGGCTCACCCACGGACAACCCGCCAATTGCATAGCCATCGAAACCGATATCCAGCAATCCGGCCGCTGATTCCTGACGCAGGGCGGGATACATTCCACCCTGAATGATTCCGAACAGGGCCGTGTCGTTATTATCTGGCTTCAGCTGGTCGAACGCCGCGCGCGAACGCTGCGCCCAGCGTAACGACAACCGCATCGATTCGCCCGCCTCGGTGACTGTGGCCGGATAGGGCGTGCACTCGTCAAAGATCATGACGATATCGGAGCCCAATTCATGCTGTATCTGCATGGAGCGCTCCGGCGTCAGCAAAACGGGGGAGCCGTCCACGGGGGACTGAAAGCGCGCCCCTTCTTCGGTGATTTTTCGCATGTCCGCGAGCGAGAAAACCTGGAACCCACCCGAATCAGTCAAGATAGGCTTCTGCCAGCCCATGAAGTCATGCAGGTCGCCATGCGCACGGATCACGTCTGTACCGGGCCGCAGCATCAGATGAAAGGTATTCCCGAGAATGATCTCGGCGCCCAGAGCCACAATCTCGTCAGGGTCCACCGCCTTGACTGTGCCATAGGTGCCCACGGGCATGAAGGCCGGCGTCTCGATCGTGCCGCGCGCAAAACGAATCTGTCCGCGACGCGCAGCGCCATCGGTGCCTCTCAAATCAAATTGCATGTGCTCATCATCCGTTGTCGGGCTCGTTGCCGGAAGGGGAAACAGGAATAAAGACGGCATCGCCGTAACTGAAAAAACGGTAGCCTCGCTCGATCGCATGGGCATACGCTGAGAGCACCCGCTCTCGGCTGGCCAACGCACTGACCAGCATCAGCAGGGTCGATTGCGGCAGGTGAAAATTGGTCAGCAAGGCATCCACCACATATGTCGGCTGGCCGGGATAAAGAAACAGCGCGGTATCCCCTTGATAGGGGCCAATCTCCCGGCGCCGTGCCGCTTCCGGATGCGCTCGTGCCGCCGTCTCCAGCGCCCGGACCGCCGTCGTACCCACACAAATCACCCGCCCGCCTCGTTCACGGGTAGCGTGAATGGCCCGCACGGTAGCCTCCGTCACCTCCAGCCACTCGCGATGCATTTTATGGGCCTGGATATTGTCCACCCGCACAGGCTGGAATGTCCCCGCGCCCACGTGCAAAGTCACAAAAGCGGTTTCCACACCCCGCTCGGCAATCCGCTCAAGCAGGGATGGGGTGAGATGCAGGCTGGCTGTCGGCGCAGCAACCGCGCCATCGTGTCGCGCGAATACCGTCTGGTAATCCTGCCTGTCCGAGGCGTCATCGGCACGCGCGATGTACGGGGGCAGGGGCATGTGCCCCGCGCGCTTCAACCAACCCAAAAAGTCGGCATCCGCCGAACCCGCCATCAGCCGCAACAAAAACAAGCCTTCCTCACGAGCCGACACAACCAGCTGCACGTCACCATCCATGTCCAGAAGACCGCCCACCTGCGGAGACTTGCTGGCACGGACATGACACCAGGCAGCGTGCTCATCCACCAGACGCTCGACCAGAATCTCAATCTTGCCGCCACTGGCCTTGTGACCGAATACACGGGCCGGGATCACACGGGTATCGTTCAACACCAGCAAGTCGCCAGGACGCAGAAGATCAGGGAAATCCGCAATGTACGCATCCGAAAACCCGGTCGCGGGCAACTCGTCAAAAATCAATAGTCGTGCCGATTCTCGCGGCTCTGCGGGACGCAGCGCGATCAGTTCTTGCGGGAGCGGATAATCAAAAAGCTGGGTATGCATGGCGCGCGCAGTTTAGCACGGCTCACAAGAGGGTCAGTAGAGATGGCGGCGGCGTCTGAATCGACTCGCTGCGAGCTGAAAGGAAGATAGAAGAAGCCATCCTGGCCAAGAACCCATTCCATGGTTCGATCCCGACATGCTCTTCATGAGCACAGTCAATGGTTACATGATCAGTATTGCCCATCCTTGGGCGACCCGACCGAGCGCAATGTCGGTCTTATCGAGCAAGAGATTCATCCCGAACCTCGGGGGCCAATCCTTGCGCCCCAACTACAAACAATCATCCCTGTCGGCATCCTGCCGAGATAGGCATCCCAGCTCAGTGTCCCTTGGCTCAATATCCTTGAGCATCCCGAGTTCGTGTCCTTGGGGCTCTTCCTTGCCATGTCACTGCCCGTTCCTTAAGCAGTTCGGCCACGGCATCCCTGCCGTGGCCAGCCCATCCTTGGGCATCTATCCGTTGAGCGCTGTCTGGTCAGTCCTTGACTAGACAAAATCGGCGTCCTGCCGCTGTGTTTCCGAACACGTGGCCATAATGACGGACACTTATGACAAGTTGTAGCGTGATCGGGGGCTAGTTCCGTCAGAATAAGCGGTTAATCGTGTAGGAATTGGCCTACACGCGGGTTGCCGCGCGTCTAACCGACCCGCTCCAGGGATTGAAACGAGGGGCAACCTTCCACGAAAAACCGACGCACGGCCTGTAAAAAACCCTGGGGATCTTCCACGTGCGGCCAGTGCTTGGCCCGCGGCAGGGTGCACAGGCAACTCCCCGGGAAATGACGCGCCATCAGGGGTTCGTCGCCCGGTTCGATATAAGCCGACCCCGCCCCACGGATGAACAAGGCAGGCCCACAGAAGAAACCATGCAACTCGGGCATCTGTGAAGTTTCCGGATAGGCGCGCTCCAGCTCATCCAGATTGAAGCGCCAGTGCCAACCGGTTTTCGCCCCGGCAACGTCGTGAATCAGGTTCGCCGTCAGAAAGGCACGTACCTCGGGGTCGAATACATGCCGTGCCATCTGGGCACGGGCGGCTTCGCGCGAATCGACCACACCCAAGTCTACCGCACGCAGGGCCGCGAATACGTCCTGATGCCAGGCGGGGTATGCCTTGGGGGCAATATCGACCACCACCATCCGGGTGAAACGCTCCGGCGCTCGATCCGCCAGCACCATCGCCAGCTTGCCACCCAGAGAGTGCCCGATCAGCTTGGCACGTTCCAGACCCAGTCGATCCATGAGCCGCAAGACATCATCCGCCATATCCGGATAACTCAACCCGGGCGCCCACGGGGAGCGGCCATGGTTGCGCAAATCGAGGTTGATGACCCGGTACGTGTCCGACAGTGACCGGGCCACACCACGCCAATTTGCCAGAGAGCCGAACAAACCGTGCATAATGATGACTGGCAACCCGCCACCGGATTCTTCAAAATTGAGTGAGACAGGCTGATACATAGGCCAGTTTTCCATTTCGCCGAAATTGATCAATCCGCGCATACTAGCAGACCTCCCACTCAGGAAAACGCACGCGTCTCGACGCGACACCAGACCCATGACCCATACAGCCCCCCAAACGACGCCAGACACAGACCTGCCCCGCCCCGAATTCCCGGCGTGCAGAATTTACCCGCAACAGGTGCTCCGCGCCGCCGAACTGATCGAGCTCATCCTGAGCCAGAGCCTGCCTAGCGACCGTGTGTTACAGCACGCGTTTCGTGCGGAACGGAAACTCGGCAAGCGTGACCGACTACTGCTGCAAGCACTCGTATTCTTCGTGTTGCGACACTGGCGACTCCTGAACAGCCTGACGCATCAGGACCCGCCCACCGTTCTGGCGCAGCTCGGCATGACGATCAAACTTGCCGGACAGCTGGATGAACGGCTGGGCGAACTGACCGGAGTATCGGTTGAAACACCCAGCCTGCTCGACCATGACCTGACGACACAGGAACATCCCGACAGTCTTGCCGAACGGCTCAGCCTGACCGACGACGATCTGAAACGACTGACAGCCGCCTTTGGGCAGGATGCCGAGTCGGTTGGTCGCGCCCTGCTGGATCGCGCGCCGCTGGACCTGCGCGTCAATCCGCTCAAAACCACGCGGGAAACCCTTCTGGAAACCCTCCGGGCAGAAGGCATCGAGGCCGAGCCCATTGAAGGATTGCCCCTCGGTATTCGGGTCGCTGGCAGCCCCGCCCTGACCGGGCTGGCCGCTTATGGCACCGGCCTGTTCGAAATTCAGGATGCGGGTAGCCAGTGGATTCTGGCCGCCTGTCAGGCCCAGGAAGGCGATGCCATCCTGGATCTCTGCGCCGGTGCCGGCGGCAAGGCATTGGGGCTGGCTGCCGA
>DATKTJ010000071.1:0-3873 GCA_035531235.1 Halothiobacillus sp. | reverse complement strand
AACTGGACGCGCATCCATACCGTCCATCTGAATCCCGATCGGGACGACGACCAGGACGCCATCACGACAGCTCGTAACCAGGAACGAAAGATCGCCTGAAAATTAATCATTGAGGCGACAACTAGCTTGAAATTTTCCGAGCCCGGTCCATTCCGTAAATGACCTTGAGCGCAGCCCTCTCACGAAACTGCGATGGGATGTACCTTCGATAAATGTTCTGTCCCAATTCCAGCCACTGGCTCGTAGGGCTTCGGATCATCTTGCCTTCACACACCTCATTCAAGTTGAAGTAACGACTATCCAACGCAAACTCATGGAAAAAGTGAAGGATCGAAGCATCATCCTCGCATAGCTGTAGTATGGAATTCGGCGCATTCGTGGCTGCATAAAGCGGGATGACTTTGGATGCATCAGAATAAAGTTTCTTTAGCTTATGCCCAAATTCATCGCGTAGAATTCGTATCGTCGGGGTCTGGTATTCGTTGGTCAGCATGTGATGGGTGACCAGAGCTAGCTTAAGAAGGCGCTCCATACCAATCGAAATACTGAAGAATGCTGAGTAGAAATATCCGTCTCTTTCCTGATAGAGGTTAGCCTTCAAAAGAAGGTCAAAACCCGAAAGAAGCATGTTCTTGGTAAGGTGACATTCCTGAACCAAGAGCGCGAACCGACGATCGAAACCTAGCAGTTCCATCAAACTCTCTTCTTGACATGGCGATTGATCTTATCCCGCGACCCCAAAGCAAAGAATGGCGTCAGGGACAATTTGACCTTACATCGTTGTGGACGTTAATTTTTAAGAAATGGCTGCTAACGCCGAATCTCGCAAATTCTCTATCGCGTGAATTATCAGAAAATCGTTGGTAGATGGCTCAACCCAAAACAAAGCATGCACCGCCTGCGAAATTGGAAAACTTGCATAAGCTGTGGAAAAAGCTTTCACGTCCGATAATGTTTGTGGGTTCGTATGCGCCGCGCAATTGCGGATCGTCTGAAGAGTCTTCGCACTACTGTGAGCACTAGACACTGCAGCTAACAATTGCAAATGATTTGATGGAACTATCCGGGATATGACAGTCGCCAGAACATCGGCATCACCCCAAGTCGGCTCAAATCGAAGTACGCTATTACTAGATTGCCAATAAGGGACCGTATTCTTCTTAGCTCTAATCACTGCACTGGAGACCTCTACTTCAGTCGCACCAACATGATGAGCGACGACTGCGACAGCATTTCCGTCAGTGGTTCCAGTACAAGAGTGACAGATACAAGACCTCCAAAAATTGCACCAAATTTGCCAAACTCGCGATAGATGCCCTTCAAGTAGGCACTCGTCAGCAATCGTAAACGACGCAGCTGATGAAAAGACGGAACGGTTCGCAACAAAATTTGTCAGTTGCGAAACGTGCTCATCGAATTCATCAGAAAGCCTGAGCCAATCGACGTACAGTGACACTTTTAAGCAAACTCGCCGCGCAAAGCTTTGATGAGCCAGCGGATGCGTATTGCACGCTGCGCAGCTCGATTTCCGCCTTCGGACGCTGCCCTCACATATTCTGAAAACTCACCTATTTCCTTTTCTTCGTGCGCTGTCGCTAGTCGTGTCAAAGAAATTAGTGCGGTCTCGGAGTTGTGGAAAAATAAACCAATCGGAGCTAGACCCGTTGCGTCCTCAGCACCCGGCAAACCCCATTTATTGTGCATCAAAGCGCATAGGAACGAGTGAAAAATATGCGGCTTTGTAATGTACGTTGTTCTGACACCGGCTAAATGCTCAGTAACAACACCAAGAGAACCCGATAAAAATTCATCGAACTTTCCAACTTCAGAATTCGGACCTTCATATTTTCGATATAGGTCTCGCAACTTCTTTGGACTGGTACTGACTATTCCCTCCTCAACGGACAACGCAAGGTCAGAAATAAATTCAGCATCAGCCATACGCATTATTTGCCGACTAGTTAAAATGTTCCAGTCGGTCAAAACTCGTCCATGAATGTCTAGAAAACCATTTACCCAGTCTTTGAAATCGCCAAAAAACTCACTATGCCTTTTTTCAGACTCGTTTAGAGGCAATGTATAAGCATTCATTCTCCGGAACATCTGGAGAATTTCCGATCGATCGGCATTTCTTATGACATCCACCGAAATCGTATAAGCCCAGAACTCGTCCTGAACGTCTTCAGATAACTCCGAGAACTTCAGGCCTGCGAAATCACGCGCATTTGCACTAAGCGAAAATTTTTCGTCTACGAATTCAACGATTGTATTAATTCGTTGTTGACCATCCACTATTTCGCGCTTGGGCTTCTTTGTTACTTTATCAACGCGCTCATGGAAATAAACTTTCGGAAAAGGAAATCCTCTTAAGATGGTGTCAATGAAGTAGCTCTTTGCCGAAGGCGGCCACAATCCTCCGCCTCGCTGATACTCTGAGTTAGCCACAAGTTCCCTACTGCGAAACCAATTCACGATTTCAGCTAACGAGTATTCACCTTCTGCGATTTTCATCTCACCAGTCCTTTGTTCTATCTAAATCTTACTTACTATTTTAATTCTAGACCTCAACCGACCATCGGCAACTTCAACCCCAACTCCCTCGCGCACTCCACCGCAATCTCATACCCCGCATCCGCATGCCGCATCACGCCCGTCCCCGGATCGTTCCACAACACCCGCGCAATCCGCTTGTCCGCCTCAGCCGTGCCATCGCAAACAATCACGATGCCCGAATGCTGCGAATACCCCATCCCCACCCCGCCCCCATGATGCAGCGACACCCCCGTCGCGCCACCGGCCACGTTCAACATGGCATTGAGCAGCGGCCAGTCGGATACGGCATCGCTGCCGTCCTTCATGGCCTCGGTCTCGCGGTTCGGTGAAGCGACGCTCCCGGAATCCAGGTGATCCCGCCCGATCACCACCGGCGCCTTCAACTCCCCATTGCGCACCATCTCGTTGAACGCCAGCCCCAGCTTGTCGCGCAACCCCAGCCCCACCCAGCAGATGCGCGCCGGCAACCCCTGGAAGCTGATGCGCTCCTTCGCCATATCCAGCCAGTTGTGCAGGTGGGCGTCGTCGGGGATCAGCTCCTTCACTTTCTGGTCGGTCTTGTAGATGTCTTCCGGATCACCGGACAGTGCAACCCAGCGGAACGGGCCGATGCCGCGGCAGAACAGCGGGCGCACGTAGGCGGGCACGAAGCCGGGGAAGGCGAACGCATTTGCGCAGCCGACGTCCTGCGCCATCTGGCGGATGTTGTTGCCGTAGTCGAAGGTGGGGATGCCTTGCGCGTGGAACGCGAGCATCGCCTCGACGTGGATGCGCATGGAGTGCTTGGCGGCGTCGCGGGTGCCATCGGGATCGCTCTTGCGGCGCTCGAACCACTGCTCCACCGTCCAGCCCTGCGGCAGGTAGCCGTTGACCGGATCGTGCGCGCTGGTCTGGTCGGTGACGGCGTCGGGGCGCACGTCGCGCTTCACGAGTTCGGGCAGGATGTCGGCGGCGTTGCCGAGCAGCGCGATGGATTTCGCCTCGCCGGCCTTGGTGTACTTCTTGATGCGCGCCAGCGCGTCATCGAGGTCGCTGGCCTGCTCGTCGACGTAGCGGGTCTTCAGGCGGAAGTCGATGCGGCTCTGCTGGCATTCGATGTTGAGGCTGCACATGCCGGCCAGCGAGGCGGCCAGCGGCTGCGCCGCACCCATGCCGCCGAGGCCGGCGGTGAGCAGCCATTTGCCTTTGAGGTTGCCGCCGTAGTGCTGGCGGCCCATCTCGACGAAGGTTTCGTAGGTGCCCTGGATGATGCCCTGCGAGCCGATGTAGATCCACGAGCCGGCGGTCATCTGGCCGTACATCATCAGGCCTTTCTTATCC
>DATKTJ010000070.1:0-5524 GCA_035531235.1 Halothiobacillus sp. | reverse complement strand
AGACGAATTCTGCAATTTCGTTTGGTATCGCGCACAAGTTCTAAGGTCTGTGTGACCTGACTGGATCAGGTCGCTACAACCCTTTTGATCAAGGCCCCTTCGGGGGCCTTTTTGTTTGCCTCGGAAAAACATATCCGTGATCCACGGTGTGGGTGACTCAATTTGGTTATGATTGTGAGCCGAGCGAACCATACCAGGGTGCCCTATTGATTCCGATTTCTCCTCAAGCTGACGAACCCAGCCAGCATCTGGATGCCTTGAGCTTCCCTTTGTTTGGTAGTCGTCTGATTGAGGCGAGCGCGGGTACGGGCAAGACCTATACCATTGCGGTGCTCTACCTCCGCCTTGTCCTGGGGCATGGCCGCCTGTCTGAGCCTGTCGATCAGGCATCCGAACCAGTGCCACAGATGCCGCCGCAAATCCTGGTGGCCACATTTACTCAAGCCGCAGCGGATGAACTCCGCGAGCGGATTCGGGCGCGCCTTCATGAGGCCGCGCAAATTTTTCGTAGTGACGACGTTGCCGCTGATTACCCGAACGCCGATCCTGTTCTTCTGGATCTACGTGCAGACTATGCCAGCCCTCAGCGTCGTCGTGCCGCTGCCCTGCGCTTGGCCAAGGCCGCGGACTGGATGGATGAGGCGGCCATCTTCACGATCCACGGCTGGTGTCAGCGGATGTTGATCGAGCATGCCTTCCATAGCCGGAATCTGTTCGATCAGAACCTGTTGACCGGCATGGAGCCCCTGATCGAGGAAGCGACACAGGATTATTGGCGGATTCACATCTATGCGCTGCCGGCTATGCAACGACTGCTCGCAGCGCAGTTGTTGGGTGATCCAGGGACATTGTTGAGTCGTGTGCGGGTGTTGCTGGTTCGGGATGGAACGCCGATTTGGCTGGATGGCGGGCCAGTGACGCTCTCGGACGACGATGCGGCTGCTATTCTGGCGCGCTTGACGACCCAGAATGAACATCTCCTGGCGGCAGAAGCTGCGGCCCGACACGCCTGGAATGCGGATCGAGACAACTTGTGTGCCCTGCTGACAGCCCTGCATCCGGGGCTAAATAAAGCCAGTCACCGGTCGCTGAAAACCGAAGCTGATCTGCTGGACGCGCTGGCATTGATCTGTGCTTGGGCAGAACAGGCCTTACCGCTGGATGACAAATTGCGTGCATTCCTGGCCGCCCCGAAACTGAAGAAGGGATACAGCCGCCCGGCCCACCCGGCCTGGGACACTTTTGCTGACTGGCAGGACGCTGAGGCACATGTTTCCGAGGCCAAAAACCAGGCGCAGCAGGCATTGTGGGCACATGCAGCCCTTTGGCTTCGGTCGCGTATCGGTACCGTGTTGGCGGCGCAGGGGCAAATGGGCTTCGACGATTTGCTGCTAAATCTGGACCAGGCCTTGGGTGGTACGGAAGGCGTGGCCCTGGCCAATGCACTGCGTCAACAGTTCCCGGTAGCGCTGATCGACGAGTTTCAGGATACCGATCCCCTGCAGTTCCGGATTTTCGATCGGGTGTTCGGAGTCACGGATGCCGCACCGGCTTCTGCCGGGACAGTCGTGCTGATCGGCGACCCGAAACAATCGATTTACCGGTTCCGCGGTGCCGATATTCAGAGCTATCTGACTGCGCGGGCTGCAACGAGCGGCCGTCATTACACCCTGACCAACAACTATCGTTCGACGGCGGGGCTGGTCAATGCCGTCAATCATGTATTTGGTCTGGCCGATTCTTTGCCGCGCGGCGCATTCGGTTATCGGGTGGCAGATCGGAACCCGGTTCCATTCCTCAAGGTCGAGGCGAAGGGGCAGGCGCGGTGGCTGGAAGATCAGGGGCAGCCCGTGCCTCCGCTGACGGGTTGGACCTTGCCGGGTGAGCTGCGCGGCAAGACTCAGTTCGTCGCCGATATGGCCGAGCACTGTGCGACCGCCATCTGCAATCAGATTCGCGCCGGTGCGGCGGGGAAAGCGTTGTTTCATTCACCGCCGAGCGCTTCGGGCGGTTCTGAGCCCCTGCAACCCAGGGATATCGCGGTGCTGGTGTCTACGGGGACGCAAGCGATGGCCATCCAGAAGGCACTGAACCGCAGAGGCATCAAAAGCGTGTATCTCTCCGATCGGCATCGCCTGTTCGCCTCGGACGAGGCTGCCGATTTCTACCTCTGGCTACGGGCCATGGCCGAACCCCGGCAGTTGGGCCGTGTTCGCAGCGCCCTGGCTACCGGATCGTTTTGCCGTTCACTGTCGGAGTTGGATGCCGTGGCGCGACAGGACACGCAACTGGATGCGGCGGCCAAGCACTTCTTCGAGTATCACCGTCTTTGGCAGACGCGGGGCGTGCTCGCGGCGGTGTATCGCCTGTTGCACGATTACAGCATTCCGGCCCGACTACTGACGCGCTCGATCGCGGGGTCCTCGGGTGAGCGCCGCCTGATGAACATGCTTCATCTGGCGGATTGGGCGCAGAACGAACAGGCTCAGCTGGCAGGTATCGATGCGCTGGTTCAGCGATTCCAGCAGGCACTGGCTGCGGACGAGGCCGAACATGAGCTGCGCCTTGAGCAGGACGAAAATCTTGTTCAGATCACCACTATTCATTCGTCCAAAGGGTTGCAGTATCCGGTCGTTTACCTGCCTTTTCTGTGCCTGATTCGCCCCAGTGAACAGGCGAAGAAGGATATCGCCCGAATTCGGCATGAGGGCACGCAACGGGTGCTCAGCCTGGGACTGGACCCGGTGGCCGTCGAGGCGCAAAGAAACGATGATCTGACCGAAGGGCTGCGCTTGGTATATGTGGCGCTGACCCGGGCGGAATCTGCTTGCTATGTGGGTATGGGGCCGGTGAAATTCGGCACTTCGGCGCAAGGCGGGCAAGACGAAACGGCGCTCGGTTATCTGATGGGGTTGGGCCAGCAGCCGGACGATTCTGCCCCGCAACAGACTCTGGATCTCGCTTTGGAACGATGGGCGGCCTGTGTGGATATACAGATAACGGCAGCCCCCCCGATCACGATGGATCGATATATGGCGCCATCGCCCCCTCTCGGTACCGCTTTGGCGCCTCGGCCCAGAGTGTTCCGGTCCTGGCGGATCAGCAGTTTCAGCGGCCTGACCCAAACCCTGCACGAGACACGGGCCGAACCCGAAACGCCCGAGCAGGCTAACCGCATGGATTTCGGGCATACCGAACGGGTTGGATTATCCGCGCAAGAGGATGTCGCGCAGGCGGCGATGCGCGCACCGGACGAGGCTGGAAGGGTCGATCCGATGACCGAGGCATTGGATCAACTGCCGCGTGGCGCCCAGTTCGGGACGATGTTGCATCAGGTATTCGAATTGGCCGGTGCGCGCGGATTCAGACATTTCACCACGCGCGCGGCTTGTGCCGAGCTACTGGTGACCGAACCGGTACTGTCGACAAATCCCCCTGCGGTGACGACAACACTGACCGATCTGCTGCATCAGGTGCTGAATGCGCCGCTGGCCGCTCCATCGGGGACGATACGGATGAGCGATCTGCAGCGATATCAGATCGAACTCGAGTTCTGGCTGCCGGTAGCCGCACTGGATGTTGTGGCCCTGGATGAATTATTGAATGCCCAGATCCATCCCGGTTTGCCGCGTCCGGCGCTATCCGACCAGATGCTGGCAGGGCAGCTCAAGGGGTTCATGGATATGGTCTTCGAGGCCGATGGGCGTTTTTACGTGCTCGATTACAAATCGAACTGGCTGGGCGCAACGGATGCCGCCTACCAGACGGATGAACTGATACAGGCGATGCTGGCGGCACGGTATGATCTGCAGATGGCCCTGTATCTGACCGCCTTGCACCGTCACCTCAAGGATCGCCTGCCGGATTACGATTATGCGCGGCATATGGGCGGTGCTTTCTACCTGTTTGTTCGCGGGATTGCGACGCCTGACCGAGGTGTTTATTTCCAGTGCCCCGATGCTGCGGTGATCGAAGCGCTTGATGCCCGCCTGAGTGAACCCCGGTTCCCCCATCCGCTCGGGCTGTCCGGCTTGGCCGAGGCACACCCATGAATTCGTTTCAATTGCCGTTGGATTTTTCCACCGAGGAGCCTGTTGCGCCGTCCGGGTTGCCGATTCCGCTCCCCGCGCTGATGGATCAATGGGTGGCGTCCGGCTGGTTGCGTCGTGTTGATCGTGCGGTGGCCCGGTGGCTCATGGCGCAGGCACTGAGGGCGGATCCGTCGGTGATTCTGGCATTGGTTTTGGCCAGCCATCAAGCCGGGCAGGGACATGTCTGTCTCGATCTGGTCGCGTGCTTGGGCGATCCCGATGCCGTTCTGAAAATGCCGCCTCGGGATGATTTCAGCATTCGGGGAATGCGCCTGCCACCCCGACCATCGTCGGTGCTGCGGGGTTGGACATTGAACGACTGGACGGCTGTGCTTGCTGCCGAAAGTCATCTGGTCGAGGTGATCAATGGTCGGTCGGCTGTTGGGCCAGTGGCGGATCAGGGCACGGAGACGCCGGATGTGCCGCCTTTTGTTCTGGATGGTACTCGGCTGTACCTGCGGCGCTATTGGCAACAGGAACAGGCCATTGCCGTCCGTATCCTGAGTCGATTGGCCGGTGCGCGTCCATCCCAGGATGCGGGCGCTATCCGCGAGACGTTCGATCGGCTATTCGGCCCGACGGTGACTAATGACGAGGCCGATTGGCAGAAAATCGCCTGTTCCCTGGCGGTTCGCCACCCGTTTTCGATCATCACCGGTGGCCCCGGCACCGGCAAGACCACCACGGTGGTCAAGTTTCTGATGCTGAGTCAGATCCTCGCGATCCGTGCCGGGTTGCCGGCCCCGCGCATTCGGCTGTGCGCACCCACCGGCAAGGCTGCAGCGCGCCTCAAACAATCGATTTTGGGGCAGATCGCCGCATTGCTGACCCAGTTCGACTCGGCGTACCCCACGCTGGCCGAGGCTTTGCCGCAGACCGTCGATACGCTGCATCGGTTGATCGGCGTCCGACCGAATCAGGCCCGTCCGACGCACCATGAGGCCAATTGGTTGGCTGCCGATATCGTGGTGATCGACGAGGCTTCCATGATCGGGCTGGAATTGATGGCCCGGACGTTGGCCGCGCTGGCGCCCGATACCCAACTGGTGCTGCTGGGTGACCGGGATCAGCTGGCATCGGTTGAACCGGGGGCCGTTCTGGGAGCCTTGTGTGCCCAGAACGGTGTGCAGGTACGTTACGACGCGGAAACCTGTGCGTGGATTCGGCAGACCACGGGATTTGCTCTCGAACCCACTACCGAACCGGGTTCACGCCTGGATCAGGCAACGGTGACCCTGCGCCATAGCCATCGGTTCGGCCCTGACAGCTCGATCGGTGATCTGGCGCAATCGGTGAACAAGGGCGATGCGGCGGCGGCGCGCCGTTTATTACAGGCAGACCCGCCCCACGAATCCCTTCGGTTGCTGCTCGACGATCCTCGATCAAGCAGGTTGGCACAATTGGTGGTCGAGGTGTTGGCGCCCTGGTTGCGT
>DATKTJ010000069.1:0-4935 GCA_035531235.1 Halothiobacillus sp. | reverse complement strand
GCAGATACCTCTATGCGGTGGTGACAAACGCGTTGGTTCAAAATCCCGCACGGTGTGGGCAACGACTCAGCGCGTCACATCATAAGGGTACGGGGTCGTTTCAATAAACAGACATTCATAAAAAACGCCGTCCGCCCGATGGCTCCGGGTGGACGGCGGGTACGCGTTCCGACTTACTTCATCGTCGGCATGACAAATTCGGCTGCGAGTAGGGTTCCGACAGGCCATCGCGTCGTCGTGGTCTTGAGGCGGGTATAGAAACGGACGCCTTCCGGGCCATAGACGTGGTGGTCGCCGAACAGGGAGCGTTTCCAGCCGCCGAAGCTGTGGAAGGCAATCGGGACGGGAATCGGCACATTCACGCCGACCATGCCGACCTGTACGCGACGAGAGAATTCGCGCGCCGCGCCACCATCACGGGTGAAGATCGCCGTGCCATTGCCGAACTCATGATCGTTGACCAGTGTCAGCGCGGTTTCGAAATCGTTGACGTGCATGACGGACAGCACCGGGCCGAAGATCTCTTCCTGATAGATCTTCATCTCCGGGGTGACCTGATCGAACAGGCAAGGGCCGATGAAGAACCCGTTCTCGTGACCTGAGAGTTTGAAGTCGCGACCATCAACCACGAGCTTGGCACCTTCCTGAACCCCCGAATCCACGTAGGCCTTGACCTTCGCATAGTGCTGCGGAGTCACCAGTGGGCCCATGTCGGCGTTTTCGTCCAGACCCTGACCGACCCGAATGGTGCGCGCCTTCTCGGCGAGTTTGGCGACCAGCGCATCGCCGACACCGCCCACGGCAACTGCCACGGTAATCGCCATGCAGCGTTCACCTGCGGAACCGAAACCGGCACCGATCAGGGCATCGGCAACCTGATCGAGGTCCGCATCCGGCATGACCACGAGGTGATTTTTGGCGCCGCCCAGCGCCTGCACCCGTTTGCCGTTTGCCGTGCCCGTGGTGTAGATGTATTCGGCAATCGGCGTTGAGCCGACAAAACTGATCGCCTGCACCCGCTTGTCCGTCAGCAGCGTATCCACGGCCAGTTTGTCGCCCTGCACCACATTGAAGACACCGGTCGGCAGACCCGCCTGCGTAAGCAGGTCGGCCAGCATCAGACTGGCGCTGGGGTCGCGCTCGGAAGGCTTGAGAATGAAGGTGTTGCCGGTAGCCAGCGCCATCGGGATCATCCACAACGGCACCATGACCGGAAAGTTGAACGGGGTGATGCCCGCCACGATGCCGAGCGGCTGGCGCAGGCTGTGGGTATCGATACCGGTACCCACCTGATCGCTGAACTCACCCTTGAGCAGATGCGGAATGCCGCAGGCGAACTCGACCACTTCGAGGCCGCGGATGATTTCACCGTGGGCATCGCTGACGGTCTTGCCGTGCTCCAGGGTAATGGCGCGTGCCAGTGCGTCGCTGTTTTTCTCAAGCAGTTCCCTGAACTTGAACATGATCCGCGCACGCTTCAGTGGCGGTGTGGATGACCAGCCGGGAAAGGCCTGTTCGGCGGCGGCGATGGCCAGCTGGACTTCGTCCTCCGTGGCAAAATGGACCTGAGCCTGAATCCGGCCGGTGGCCGGGTTGTACACGTCGCCCTTCCGTTCACCGCTGCCCGCGACGTTTTGTCCGTCGATGTAATGGCCGATGATCGGCAGTGTTTGTTCCGGCGCGGTCATGCTGTTTGCTCCAAGGTCGCTTGTTGTTGATGAATTTCTTGTTGGTGTGCGGCCCACTGCTGCTCGTTCTTGAGGTAACGGGTGGAATCAAGGCCTGCCTCGCCCTCGGCGGCCAGCGCGTTGAGCGCTTCGCCAATGGCACTGAAAATACGGTCGATTTCATCTTTCTCGATGGTGAGGGGCGGCGAAATGGCGATGATGTCGCCGGTGTAGCGCACCAGCACGCCCATCTCATAGCACTTTAGATAGGTGGCGAATGCGGCTGCACCGGGTTTGCCCGGAACCGATTCCAGTTCGATGCCCGCCACGAGACCGATGTTGCGGACGTCCTTGACGAACGGAACGCCCTTCAAACTGTGCGCGGCCTGTTCGAAATGTGCGCTCAGACCGGCCGCCCGATCCTCCAGTTTTTCCGAGGCGAAGATGTCGAGCGTGGCGATGGCCGCCGCACAGGCGATCGGGTGCGCGGTATAGGTGTAGCCATGCGGCAGTTCAATGGCATTGGCCGGGCTGTTGGCCATGAATGCGTCATGGATTTCGCGTTTGACGGCAACGGCGCCCATCGGCACGGCGCCATTGGTCAGCCCCTTGGCACAGGTGATGATGTCCGGCACGACGCCGAAGTAATCCGAGGCGAACCGGGTGCCGAGACGGCCGAAACCGGTGATGACTTCGTCGAAGATCAGCAGGATGCCGTGCTTGTCGCAGATTTCGCGCAGGCGTTTGAGGTAACCGACCGGCGGCAGTACCACGCCGGCCGAACCTTGCATCGGCTCCACGATCAGCGCGGCGATCGTCGATGGATCATGCAGGGTGGTGATGCGCTGCTCGAATTCGTCGGCCAGCGCGATGCCGCCATCCTGCGGCAAGCCCCGGGTAAAGGCGTTGCGGGTGATGTCCAGTGTGTGGCGGATATGATCGACGCCGGTCAGGCCATTGCCGAACGCCTTGCGGTTGCCCGCAATACCGCCCACGGCGAGGCCGCCGAAATTGACGCCGTGGTAGCCGCGCTCGCGGCCGATCAGTTTGTTGCGCAGCGGATTGCCGGTCACGCGATGGTAGGCCAGGGCGATTTTCAGCGCGGTGTCTGCGGATTCCGAACCGGAGCCGGTGAAGAAAATCCGGTCCAGTCCGGGGGGCATGTACTGGGCGAGCCGTTCCGCAGCTTCAAACGCCAATGGATGGCTGTTTTGGAAGGCGGGCGCATAGTCCAGCGTGCGTAACTGGTGTGCTACGGCGCTGGCGATTTCCTCACGGCCATGCCCCGCGGCCACGCACCACAGACCGGCCGTGCCATCGAGCAGGATTCGGTCGTCAATGGTGGTGTAGTAGTTGCCTTTGGCGGCCTTGAACAGGCGCGGCATGCTTTTGAACTGCCGGTTTGCGGTGAAGGGCAGCCAGTAATGATCGAGATTGGGCAGGTCGGACACGGTTGATTCCTCGGTTGGCGGTGGAGCGAGTGTCGGGGTGTTCACTATTTGCCGTCAAGACTGTATTTTTACCTATTCAAGTGGCTGATTTTCATGCTCGGTGCTACCTTACTGTTATTGGATTATTAACACTCATAACAGCTAGGGGAAGCCTATGGAGCAGGACGTCGGTTTTCGTCTTCGATTGGTGCGGTTGCGGCATCAACTGTCGCAGCGTGCGCTGGCCAAACGGACGGGTGTGGCGCACGCCACGATTTCATTGATCGAGTCGGGGCGAACCAGCCCCTCGGTGAGCGCGCTCAAGCGAATACTCGCCGGCATTCCGATGACTTTGGCCGAGTTTTTCTCCGACGAGTTGCCGCCCGCGGAAAGCGAGATCTTCTACCGCGCCGCTGAACTGACCGAGATCAGCGGCGGGGAGGGGATTTCCTATCGGCAGATTGGCTCGGCACGGGCGGGTCATGCGCTGCAAATTCTTTTCGAACACTATGACGCAGGCGCGGACACCGGGCTGAACATGCTGCATCACGAAGGTGAGGAAGGCGGCGTCATTCTCTCCGGCCAGCTGGAAGTGACCGTGGGCGAGGCGACCCGCGTGCTCAAACCGGGCGATGCCTATTACTTCAACAGTCGGCAGCCGCATCGGTTCCGCAATGTGGGCAAGGAGCCCTGCACGCTGGTCAGTTCCTGCAGTCCGCCTTCGTTTTAGTCAGCGGCGACGCCCGAGCGTGATGCTTCCTTGTGTTGTGTCTTATATAAGACAACATAGACTTGTCTGAAAGGTGTGATATATACTTTTTCGCCATGATATCCAAACAGCAGACCCCCAGTTTTATGCCGCTCTACGAGCAGATCAAACGGTTGATCACGCGCAGCCTGTCCGATGGTGAATGGCAGCCGGGCGCCATGATCCCGAGTGAGATGGCGCTGGCGGATCGTTATGAGGTCAGCCAGGGCACGGTGCGCAAGGCCATCAATGAACTGGTGGCCGAGAACATGCTGGTGCGACGTCAGGGCAAGGGTACCTTCGTGGCGACCCACGCCGATGACGGCACGACTTACCGTTTTCTGCATCTGCGTAATCTGGCCGGTGAGCAGGCCTATCCACAAAGTTCGTTTATCGGTTTCGGGCGCGGCAAGGCGGATGCGCCGGTGGCTCGGCGCTTGGGTATTCGTAGCGGGAGCGCGCTGGTGCAGATTCAGCGCGTGCTGACCCTGTCCGGCAAGGCGGTGGTATACGACGACATCCGTCTACCCGCCGCGCTGCTGAAAGGCATTTCCAGCGGGATGGTTGAAGAGCATGTGAATGCCTACAAGGGCACGCTGTATTCGCTGTACGAAACGCAGTATCAGATTCGCATCATTTCGGCGGAAGAACGAATTCGTGCCGAACTCGCCGATGAGCATGTAGCCGAGTTGTTGGGCATAGCCGTGGGGGCGCCCTTGCTGTGTATCGAGCGGGTGGCGTTCACCTATAAGAATCAGCCGGTGGAATGGCGCATGAGTTATGTGAACACCGAGCATCACTATTATTTCGACGAATTGAATTAGGACCGTTATGGATTCCCCGACACCGTGCGTACTCGACTCCCCGGCCCGTTTCTGCGTGAGCGCGACAGGGCCGTTCGTCATGCGGGCGGAGGCGTAATTCATGGCAGCCCGTCGACCGGTTTCCCTCAATCTGTTCAAAATTCGGTTGCCGCTGCCGGGCATCGTTTCCATCATGCATCGCGCGAGCGGGGCTTTTTTGTTCCTGTTATTGCCGCTCCTGCTGTATGTCTTGCAGTTATCGCTGACCTCGGCCGAGGGTTTTGCCG
>DATKTJ010000068.1:0-17821 GCA_035531235.1 Halothiobacillus sp. | reverse complement strand
GCGGCACTCACCCGATGCAGCACGCTCATGCCATCAATATCGCCGGCGGGCGTGACCTGCCAGTAGGCGGCGGCCAATTTTGCCGCCTCGGGCGGCAGTACCGCCGCCAGTTCGGACGGGCTCCAAGTATAGAATGCACCCTCGTGCAAGGCCCGTTGCGACGAGATCACCTCATGCCCCAACCCTGCCGATGGCGGCAAGGCGCTATCGGCATCCAGGGCGGCAATAAACCCGCCGTCGGTCGCTTGCATCTGGTCAAGCACGAAATCCAGCGTGTTCTCGGCGGTACGCCAATATGCCGGGCGCCCCAGGACGAGACCGGCGCGCAGGTAGACGCGTGCCAACAGTGCCTGGTCGTAGGCCATTTTCTCGAAATGCGGTACGCGCCAGTCCGGCGTGGTGCTGTAACGAAAAAAACCGCCGCCCAATTGGTCGTAAATCCCACCACGCCGCATATGCTCCAGCGTGAGATTCAGACTGTTCCGTAGAGCGGTGATCTGGTCGGACTGCAGTGCCGTATGCCCCATCTGATCCAACAGAAACATCAACCGCTCGGCATCCGGGAATTTCACCCCATCGCCAAAGCCCCCCTCGAAGGGGTCGATCCGTTGCATCAATGCTTGCGCCGCATGGGTCAGCAGAGAGGGATCCAGAGACTGCGCCTTCGCCTGTTGGTCCAGAACGCGGCGCATCAGACCGGTGAGCTTGTCGGCATCCTGATCCAGCACGGCAGGCTGTGTACGCCACACCCTGGCGACCTGTTTCAAGGTGGACAGGAATGCCGGTTCCGGCTGATAGAGGGTTGCATAGAACGGACGTCCATCCGGAAAAGCATAGATACTCGCCGGCCAGCCCATCTGCCCGTTGCCTACAATGGCGACGGCCATCTGATAACGGCTGTCGATCTCGGGGTTCTGCTGCCGATCGACCTTGACGGCAATAAACGACTGGTTCAACACGCGGGCCACGGCCGCAGACTCAAAACTCTGCTGCGCCATGACATGACACCAGTGACAACTCGCATAGCCAATCGAAATGAATAGCGGCTTGTGCTCGGCCTTGGCAGCAGCCAGCGCCTCAGGTCCCCAGGGATACCAGTTCACCGGATTGTGGGCGTGCTCCAGAAGGTAGGGCGACTGGCTCAGGATCAAACGGTTGGAAAACCAGGGCAAGCCATCGGCGTTCAGCCAGCGGGTATGCCAATAATTTGAACCCCACACTTCCTGACGGGCCCTGGTTTCGGCGGCGCTCACCGCCTGCGACACATTCGATGGCAGACCGGGCCAATCCACCAATACCGACGCCTCAGCTTTCGTACGTGGTGACGTCGATTCGGTGACAGCGCTCGGCATGGGTAATCGCTCCAGAGACGGGGGGGAAGTAGGCGCATCTGCACGGCTAACGGTGGAACCGGCCAGCAGCACCATCAACCCGAACCATAATCGCAAGATAACGCAGAAATTCATGGAAACATCTTACTCTCGGCAGCGCGCCCTCGCCTCTCCAGGATCGTCGGCCCCATCTTAATCCCATCAACGCCCAAGTCGATAAACCCGAGTATTCCAGTAGGTTGCACTCGTCGGACGGAGATACTATAGATTACTATTTGAAGCATTCGGCGACGTCTCCCGCCGTCTGGGCATCAAGCAACTCATCGATAAAATCCACAGGTTCACGGGCACCCCGCACCTTTGTTGCCGCCCGAAACCGAGCGGCAGTGAGGTGGCAAAACATGACAAAACAATCTGCATCCCAGGTTCATCAGGTCGAGCAGCGCGACGGGAACTGGTCGGATACACATCAAGCGATAACCGTACTCGACAGTCTGCTGAAACGAGCCGGGATCAGTCTGAACGGTCATCGTCCCTGGGATCTGAAACTGAATGATCCACGCGCGATCAATCAGATTCTCGGCCGCGGCAATCTAGGTCTGGGGGAAAGTTATATGGCGGGCTGGGTCGACATGCCCGCTGTCGATCAATTCATCGAACGGGTGATGCGCGCCCAGCTGGATACAGATCCCACAGTCGGCCAGAGCTGGCCGTTGATCTGGCACGCCCTCAAGGCTCGCCTGTTCAACCGCCAGAGCCCTGTGCGCGCGTGGGCGGTCGGCCAGCACCATTATGATCTCGGCAATGAATTCTACCGGGATATGCTCGACGCCCGGATGACCTATACCTGTGGCTACTGGGCATCGGGCGCCACCACCCTCGACGAAGCCCAGGAAGCGAAACTCGATCTGATCTGCCGCAAGCTGGATCTCCAGCCGGGACAACGGGTGCTGGATATCGGCTGTGGCTGGGGGAGCTTCATGCGTTTTGCCGCCGAACGCTATGGCGTTAGCTGCGTCGGCGTCACCATTTCCAGGGAACAGGCCGAGCATGGCCAACAACTCTGCGCCGGCCTCCCCGTCGAGTTTCGTCTTCAGGACTACCGGGACATGCACGAGACCTTCGACCATATTGTTTCGGTGGGCATGTTCGAGCATGTCGGGCGCAAAAACTACGCCACGTACATGGATGTGGCACGGCGTTGCCTCAAACCCGGCGGTTTATTCCTGCTGCATACGATTACCGGGGGAAGTAGTCATAGCTCGCCCGATCCCTGGATCGACAAATATATTTTCCCCAATGGCGAGACGCCGTCGCACCAACAGATTGCAAAGGCAGCAGAGGGGCGTTTTATCATTGAGGACGTGCATAATTTCGGTGCTGATTACGACCGCACACTCATGGCCTGGCATGACAATTTCACCCGCGCCTGGCCGAAGTATCAGTCGACTTATGACGAAACCTTCGAACGCATGTGGCGCTACTATCTGCTGTCCTGCGCGGGCGCATTCCGGTCACGACAGCTCAACCTTCTGCAGTGCGTACTCTCGCCCGAAGGCGTGCGGGGGGGATATATCCGCCCGACCTAATCGCCGAACAGCCGGTCGATCAACCGGACAACAGAACCTTGAGTGCCTGCTCCACATCCTGCGCGGTCGGCGCGCCCTTGCGGGCCAACTCCTGTGCGAAGGTGGTGACACGCCACTCTTCGAGCTGCGCCTGCAGGTGGCACAGGTTCATGAACTGAGCCGGATCATCCGAGGATTGATCCAGTCGAGCCAATACCCGATTGCACAGCGGCATGAACTGCACCCGCAGCATCCGGTCGCGTTCGGGATGCCGGTCGATTTTCTCGAGCCGCTTTTCCGCCGCCGTCATGTAGCGCGGCAACTGCGCGAACAGACTCTGCGGCGTGTGCCAGATAAAGCCGGGATAGATCAAGGCATCGAGCTGCTCGGCCACTTCGCGTGCCGCCTCGATCTGCGACAGCGGCAGGCGCCCCTTCAACCGGGCGCGCAAGGCCTGATGCTGGGCGAACAGGGTACGCAGTTGATCGGCCAGTTGGCGAACGGCCGCATCCAGTCGGGGCCTGAGCCACTCGACGCGCTCGGCGAACGTCGCCGGATCTCGCACCGGCGGGCGATCATCAACTGCCAGACCGGCCACGGCGCGCGCCAGCAATTCGGTATCGAATGCCGTATCGCGTCGATTCGGCAACACCAGACTCAGTTCGGGCAGCGGGCGACGACGATTCAGCTGACTGTATTGCAGGCGCGCCGGGTCCAGCGCCCGTTCCTGCTTGAGAAACTGTCCCAGATGCCGAATCTGTTCGGGCAGGGCGAGCATCAATAACCGCGTCACACCCACCCGATGCGCCGCCAATGCCCGATCCGGATCGTCGAGCAAGGCCACGCGAACGTGATCTCCCGCATCGATCAGAGCAGGATAAGCCTGCAACTGCGCACCTTGCTGTTCGACCGTCAGCTGCTCGGGCAGATCACCGACGGCCCAATCGGTCAAATCATCGCGCTCCAGCCGGTGTCGCGTACGCTGGACAAAGGCTTGTTGCGCCGCCGCCTGATGACGCGCCATCAGCACCGCCAGATCACGGTCGGCATCCAGTTCCTCACCCGCCTCATCCACCACGGCGAACCGCATCCGCAGATGTGGCAGTAGTTTACGTTCATCGAACATATCTGGATCGACGCGATGACCGGTCATTCGGTGCAATTCCGTCGCCAGCTGCACGATCAAACTGCCGTTATCCACCACGATGCGCTCATTGACGGCCGTTGCGAACTCCGGGGCAGGCACGAAGTGCCGTCGGTCGGCCTTGGGCAGACCGCGAATCAATGCCTCGATCTTTTCGCGCCGCAGACCGGGAATCAGGTGGCTGGCGCGTGTCGCATCAATCTGGTTGAGCGCGGCCAACGGCAGGCGCAAGGTGACGCCGTCGTCATCGCTGCCCGGTGCGAAGTGGTAATGCAGCGGCAGGCTGAACGCCCCCATCTGCAACCGGTCGGGGAAGCCCTTCGGGTCGTGCTGATCCGGCTCGCGCTTGAGCACATCGTCGCGGGTCATGCACAGGGCGGTCGGCTGATCAGGGGTGACTTGTTTGAGCCAGCGCACCAACCCGGCCACATCGTGCACATCGGCCGGCAGATGGCTGGCATAGAAATCGAAGATGACCTGGTCGTCGATCAGCAGATCCGGGCGCCGCGTGCGGGCCTCCAGTTCCCGAATCTCGCCGATCAGCGCCTGATTGTCGCGCCAGAAGCGCAGATTGCTCTCGAAGGCACCCTCCACCAGACCCGAGCGAATGAAAATCTCGCGCGCCAGCAGCGGATCGATCCGACCGAAGTCGATGCGCCGCTTGGTGACAATCGGCAGGCCGAACAGCTTCACGGTCTCGAAGGCCATCACCCGCCCGCCACGCTGATCCCAGACGGGTTCGCTGTGTTCCTGCGTCACCAGATGCGTGGCCAGCGGCTCGATCCAGCGCGGATTGATCGCCGCATTCATGCGTGCATACACCCGCGTGGTTTCAACGATTTCGGCGCTCATCACCCACTTGGGCGGTGTTTTGGCGATGCTGGAACCGGGGAACAGCATGAAACGGCGGTTATTCGCCCCGATATAGATCGTGGGCGTGCGTTTCTTTTGACTGCGCTGATCGGCTTTCTCGGCCTTGTCCGCCCGTTGGGCCTCGTCCCGCAAGCCGATCTGGGCCAGCAGGCCGGGCAGAATGGCCTGATGCAGCAGGTCGAGCCGGGCCTGCAGCGCAGATTTCTCGTGCTCGGTCGCCTCCGCACTCACCGAGGGCAAGGGCTGCGGATCGGGCAAGGCGCGCTGGTTCAGTTCATCGACGATCTGACGGAGCTGGCCGAACAGATCATGCCATTCGAGCAGGCGGTTATAGGACAGAAAATGGCGTTTGGCCCAATCGCGTCGCTGGCGCTGCGATTCATGCCGCACGACCTGATGCCAGGCATTCCACAGGGCCAGTACCGCGGCAAAATCGGAATCCGCCACGCGGAAGGCCTGTTGGGCCTGATCGGCAGCCTGGGCGTGGTCGGCGGGACGCTCGCGCGGGTCCTGGATGGAAAGAAATGCCACCACGATCAGTGTATCGATCGCGGGCGCATCGCCGAGCGGCAAAGCCGCCAGCATCATCCGGCCGAGCGTGGGATCGACCGGCAAGCGGGCTAGTTGCCGCCCCAGCGGAGTAATGCGCTGGTCGGCGTCCAGGGCGTGCAGCTCGAACAGCAACCGGCGCGCGGCGGCCAGCTGCCGTGAATCGGGCGGTTCGATAAAGGGGAAATGCTCCGGCTCGCCGAGTTTCAGATCGATCAGACGCAAGACCACCGAAGCGAGATTGGTGCGCAGAATTTCCGGATCGGTAAAGGCCGGACGGCCCGTGAAATCGCTGTCTTCATACAGACGGATGCAGATCCCCGGCGCAATCCGCCCGCAGCGACCCGACCGCTGGTTGGCCGAGGCCTGGGAAATCGCCTCGACCGCCAGTTTCTGCACACGGGAGCGCGGACTGTAGCGCGCGATACGGGCCAGACCGGAGTCGATCACATAATGAATGCCGGGCACTGTCAGCGAGGTTTCGGCCACGTTCGTGGTGAGCACCACCCGTCGACCGGTGTGGGGCGAAAAAATCCGTTGCTGCTCCGCCGTCGACAACCGGGCGTACAGCGGGAGAATTTCGGTATGACGCAGACCATGCCGCGTCAGGCGCTGGGCGCAATCGCGAATCTCGCGCTCACCGGGCAGAAACACCAGAATATCGCCCAGTCCTTCATGCACAAGTTCATCGACCGCCGCGACCACAGCAGCGGGCAGATCCAACTCCTCCGATTCCGCGTTACCGCCGTTATCGCGCCCGCCGCTCAGCGGACGATAACGAACCTCGACCGGATAGCTCCGCCCCGCCACCGGCACGACGGGCGCCGGTTGAAACTGCCCACGGGCGGGATCGAGCCGCCCGAAGTGCTGGGCAAACCGGGCGGTATCGATCGTTGCCGAGGTGATCACCAGACGAAAATCTGGCCGACGTTCGACCAGCTGGCGCAGAATCCCGAGCAGAAAATCGATGTTCAGGCTGCGCTCGTGCGCCTCGTCGATGATCAGGGCGTCGTAACGCAGCAGATCCGGATCGCGATTGATCTCGGCCAGCAAAATCCCGTCGGTCATGACGGCGACCCGACTCGTCGGCTGGGTATGATCCGAGAAGCGCACCTTGTAGCCGACGGCCTGCGACCCCACAGCGCCCAGTTCTTCGGCCAGCCGGCTGGCGACATTGCGCGCCGCAATCCGGCGCGGCTGGGTATGGCCGATCTGGCCGCGCAGGCCGTAGCCGAGTTCGAGCAGCATCTTGGGCAACTGGGTCGTCTTGCCGGAGCCGGTTTCCCCGGCAACGATCACGACCGGATGGTCCCGCAGCAGATCCATGATCTCGGCACGTGCGCCACTGACGGGCAAATCGTCTGGGTAATCGAACCGAATACCCTGATTGCGCCGGGCAGCCACCAGCGCCGCAGCGGTTTCAAAGACGCCGACCAGTTCGGCCAATTCACCCGCCCTGAGCCGATTCTGCCGCAGCGCGCGCTCGACCCCCGCCAGCCGACGCGTCAGTTTGGGTGCATCGCCCAGGGGCAATTGATCGAGATGCGCCCGCAAAAACGCGGTAACATCCTCGGGGTTTTTGGGGTCGGGCAGGCCTACCGCGGGCACTTTAGGGGGCGTTTGCTGGTCAGACCCAGGGTCTGACCCAAAGTCTGATTGGGATTCACGGTTCGGCGATACGTCATTCATGCCGGGCAGTGTTGGCGAAGCGCCCCACAGAATCAAGCCCAAAGGCATCCGCCCTAACGCCAAGGATCGAATTGCCGAGCGCCCACCCCGTCACCCCGAACACGAGGACAACATGCCAAACGATATGACCTTCTGGGCGGCCTTACTGGTCGGTTTCTTCGGTGGCGTACATTGCATCGGCATGTGCGGCGGCATCGTCGGCGCCCTCACCTTCGGCCTGCCCGCCGAAAAACGGGCCACCGCCCGACAGCTCATGCCCTATCTGCTCGCCTATAACCTGGCCCGGATCAGTTCCTACACGCTGGCAGGGGCAATCGCCGGACTCATCGGCGCACTGGGTCTATCCCTGATACCGCTGCAACATGCTCAACTGTATTTATTGATCATCGCCGGGCTGTTCATGATCCTGATGGGCCTGTATGTCGGCGGATGGTGGTTCGGCCTGACCCGAATCGAGCGCGTGGGCTCACGCCTGTGGCGCTATATCGAACCCTTCGGTCGTCGCCTGATGCCCGTCCGTTCACCCCGGCAGGCGCTGCTGCTCGGATTCGTCTGGGGCTGGCTGCCCTGCGGACTCGTCTACAGCGTGCTGATCTGGGCGCTTTCGGCGGGCAGTGCGGCGCAGGGCGCGCTGCTGATGCTGGGCTTTGGGTTGGGCACCCTGCCGAATCTTCTGTTGATGGGCGCATTTGCCGCCCAACTCTCCGCCTTCACCCGCCAAAAATGGGTCCGCTGGGTCGCGGGTACGGCGGTCACCGGTTTCGGGGCCTACACCGTCGCCCTGGCCATCTGGAATATTTCCGTTCACTGAACCCGAGGCAAAAACTGCGGCGCAATGGCCGTGGAGACACGCCTTCTGGAGATTCGGATCACTCACGCGCGATCAGGGATTCCGGCAAGGACAGGTTCATCAGAGTTCGATCGCCCCGCCCCTCGCGGACGATCAGCAGGCGTTTTTCATCCTCGGAAAAATTGATGCCTTCCCATTGATCGATCTGCGGCAGTCCCATGCTGTCAACGGGCCTTTCGATAGCCTGCCGCCAATCCATGCCCGGCTCGCGCAGAAAGAAATACAGCGCACTGTAGGTCAACACTACCAGCAGATGACCATCCCGACTCAGGGTCATGTCCGTGGGCTGATCGGCATAGGCGCCGATCATCGGATTGAGCAACCAGGCCAAGAGATCCGGGGCGGGCAAGGTGGGCAAGGGCGCAATGAAATGCGCCGTAATCACCGGCGTGCGCCGATCCTGAAGGCTGAGACGCTCACCTTCCGTGATCGGATGCCGGGCGCTCAGCGGAATTGAAAAAAATCGGGCCGGCTTCTCCCGTTTGGTGAGCAACAACAATTGTTGGTCATGCGCATCCAGCACTAGTGCCTCGGCATCATGCCCGCCACTCCATCCCCCCTGTCGCTTCGGCTGGGGGATTTGATCCGGATACCGAAAACGAATCAGCGCCGTGGGATAGGCGCTCTGTTTTCCGCCAAGGGCAGTCGGCTCCGGCACGAACCAGAGCCGATAGTCTGGCCAAGAATTGCGATTGTCCCCGATGTCGCCCACGATCAGGGTGGGCTGACCGTCGATCAATCCACTGGTAATGGCCTCCCAGTCGCGCTGCCGGATCGGCGACAACGTCACCGTAGATTGGAGTTCGCCCCGCGCATTGATCGCGAACAACAAGGGCTCACTGCGACGCGAAGAAGCCGGTAGATTGATGTTGTCGTTATGGGTCCAATAGACGCCGGGATGACGTATCGAGGCGGTCAGTCCGCTCGCCTCGTCCACCACGGACGGCAACGCGCCGAATCGCGGGTTATCCGCCAGCGCAGAACCACCTGAAACAAGCAGGCATAAAAAAGCCACTGACCGGAAAAATCCAGCCAGCGGCGTTCGTACATGAACCGTCAGTCGGTGTCTCAAGGCAAAAACAGGGCCATTATTCGGCCGGTGTATCCTTGCCCTTGGTATTCATGCCGATCAACAGATAGGCCGGGCAGAAATTGAACAGCCCCGTCAGCAACGGCACGATACCGATATAGCCCCACCAGCCAATCACATGCGTCGCGGCCAAGGCAATCAGAACGATGCCCACAATGATCCGTAACGCCTTATCAATCATTCCCACATTGGTTTTCATCAAGAAACTCCGGGTCAACGACGTGAACAACACAAAATAAAATGACTGCGCTCAGTGGCGACGCACGCCAATCAAGGCCCCCTATCGACAGGGTTATAGCCTATTTTTTGGGTACGGCGTGATCACGGACCAGATGCAGTGCGGTATGACGCTCAAAATACACGACAAACCCAGGATAGACCCAACGGATAATCGGCGGATGGTACTTTCCACCCTTAGGCGGCACCGCGGCCAGTTTCTTCTGCGGCTGACCGAAACGCTTGATCACCTGGGCCATGCTCATACCATGCACGTAATCCTTGCTGCCCGGTTTGGCGGTATTGACGTCAGGGGACATGACCTGAACATCCGGCGTCATAACGTGACTCTGCGCGCTCGCAAAAGGCGCGACGCCAAATCCGGCAATGGCCAGGAAGGCCACCAGGGTCCACCGGGAGAAAGTACGATGAGCAGTGATTCGTTGATCCATAACTGAAGCTCCTAAAAACAAGTTCGAAAATTAAGTCTGCATTTCGGCCGCACACCCCATGCGTCAGCCCCGCCCGCAATCACTTGCGTGTAAAAACAGCCACGCCCGTATCCTGCCTAGAATATGCCGAACAGCGGGAAAAGTGTAACTCGCCGTGCGTCATTTCGAAACCGGGACAGTCATATCACGTGTCAGACTGCTAAACTGCGCGAGATTTTCTGATTCATACCTACTGCAGGCGACTTCATGTTTCGATCCTTTGAGTGGCTGATTGGCCTGCGCTATACACGCGCCAAGCGGCGCAACCGGTTTGTTTCCTTCATTTCAGCCACCTCCATCATCGGAATTACATTGGGCGTGACGGCGCTGATCGTCGTGATCTCGGTGATGAACGGCTTTCAGGACGAGTTGCGCCACCGTATCCTCGGCATGACCGCCCACGCCACCATCAGCGAAACCAATCACGCACTTCAGGATTGGCAAAGTCTGGCCGAACGCGTCCGTGGTGAACCGCATCTGGTCGCTTCCGCGCCGTACATTCAGGCCGAGGCGATGCTTTCCGCCCCCCCGAACGTCTCAGGCGTCATCGTGCGGGGCATCGAACCCAGCGAAGAAGATGCCGTCACCGACATCGGCCAGCACATGGTGGCGGGCAAACTCGTTGACCTCAAACCCGGTTCGTTCGGCATCGTGCTGGGCCAGGCACTGGCGGAAAGCCTCGGCGTGACCGTCGGCGACAAACTGATGCTGATCACGGCCAACGTGGCCGTCACCCCGGTGGGGGGATTGCTACGCCAGCGCCAATTCACGGTCGTCGGGCTCTTCAAGGTCGGCATGTATGAATATGATCGCGGTTCGGCCTTCATCGACCTCAAGGACGCCCAGGCCCTGTTCCGCATGGGGAATTCGGTCACCGGTCTGCGCCTGAAGCTCGACGACATGTTCCGGGCGCCCTGGGTGGCCCACGACCTGAACCTCAAGCTGGGCAGCCCCTACTGGACGACCGATTGGACCAAGGCCAACGGCAATTTCTTCCGCGCGGTACAGACCGAACGCACGGTGATGTTCATTATTCTTTCCCTGATCGTCGCCGTGGCCGCCTTCAATATCGTGTCGACGCTGGTGATGGTCGTCACCGACAAGCGCGGCGATATCGCGATCCTGCGCACACTCGGCGCCAGCCCCGCCAGCATCATGGGCATTTTTCTGATTTCCGGCACCGTGATCGGCCTGATCGGCACCCTGGTCGGGGTCACGATCGGCGTGGGCATCGCCCTGAATGTCGAAACGATCGTGCCCTGGATTGAGCATCTCACCGGCACCCAGTTCATGCCCGCCGACGTCTATTACATCAGTGAAGTGCCGTCCCGTCTGGACTGGAACGACGTCTGGCATGTCGGCCTGATGGCCTTTGGTTTATCGTTCCTCGCCACACTCTACCCCGCCTGGAGCGCGTCACGCGTCCAGCCCGCCGAGGCTTTGCGCTATGAATAACTCCGCCCCCAGTTCGGGAATCGTGCTCGAAACCCGCCAGCTCATCAAAACCTACCGCGAAGGCGTGCTCAATGTGGAGGTCCTCAAGGGGGTGGATCTGACCGTTCACGCAGGTGAAATGATGGCCATCGTGGGTGCTTCCGGATCAGGAAAATCGAGCCTGCTGCAACTGATGGGCGGCCTGGACCAGCCCACGGGCGGCCAAGTCTGGTTGGCCGGGAAGCTGCTATCCAGCCTGGGAGAAACCGCCCGGGGGCGTTTGCGCAATGAACACCTGGGGTTTGTCTATCAGGCCCATCACCTGCTGCCGGAATTCTCGGCCCTGGACAATGTCGCCATGCCCCTGCTGATTCGGCGCATGCCGCGGGGTGAAGCGCGACAGCGCGCCCGCAACCTGCTCGATCAGGTCGGTCTGGGGCAACGCCTGGAGCACCACCCCAGTGAACTGTCTGGCGGCGAACGCCAGCGTGTGGCAATTGCCCGGGCCCTGGTGACGGCGCCCGCCGTGGTCCTGGCCGACGAACCCACCGGCAATCTCGACAGTCATAGTGCGGACGACGTATTCAACGCGATGCTGGCGCTGAATCAAAAGATGGGGACAGCCATCGTTCTGGTGACGCACGATCACGGACTCGCGCATCGGATGACCCGAGTACAGACCATGCGCGACGGCACCCTGGTCACCCTCTGACACGACGGCCGGGCGTACCAAAGCCCGATTTCGACGACTCTACCGGCCGTGTTTCTCAACATCCATCTCGTGGCTGTGCTAACTTTTCGGAAAGTCATCGTCGTCACAGGATGTATTCATGCCGGAACACCCCCCCTCTCATACACCCTGCTTCGAACACCCCCAATACGCTGATCGTTCGCCCGCACTGGCCGATGCCTACCGATTGCTCGATGCCGCCCTGAT
This sequence comes from Halothiobacillus sp., assembly GCA_035531235.1. Taxonomy (GTDB): domain Bacteria; phylum Pseudomonadota; class Gammaproteobacteria; order Halothiobacillales; family Halothiobacillaceae; genus Halothiobacillus. The sequence goes on along the minus strand of DATKTJ010000068.1, from coordinate 5,649 downwards.
CACTTATCAGGGCAAGGCTGTCGGCACCATGGCCAGCCCGGATCCACGCGCGCCCGCCGACAACTATCAGGATTGTTTCGTGCGGGATTTCGTCTCCGCCGGCTTGGTGATGCTGCTCGAAGGTCGGTCCGATATCGTGCGCTCGTTCCTGAGCCTGATCATGCATCTGCGCGATCAGCAGGAGGAAATCGAGGGCCAACAAGTGGCACCGGGCGTTCTGCCTGCCTCCTTCCGCGTGATGCAGAATGCGTCGGGCGAAGAAACGCTGATTGCGGACTTCGGTGATCGGGCAATCGGCCGCGTGGCACCCGTCGACTCCATGATGTGGTGGGCGATTCTGCTGCGTGCCTATGTGCATAGCACCGGGGATACGGGGTTTGCCAAAACACCGGAAGTTCAGCGCATGCTGCGCATGATTCTGAACCTCTGCCTGCAGAGCCGGTTCGAGGTGTTCCCGACTCTGCTCGTCCCCGACGGATCGTTCATGATCGACCGCAGGATGGGGGTAAACGGTCACCCGATCGAAATACAGGCGCTCTTCGACATGACCCTACGTTGTGCGGAACTGCTGGAAGCCGATGAAGGCAATCGCTGGCTGGTCGACCTGGCCGTCCGGCGCCGCCATGTCCTGAAGGAATACATTCAGAACTACTACTGGCTGGATATCGATGTGCTCAATCGGGTCAATCGCTTTTCAACCGAAATGTTCGGTCAGGATGTCGACAACCTGTTCAACATCTACCCCGAGTCCATTCCGGGCTGGGTACCCGACTGGTTGCCCGATGGCGCCGGTTATTTCGTCGGCAACCTGGGGCCGGGTCGCATCGATTTCCGCTTTTTCTCGCAAGGCAATCTGCTCGCGCTAGTGGCCGGGCTCGCGAACCCCAGCCAGTCTCAAGGCATGATGAACCTCATTGAGCAGCGCTGGGACGACCTCATCGGCCGGATGCCGATGAAGCTCGTATATCCGGCCATCGAGTCGCACGAGTGGCGGCTGATCACCGGCTCCGACCCCAAAAACACCCCCTGGTCCTACCATAATGGCGGCAACTGGCCTGTACTGATCTGGTCCCTGACCGCCGCCGCCGTTTCCTGTGGCCGTGAAGATCTGGCCAAGCGCGCCTACAAGGTGGCCGAAAATCGGCTCTTGCACGATGGGTGGCCGGAATACTACGATGGTCGGCATGGGCGATTGATGGGACGCAAGGCCAACCTGCACCAGGTATGGAGTGCCACCGGCCTGATCTTTGCCCAACATCTACTGGATGACCCCAGCAAACTCGAACGACTGGGCTTCACGGAGACCGCGCTGTCATGAACGACGAACCACTGTATATCGTCCTGATCAGTGTGCATGGGCTCATTCGTGGCCATGATCTCGAATTGGGACGCGACGCCGATACCGGGGGACAGACCCTCTATGTCGTCGAACTGGCCCGCGCGCTGGCGCGGGACAAGCGCGTCGGGCGGGTCGACCTGATCACCCGCCGCATCATCGACCCCCGCGTTTCGGACGACTACGCGGCACCGGAAGAAGATCTTGGCGACGGCGCACACATTATCCGCATCCCGGCAGGGCCAGACGAATATCTGCCCAAGGAACAACTCTGGGACTATCTGAACTGCCTGGTCGACGGGACGCTCGATCATGTGCAGAGCACCGGGCTGACCCCATCGCTGGTGCACAGCCACTACGCCGACGCCGGATATGTGGGTGTGCGGCTGGCCAATCATCTGGGCGTGCCCCTGGTCTTTACCGGACATTCACTGGGCCGCGTCAAGCGCCAGCGACTGCTGGCCAAGGGCGAATCGGCCACCACCATCGAACAGAAATACAACCTGTCCCGAAGAATCCGAACGGAAGAGGAAACCCTGGCGGCATCTGCCCTGATCGTCACCAGTACGCAGCATGAAATCGATGAGCAATATGGCCTTTACGACTGGGCCAATGAAGCGCGCATGCGCGTGATCGCGCCCGGTGTGAACCTAGCACGGTTCTCACCCCCCACCGATCAGACGCCCCCACCGATTGCCGACGAGCTCAACCGTTTTTTCCGGACGACCGGCAAACCGATCGTGCTCGCCCTTTCCCGCCCGGACGAACGCAAGAACCTCGGTACGCTGGTACGGGCCTATGGGGAAAACAAGGCGCTGCAGGCGGAAGCCAACCTGGTCATCATCGCCGGCAACCGGGACGATATTCGCGACATGGATGCGGGCTCGCGCCAGGTATTGACCGAACTTTTGTTGCTGATTGATCGATACGATCTGTATGGACGGGCCGCCTACCCGCGACATCATGAATCCGACGATGTCCCCGATCTCTACCGCTATGTCACTCAAATGGGCGGGGTATTCATCAATCCGGCGCTCACCGAGCCCTTCGGCCTGACCCTGATCGAAGCAGCCGCCTGCGGCACCCCAATCATTGCCACCGAGGACGGTGGCCCCCAGGACATCATCAAGGCCTGCGCCAATGGCGAACTGATCAACCCGCTGGATGCCGACGAGATCGGGGAACGGCTCCTTGCGCTTCTGACGGACAAGGCACGCTGGCAGCAATATTCCCGAAACGGCATCGAAGGCGTTCGGCAGCATTACGCCTGGCCAAACCACGTCAGTGCGTATCTCGCGGCCATCGAGCCATTGCTCAACCAGCGGCCGTTACCGGTGCCCGACCTTCAGCCCCGCCCCGAACTCATCCTGGTCGACCGGATGCTACTGGTGGAGCTCGCTGCCTTAGGGCAAAACGCGGATGATCCCGACTTGCGCCAATTGATGACCGACTTGCGCCAGCGGCGACGGCAAATCGCCTTCGGCATCGCCTCGGACCGACCACGTCACGAGGTGCTGGCTCAATTGAAGCGATTGAAGCTGCCGCCCCCGGACGTCCTCGTCACGCGTGGCGGCACACAGATTCACTACGGCGCCCGACTCTCCCGGGACCGGGGCTGGAGTCTGCACATCAGCCAGAACTGGCAACCGGATCAGATCTTCACACTCCTGGCCGACACGCCCGGCGTCCGTCTGGGGCCACGCAGCGTGCAGGGCATCTATGCCATCCACGCTCTGATCGACGATCAGAGCGCATTCATCGGATCGACGGCCTTGGAAAATCAGCTGTTCGAGGCGGATATCAGCGCCCGCATCCAGCAGATCAACCCTGCAGAACTGTTGATCACCCCGCAACGCGCCTCCAAGGGTTTCGCCCTGCGTTACCTGGCTCGCCAGTGGGACATCGCTCTGGATCATATTCTGGTCGCAGGCGGCGGCTTCACGGATGAAGACATGCTGCGCGGCCATACGCTTGGCGCCGTGGTGCTTCCGGAAGGCAAGGCGCAACTGCCTGGACTGCTCGGACTGGAGCGGGTCGTATTCAGCAAAGCTCCCTACGCAACCGGCATCCGACAGGCGATGGACCATTACGATTTTTTTGGAGCCTGCCGGTTACCGAGCGAAGCGCCCACCGAAGACCATCTGGAAGTCACGACCCAACACCCGCCCGAACCGACTGAACGAGATCATCACGGATGAGTACACACACGGGCCACCCGATTTTGCTGTGTTGCGACCTGGATCGCACCCTGATCCCCAATGGCAAACAACCCGAATCACCCGATGCGCGCAAACGGCTCGCCCGAGTGTGTCAGCACCCCGAAGTACACCTCACCCTGATCAGCGGACGCGATCTGGGCCTGGTACTGTCCGGCATCGACGAATGGCAACTCCCCATTCCCGAATTCATCATCGGGGATGTCGGCACCACGATCTACACACCCGGGGCATCACCCCGGAGTCTGAACCCGGATGACTGGATCTCCTGGCCAGCCTGGACGGCGGAAATTGCCCCCGACTGGAGCGGCATGACCCACGACGACATTACCGACCTGTTCAAGGACCTGACCGCACTCACGCCCCAGGAACGCGAGAAACAAGGACTGTTTAAGGCCAGCTACTATGTCGACCTGGCCGCCAATCAGGATATCCTTGAGGCCGAGTTGCAACGCCGACTGTGGCGCTTGGGCATCAATGCCCGCTTGATCTGGTCATTTGATGAAATGGCATCGGTGGGACTGCTTGATGTCCTGCCAATCAATGCCAGCAAACTGCATGCGATGGAATTCCTGATCCATCAACAAGGCTACAGCGTGGACCGGACGCTTTTTGCCGGTGATTCGGGTAACGACCTCCATGCACTGACCAGCCAAATTAATGCCGTATTGGTCGCCAATGCCGAAGAAGAAATCAAGACCAAGGCCATCGAGACCGTTCGCGCAGCCGGGCTGAGTGACACCCTGTACGTTGCACAGGGCGACTTCCTGAGCATGAACGGCAACTACTCGGCCGGTGTTCTTGAGGGGCTAGCTCACTACCTTCCCGAGACCTGCGCCTGGATGGAACTCGACTGCGCAGCAACATAAATCCTCCACCAAAAGCCGAACTGTTTGGCACCAGCCATCGGCCGGATAAAGACTTGGCCCAAATTATGCTGTTGTACTTGTCAATAACATGCACGGTCACACTCCGTGACTGATCATAACGACAAGGAACGCACCGCCATGAGCAAGCATTCAACAACAGCCTCGCACGTCCCCGCCCCAATAACCTATATTGCCCGCGGATTTACCCTAATTGAACTGATGATCGTCATTGCGATCATCGGCATCTTGGCTTCCATCGCGCTATATGCCTACCAGGACTACGTCATCCGCGCACAGGTGGCAGAAGGGATCACCCTGTGCAGCGGGCCACAGCTGGCTTTGGCCGAATGGCAAAGCGCTCACCCCAACTTCCCAAGCAGCGGTACCCCGACGAATAACACCTCGCTGGGCTTGGCTTCTCCGAGTTCAATCAGCGGCAATTACACGAAATCCGTCACCGTGATTAATGGTGGGGAAATCGAGTTGCTATATGGCAACAAGGCAAATTCTGCGATTTCCGCCAAGAAATGCACCCTGTCGCCAATCACAAATTCACCTGGCGCTATTCGTTGGCAAGCCACCTGCGGTTTTGACTCACGCTATCTACCCTCAGCGTGGCGTTAAGCACTTAGAAACACGAAGCGATCACAACGTTCCTGTCGGGTTTATATGAAATCGAGCGCACTTAAAACCAAGATCGAAGTGCTCGGATTGTCAATACCCGACACTTTTCACCCGGCTAGAAACGCATAATTGTCAAACCCGAACAAAAACTCCTTCGGCACGTTATGCTTTCATCAATGAAAAAACGCTCCCTTTTTCGCCGTCTACTGACGGCAACGCTCTTGCTGGCTCTTTCCCTATTTCTTCTGGTGCAGGGCTGGTTTTTCGTCCAGGTCTGGTACCTGCGCGACCATAACCCGGCCAGCACCGCATATATGCGCGAACGACTGGCTCTGATCCACACGGTCAACCCACGGGCAAAACTGGATTATCAATGGGTTCGTTACGCGCAAATCGCGCCAGTTGCCAAGCGTGCGGTTGTCGCGTCGGAGGATGATCGCTTCATGGATCATTGGGGCTTCGATTTCACCGGCATCCAGGATGCCTTCGAGAAAAATCTGGCCGAAGGTGAATTTGCCGCAGGTGGCTCAACGATCAGTCAGCAACTCGCCCGCAATCTGTTTCTTTCGCCCAGCAAAACCATTTGGCGCAAGGGCGAGGAAGC
>DATKTJ010000067.1:0-12863 GCA_035531235.1 Halothiobacillus sp. | reverse complement strand
CTCTTCCGGGGCCTTGTCAATCTGGTCAAACGCCATGGTCGCGCCGCCGTGAATACCGGCCATAACCTTGGTGATCGCTGCTGTCAGGGTCGTCTTGCCGTGATCCACGTGGCCAATTGTGCCTACGTTTACATGGGGCTTGTTACGTTCAAACTTCTCTTTTGCCATGACTTCCTCCACCAACACCAGTCAAGATTAACAACCCAGGGATTTGGAGCTCATGAGCGGAATCGAACCGCTGACCTCGTCCTTACCAAGGACGTGCTCTACCAGCTGAGCTACATGAGCGAATTTTCAATTTGGAGCGAGTGATGGGAATCGAACCCACGCCATCAGCTTGGAAGGCTGAGGTTCTACCATTGAACTACACTCGCAAACCTTTTTGCCGCGCCGGCACGTGGCCAGCAGGGCGAAATTGGTGGTGGGGGAAGGATTCGAACCTTCGAAGGCTGAGCCGTCAGATTTACAGTCTGATCCCGTTGACCGCTTGGGTACCCCACCGAGAACGCGCAATTTTTCCCGAGTTACGTGTATGTGTCAACCAAATACCCATACCACGTGCACAATCAGTGCCAATTACCGCTTAGTCATGTCACACATGCCCAATCTGGTGCCGCTTGTCGGATTCGAACTGACGACCTACCGCTTACAAGGCGGTTGCTCTACCAACTGAGCTAAAGCGGCAATGGGCGCGCATTCTAATCGCAGGGGGGATCGATTGGCAACCTGTATTTATCGTTGCTGTCGCGCGGCATGGACAATTCCTTCCAGCACGAGGTTCGGCGCATGCGTGGCGGCAACGTCTAGCAGCGGACGCAGATCACCGCCACCGCCGCCGCCGATCAAGACCTGGAAATGCGGTGTCGCTGCATCTTCCCGCAGTGCGGCAGCCATCTGATTGACGGCTGCCGCCATCATCCAGCGGCACCCCAGCACGAGCGCGGAATGCGTATCAACGGCCAGATAGCCAACGTCCCGAGGCGGTGTTTTCTTTCGCCCGGATAACGGCTCGGGGGTATCTTTGGAAAAATAAGGCCCCAGATTGGGCGCCAATGCCGTTAGGCCAACCTGCATGGCGTGCACGGAGGGCATGATGACGCCGCCCGCATGCTCACCCGCCGCATTCATATAATCCAGAGTCACCGCCGTACCCGCGTTAATCACGAGCACGGCCTGATCGGGATGGCGGCCTCGCGCGGCCACCAGCGCGCAAAAGCGATCGACCCCGAATTGACTCGGATCGGGGTAGCCCAAGCGGACACCGCAGCATCGGGCACGGCTTTTTAGCCACTGGATGGGCGCATCAGGACAGGCGACGGCCAACTGGCTGTGCATGTGTGCACACCGCTCCGGCGAGGCTACCGCGGCAATGGCAAATCGCCGGATAACCACACCCTCGGCCTGCGCCGTTTGCAGCACCGCTGCCCCCCAGTCGGCCGCATCCGACCAGTCCAGCGCATGAACCGGTCCCTCGGGGCCGATTTGCCACTTGATGCGCGAGTTTCCCGCGTCGACGTAACATTTCAAATGAGCAATCTCACACTGGCGGCACCACCGACACGAATCGCGCCGTCGCCGGTCATCAAGATCATCCTCCCGTCCGGCTCGATACCGGCGACACGACCACGGGACTGGGGAACCCCATCCAGCCAGACCTGGACGTCGCGGCCGGCCAGCGCGCTGAACGCATTCGCCTGATCCATCCAGCCCGACCAGAGGCCGGGAGCCTGTATGGTGTCCAGCGCACGTCGGCAGAGGCGATACGTCAAGCCGCCGCGCAGATCCGACGTATCCGGCGGCACGTCAATCATTGATGGCGAACCGTCAAAGAGTCCGCCGGCATCGACAACCCCGCCGGTCTTGTCGCGCGGCAAGTCGACCGGCGCCCGCCAGTTGATACCGAACCCCACCAGCCAGTACCGATTGCGGGACGAGCCCAGCTGCTCGATCAGCAGCCCGCCGATTTTCCGATCTGCGAGCCACAGGTCATTGGGCCATTTCAACTGCACGGGGAAACCGTCCGCCCGCAGGACATCGATCAGTGCCGCCGCCAGCACCAGGCTCAAGGGCGGCGGCAGGGCGTTCGTCATCGGTGCCCCGGCCTCATCACCCCAAGGGACGACCGGTACGGCCAACGAGCACCAGAGCCCCGCACCGGCGGCACTATGCCAGGCATGACCCTGCCGCCCCCGACCGGCGGATTGGCGATCCGCCTGGCAAATCGACCAAGGGGCGCCTTCTCGTTGCTGCTCGGGCCAGTGTGTGCGCAGGTAGTCGCTGGTCGACGTCACCTCGTTCAGTCGGACAAACCGACCACCCTGCTCCGCTGCCCAATCCGCCAGCGTCATTCCCGTATCATCGTGCATGAGCGCAACAGCCTTCCATCACACTCATGCGTCCGTACCGGTATCCGCCGCAGCCAGCCATGCCGAACCGCGTGCCGCAGCCTGAACCGATGTCGGCAACAGCGACAAACGCCATTGATTCGACACCGGCGCCGCCAGCGTCACCACCCAATGATGCAGCAGCCCCTGGCGAAAGCCACTGACGCGCACTCGATCCCCGTCCCGGTATCGGTCCAGGCGTTTTTGCCACCCCGCTCCATTGATCGCAAATTCATCCAGCGCGATGATCTCGTCGCCGGCAGCCAGCCCGGCGCAGGCTGCGGGGCGATCCTCAAAGACCACCTGAACCCGAGCCACACGGGGGTCGTCGCCACCGACCACGGCACCAAAATCCACAATGGCGCATGCCGGCTCGGCGACCGCCTCGGCCCGCACACCGAATTCGGCCAGCAGGCTGACGAAATCGAGCGGTTCCGTGCCCCGCAACGCCTGATGGAAGAAATCACGCAACGACTGCTCGGCCACCGATTCGATCAACCGTTCGATCGTTTCCCCTTCCGGCAGCCCTGTCCGACCGTGGTCCAGCCAAAGCCGCCGCATAACAGCTTCGAGCGAACGACCTTCTCGGCGCAGGGTCAGATCGAGCATCAGTGCGACCAGCGCGCCCCGTGTGTAATAGCTCACGATCGCATTGACGGCGTTTTCGTCCTGCTGATAGAACCGGGTCCAGGCATAGAAACTGGATTCTTCCAGGGTCTGGCGGCTCCAGCCCTTCCCCCGGACCGCCCGGTTGATGGTCTGCGCCAGCGCATTCAGGTACTGCGACTCGTCGACCAGCCCAGCGCGACGCACCAGCAAATCGTCGAAATAGCTGGTGAACCCCTCGAATACCCACAGCAGCCGGGTATGCGCGGGGCCAGCCAAGGGCAGGTTCTCGAAAACGACCGGGCGGATTCGCTTGACGTGCCAGCTGTGAAAATACTCGTGGGCACACAGACTCAGAAAACGCTGATAGGCTGGGCTGACGGCCGTTTCTCCGATCATGGGCAGGTCGTCGCGCGGAAAGATCAGTGCGGTGGAATCCCGATGCTCAAGGCCGCCGAACCCCTGACCATCCAGGGCCACCAGGAATAAATACTGCTCAAACGGCGCACCGTCGAAAAGATCGATTTCGACGGCGCAAATCCGGGCGACATCGCGGGCGATACGCGCCAGATCGGTCTTGGGATGCGGGTGGGTAAATACCATCCGATGCGGCACATCACGTGCCTCGAAGGTCACCTGCTCGAAAACTCCGATCTCGAACGGGTAATCGATCAGGGCCTCGTAATTTCCTGCCCGATACCCCCCCGGAGCGGATGGATCAGAAGGCATCGACGTCGCAACGCGCCAAGCGGGTGGCGCATCCTGCAAATTCAGGGTCACCCGATGGTCGAGCGCCTCAAGCCCATGCGCCCGCAAAAAGACGCTGCTGCCATTGAAAAAGGCGTGATCGCTGTCCACATGGGCCGTTCGTACGGAAAAATCGGCACAGTACACCGCGTAGGTGATGACCGTTTCCGTATCCGTCCCCGGCAACTGCCAGGTCTGCTGATCGAGGGCCGTGATGGCCAGCGGCTCACCGAGCGAGGTTTCGGCCTGCATCCCGACCAGATTCTTGGCGAAGTCACGGATCAGATAGCTGCCGGGAATCCACGCGGGCAGACTCAGTCGCCAGCCTTGCGGATTCGGTGGCAACGTCATGCATACATCGATGTAACGAGAGGCGGCCCGCCCCAATCCCAGCGCATAGTGCGGATGACGCATCGAGATGTCAGTCACTGCCGCCATCTGCTTCGTTGCCGTGCGTCCCATCCGTTTCCTGCCAATCACCCATATAGGTCGAATCACCAACCATCAGGTGATGCCCCCCCGGATGCACTCGACCGTGCTTGATCTCGTCCGCATGTCCCATGCGTACCGGGCCGACATCGATGGCGAAGTGCAGGCGCAGTCCGGCCAGCGGGTGGTTCAGATCGACCAACACATCATCGCCGTCAATCTTGAGGATCAGCATCTCGATGCGCCCCTCCGGCCCCAGGGTTTCCACCATGTTGCCCTCGACCAGCACAACCTCGGGCGCAAACCGCGAACGAGGCACAGTCAACACGGCACTTTCGTCGTGCAGGCCATAGGCATCCTCGGGTTCGATGGTGAGTTCGAGTCGATCCCCCTCCGCCTTGCCCGCCAGTGCTGCTTCCAACACGGGGATCAGGTTGCCATGGCCGTGGATGTACTCGAATCCGCGTTCGGCGGTATCGTCGATCACGGCACCATCATCATCGGTCAGGACATAGCGCATCCGGACAACCGTATTTTGCTCAATCAACATGCCTGAGAATTCCTCATCAGTACTCGGTAATAGTGAAGGCGAACGAGTCCGGAAATATATTCCGTCCCGCTCTTTGGGGTCATTTTGTCATGCGAGCAGGTAATGCCATAGCGGCAAGGTCAGCAGCGCGAGCACGGTGGATGCCGTTGCGGCCGTCGCGAACATCTCCGTATCCAACCCGAAACGGTCGCATAGCACCAAGCCAATTACCATGACGGGCATGGCGCCCTCCAATATCACGGCCATCCTCAAGTCACCGGTCAATCCAAGCAGCGTGGCCATCAACAAAACCGCGATCGGCATCAGGATCAACTGAATAATCAGGACAGGACTGACCGTGCGCAGATGCCGGGGCGAGAGCGTCGCCACACGCAAACTCATTCCCAGCGCAATCAGCATAATAGGAACGACAGCGCCCCCCATCCGGTCAAGAAAGGCTGCTGCCCAATCCGGCTGGGGCACTCCGGCCAGATTGAGCAGGCTGCCCACCACGGCCGCCCAAAACGGCGGCACCCGCAGCAGTGATTTTACCGGATGGATCTGCTCACTGTGATTGCCGAAACGCGCCGCCAGCATGATACCGACAGAGAGCAACAGTGGCGTGCAGGCGAAGAGGTCATACTGAATCGCGACGGCCTTGCCGGGATCGCCAAACAGACTCGCCAGCAAAGGCAGCCCCATATAGGTGGCATTGGGAAAGCTGGCCGCCAGCAACAGGGCGCCAAATTGCGGTCGAGACAGCGTCATCATGCGGCCGACCAGCACCATGGCAGCCATCGACACCAGAACACCGGTCACCGCCGACAAGGATATCTTGAAGGTATCCACCCCCAGGGGGGTACGCCAGAGCACGGCCAACACCAGCGCCGGCAGAAAGAAATAATAGACGGCCGTCGTCAATGCGCCACGCGCCCGCTCGGCGGACCAGCCGCCAAACTCGAAACGTCGCCACAACAACCCCATGGCGATCGTGGCCGCCATTTGCAGGAGCACGCTCATCATCAGAACTTACTCCGGCACCGACTCACTGAACAGGACACGAGCGAATCGGTGCGCACGCCACATTATTGGGGTGCCGTCTGTTCGGATTCTGCCTTCGCGATCTCGCTACGGACCTCGTCCATATTCAGGGACTTCACCTTGCCGATCAACTCGTCCAACGCCTGCTTCGGCAAGGCGCCAGCCTGATTGAACAACAGGATCTGCTGACGGAAGACCATCAGGGTCGGGATCGAACGGATCTGGAAATAACCCGCCAACTGTTGATCTGCCTCAGTGTTGGCCTTCGCGAAGGTGACATCCGGATGTGCCTCGGCAGCCGCCTCGAAAATCGGCGCAAACGAACGGCAGGGGCCGCACCAGGGCGCCCAGAAGTCCACGATCAGAATATCGTTTTGCGTGATCAGGCTATCGATCGTGTCAAAGGTTGCTTCTTGAACGGTCATTAAATATCTCCAATATCGGGGTGACAAAAACCCGCGATTGTTACTCCAAAGCGGAAATCATGGCAGAAAGATGGCGTACCGTCAGGTCGAGTTGATCAACCGTCAGTACACGCTGGCGATCTTCCAGCTTGATGGGCAGCCGTTCCAGGAGACGATAAATCACCCAGGACGGATCATCAAACCGGGGGTTGACGCGATGCGGGTCGCGATCACTCATGATCCGCTCGAGAAACGCGCTCAACCGAGGAACCTGGTCAGCCACCCGTTCCGGCACAGTCGCTTGGTCCAGCAGGGTGATCTCGCCCATCATCAGACCATCACGCTCCATCCAGGATCGCTCGATCCGAAAACGGCGATCACCTCGGGCCTCAATTTGCAACATGCCGTCGGCGGCCAGATCCGTGTCCACGATATGCGCCAAGGTACCCAAGGTATTGAATTCCGTCGTATCCCGATCCGTCTCGCACTGCAGCACCTCGCCACCCTGCTTCAGCAAGACGACGCCGAAGGGCTGCGATTCTCGCAAACTTTGCCGCACCATGTCGATATAGCGCGTCTCAAAAATCCGGAGCGGCAGATAGCCATCGGGAAACAGCACCGTGTGCAAAGGGAATAACGGCAAGGTCTGGGTTTCGGTCATGCGTACTGAGCCTCCTGTCTACCGAAAAGGGTGACGATAACGTCTACGGCGTGCTCTGCCTGGCCTTCAAGGCGTCCAGCAGACGCTGGTGCAACCCATCGAAACTCCCGTTGCTCATCACCAGAACCACATCGTCGGCACGACACATCGCCACAAGCGTCGAGAGCACGGCATCGACGGTTTGAGGGAAACTGACCCGCTTGCCAAGGGCGGCCAGGGACCGCGGCGGCGACCAGGGCAAATTCGCCGGGCTATGGAATACCACTTGATCGGCACCTTGGAGCGCTTCCGCCAATACATCGGCGTGGACGCCCGCCCGCATGGTGTTCGATCGGGGGTCCACCACCACGATCAATCGCCCCTGCCCGGCACGCGCCGCCAGCAACTCGCGCATGGCGGCAATGGTCTCGACGATTGCCGTCGGGTGGTGGGCAAAATCGTCATAGACGGTGACGCCGTCCGCGCTCCCCCGATTCTGCAGCCGTCGTGCCACACCGGCAAATGAAGCCAGTGCCGCAAGGCCCAGTTCCGCCGGAACGCCAGCGAAGCGCGCCAACGCCAACGCGGCCAAGGCATTCATACGATTGTGCCGTCCCATGATATTAGGTGGAAACTCACCGAGTTTCTGGCCATCCAGCCAAATTCCGTGATCCACCAAGCGCCAGGGTCGCGCCGACTCCGCCTCGCCGAACCGCTCGATGGACGCCCAGCAGCCCTGCGCCACGGCCCGTTCAAGCGCAGGGGTATTGTCGGCCATGACCACCAACCCCTGATTCGGCACCAGGCGGAGCAAGTGCGCGAACTGACGCTCGATGGCCGCCAGATCAGGGAATATGTCCGCATGATCATACTCAAGATTGTTCAGCACCACGCCGCGCGGCCGGTAGTGCAGAAATTTCGACCGCTTGTCGAAAAAAGCCGTGTCGTACTCATCCGCCTCGATCACGAAAAACGGGGTCTCTCCCAGCCGCGCGCTCACGCCGAAATTCGCCGGCACACCGCCGATCAGGAATCCGGGCGCCATACCTGCCGACTCCAGTATCCAGGCCAGCAAGGCACTGGTCGTCGTCTTGCCGTGCGTACCGGCCACGGCCAGCACAAACCGATCCCGCAGCAACTCTTCGCCGAGCCACTGCGGACCGGAACGATAGCGATAGAAACCGGACAGCAGCTGGTTGATCACCGGCATGTCACGACGCATCACATTGCCGACGATGATTTCCGCATCCTCCGGCAGTGGCGCATCCATATCCGTTTCGACCGGGATGCCCGCCTGTGCGAGCTGATCGCTCATCGGCGGATAAATGGCGTGATCGCGGCCGCTGACCGCATAACCCATCTGCCGCGCCAATTGCGCCAGCGAACCCATGAAGGTGCCCGCAATGCCAAGAATGTGAATTTTTTTCAAGGAACCATCAACCATTGTTTTTTCGTATGGGTAGGAGACACGCTCAACTGTCGATACCGGGGAAAGCATAGGACAAGCCCAAGGATACCGCCGCACTCGCCACAAAGTATCCCAGTGCCATGAGTACACCTACACCCGCGCTCAAGGACAAGGTACGACGATAGATCTGGCCGGCGACCACCAGATTCCACAGAAACAGCGCCATAACCAACCAGCCCCAGCCGCCAAACGCGGCGGGATTACTCATGTCCGACGGCATCCAGGCCATCAGGGGGACGAACAAAACCCCCAGCATGCCCAGCGCGCCGAACAGGGCAGTCAACATTTGAGGCGTCCGCAATGAAAACCGTCTCACGCGCGCCCAGGCAACGGAATAACCCGCCAGCACCAGTAAATCCAACCCACTATCCAACAGGCTTTGCCCCACGGCGCCCGGCCAATCCGTACGTGCCATATCACTACTCAGCCCCAGCAAGAGGCCAACCAGAAGAAACCAGCCGGCAGCCACCCCCACGGGTCGCCATCCGGCAGGCATATCGGCAGGACTTGCCCGGAACACCAGCAACCCCAGAAACAGGACAAACAGCCGAATCATCGCACATCCCAAAACACAAAAACCGTCACGGAGACGGTTTGAAAAAGGAAAACAGGTCGGGAAACTTCCCGGCCTGATCGGTACGCGGAGAATTCCCCCGTGAACACCGGGGGTCAAGCAACAACCCTTAGAAAACCGTCTCGCATCATGCAACAAATGGCCGCGCGGGGGAATCCGGCCAATAAGAGACCTGCGGACGCTCGATCAACAGACCTTGGTTGCGGGCGCCTCGGTCTCGCCAGCGGCTCGGGCCACATCGGCACCGCCGCAGTGGAGATTCGCAGGAACGGCCACATCGATTCGCCGGGGTTTGGGAAGGTTCAGCTTGTGCATTTTGTCGGCAAAGGCCGCGAGATCAAGCCCGGCCACATACGGATTGATGGCTTTTTCCTGGGCGACGCAACTGACCCGATGGCCGGAGTAATCATGCCCGGGATAGATCAGCGTCTCATCCGGCAACGACAGCAACCGATGGATGCTGCGATAGAGATTTTCCGGCGACCCCTGCTGGAAATCCGTACGCCCGCAGGCATTGATCAGAATCGTGTCGCCGGTGAACAGGCGATCATTCCACAGATAACTGGTACAACCGTCGGTATGACCCGGCGTAGCGATGGCCTGCAAGGTGATCCCATCCATCGTCACTGTTTCGCCATCGACAATCAGCCGATCGGCGCAGGCCAAGCCGGTACCCTTGCCCACGATGAACTGCGCACCCAATTCATGCCGCAAACGACCGCCGCCAGTAATGTGGTCCGCATGAACATGGGTTTCCAGGACGTACTTCAACGTCAGCCCCAGTTCATCCAGCACCCGCCGATCACGGTCATATTGCTCATGCACTGGGTCGATCAACAGCGCGGCGCGCGTGTGCTCGTCCGCGATGAGATAAGTGAACGTCGAGGTTGCTTCGTCAAAGAGTTGCTTGAAGATCGCCATGACCCCTCCAATATATTTATATGCGTATCAGTTATTTTATACCCAAAATCGATGTGCTGCATCATTCAGGGCTCGACCGGCCTGCATTCACGTCACCCCCTTCCCCGCGCGCCGTGCTGACCGGTATGCTAGTCGCCTATTCACTGGAACCCCACCAGCATCATGCCGCACACCGCCTTTCTCAACGATCCCCGTTATCCGGCCCTGTCGGGCTTTCTGGCCCAGATGCAGCCGGAAACGCACACCCCGCCGATCCTGGTATCCAGTGATGCCAGTGGCCGTCGCTACTGGCGGACCCGACTCAAATCCGGCGAGACCCGCATCATCATGGATGCCCCACCGCCCGGCGAGGACGTTCTACCCTTTATCGACATCCAGCAGCGATTGGCGCGAATCGGCATTCCGGTGCCCGTACTCTATGCGCAGGACCCCACACAGGGGTTTCTGTTACTGGAAGACCTGGGCGATGAGACTTTGTTCCAGTGGCGACATGGTCAATCCCCCCAACGCGTGGCAGAGAAACTGCAAACGGCCGTCGCTTTGCTGCCCACCCTCGCCGAGGGCGATACTGACAACCTGCCCGCATTTGATGCCGAACGGCTCGGCCGGGAAATGGATCTGCTGCCCGAATGGTATATCCAGCGCTATCACCAACACACGCTGTCGGCCGAGGATCTTGCACAGTGGAACGAAATTCGGGATCGCATCAGCGCGCGGCTGATCGCCATGCCGCAGGTATTCGTACACCGCGATTACCACAGCCGAAACCTGATGGTGCAACCCGATCGCCTGACCATCATCGACTTCCAGGATGCCGTCCGCGGCCCACTGGCCTACGATCTCGCGTCCCTCCTGCGCGACAGCTATATCGACTGGCCCGACGACACGGTGCATGCCATGCAGGAACGATTCTGGGAAAGCCTGCCCACCGTGCTGCGGCAGGGGCAGTCGCTGGAAGAATTCCGGACGGATTTCGCCTGGGTCGCCGTGCAGCGGCATTTGAAGGTACTGGGTATTTTTGCGCGACTGAGTTTCCGTGATGGCAAACACGGCTATCTGCACGACCTGCCGCTGACCTGGCGCCATCTGCATCGTGCCTTGGCACAGATTCCCGAACTCACAGACCTCGCGGCACTGCTCGCCCCGTTCGCACCGATTATCCCGGCAAGCACCTGACCCGAACGCGCAGGTAGCATCGTTTATTTATTGGCGCATGCCCGGAATTCCGCCGGGAAACTGCCCTGAAATACCCGGGCTTTCGGGCGGCTTATACGGCGGTGGGGGCGAAGGACGCAGGTGATTCCGCCCACGATCACGGGAAGAGTCCCGGTCGTGATCTCCGACGCGACCACCGATCGACCACTGCCCCCTGCTGTTGATCGACCCGCCGAATTGCGCCGCCCCCGGCCCGGAATAGCCATAGCCGCCCGGCAGGGGATAACCGCCATAGATGTAGCCATTTTCAATGGCGGGGGCGGAAGGCACTGCCTGCTGTGCCGCGCGCGCCTGTTCGGCCGCCCGGGCCTCCGCGTCGGCACGCGCGACCTCCGCCGCATTCTTACTCGCCTGTTCCTGCCGTTTGTCATACTGCTTGGCCAGTTCATCGATGCCCTGGCGTGCGGCGGCGCCACCGGTCCCGGCACTCGGCGCTTCGATCACCCTGGCCTTCGCATCCGGGCCGCAAGGCGTACCAGAAAAAATCACAGCACCGTTCTTGTCCTTGCACTGGTAGACCGTGGTCTGGTCCGCCCATACGACGGGCGCATGAACGACAACAGCGACCAACAGTCCCCACACCGCCCATTCAAATCGATTCATCGGATTCATCACCCGTTGTTCTCCTTACCCGTATCGTTGATACCGACACCGCCCATACGCCTCAAGGATAGACCTCATGGACGGGGCGGCAACCACAACGTCATCTGCGCCGGTGCCAGACATATCTCGTTATTGCATGCCTGAAAATCGAGACGGACACGCTGGGGAAACAGGACCGAATCCGGCTGGAGCACCCCGGCAATATGGGCAGTACCCGCGTACAGATTCAACGGCGTGTCGCTGAAGGCCAGTCGCACCGTTTTCCCGGCGGGGTAATCCACCAGAGCCAACTGCAACGGCGGGACTGCCGTCAGCTGGGTCGGAATCAGATCGCTGCGGGTGTCATGTGCGTTGACGTGCCAACCGGCGGCAAAGGCCAACCGGACATCGATCTGCGTGCCCGCACGACGAGTCGCCACCGCATGGAGCCCACCCCGTGCGCCATACGCCTGGGTATCGATTGCCCCCGCTCTTTGCGCAGTCAACGCGGCCAGCATACCCGCGGCACTGAGCGGATCACGCGCGATCAACCCCGAAAAACCGGCCAGTAGTGCGTCGGCGGCATCCGTATATTTCTGGTCGCCCGTACGCGCGGCCAACCCCACGAAAAGACGCAGCGTCTGCGTATTGCCCGCCGGTTCCGGCCCGTCTTCGTAGGGGCGGGAAGGCAAGTCCAGGATCGCCGCATCGGTCTTCGACTCGTTCGGCTGGTCGAAGTAACCGCCCGCGGGGGCGGCAAAGCCTTTCTCGATGACCGAAGCTTGCGCTTGTGCCTGATCCAGCCAGATTTTCTGCCCGGTCGCATCGTAGAGGGCGAGCAAACCCAGGGCGTAATCGGCATGATCGGCAAGATTGGCCACCCCGCTCGCCACCCCTCGGTTGAAGTTGTGCGCCAGTCGGTCGTCCGCCAGCCGCATCTTGTGATCAACAAAGTGGGCTGCCGCTGCCGCGGCCTGAACGAAACGCGGCTGATCCAAAAGGCGGCCACCCTCGGCCAGTGCCTGGATCATCAGGCCATTCCAACTGGTGATCCGATTGCCATCCCGGCGCGGCGCGGACCGCCGGGCGCGCACGGCCAGCAGTTTTTCGCGGATGTCGGCCATTTTCAGGTTGAGTTCGGCGCCACTCAGGTGCAGGGTTCTGGCCAATTGCGCCTCATCCGCGGCACTCACCCGATGCAGCACGCTCATGCCATCAATATCGCCGGCGGGCGTGACCTGCCAGTAGGCGGCGGCCAATTTTGCCGCCTCGGGCGGCAGTACCGCCGCCAGTTCGGACGGGCTCCAAGTATAGAATGCACCC
>DATKTJ010000066.1:0-2798 GCA_035531235.1 Halothiobacillus sp. | reverse complement strand
TTCTGGCGACCAGAAATCACCCTGAACATAACGACGATGGCGATCCAATTGTGCGATGGCCCGCATGTCATCCGGGGTCAGTGATACGTCAGCGGCGGCGAGATTCTCATTCATGCGTTCGGAATGAACCGATTTGGGAATCACAACCGTATTTCGATGGATGGCCCAGCTGATCAACACCTGTGCTGGTGAAGCGCCCAGTCGTTCTGCCATGCGCAGGATGACGGGATCTTCAAGAAGAATGGGTTCGTCGTGGGTCTTGAGTTCAGACGGCCGATCCAGGGAACCCAGTGGGGAATAAGCCGTGACGTGAATGCCGTGCTGGTTGCAGAATTCCAGCATGTCCGGTTGCTGCAGATAGGGGTGAAGTTCGATCTGGTTCATTTCGGGCTTGATTCTGGCTGTGTCCATCAATGCTTTGAGCTTGGTGGTGCTGAAGTTGGACACACCGATATGTTTCGCCAGACCCTTGTCCACCAAGGCTTCCATTGCGCCCCAGGTTTTGGCGATGGGCAATTCCTCCAGGCTGATCAGGTCCTCTCCAGATTCGGGAAATGAAACGCCTTTTTTGAGTGCCACTGGCCAATGAATGAGGTAGAGATCCAGATAATCCAGTTGCAGATCGCCCAGGGTCTTTTCCAGTGCTGGCTGCACATCCTCAGGCGCGTGCGCGTTGTTCCATAGCTTGGAGGTAATCCACATCTCGTCGCGACGGACCATGCCTTCCTGGAAGCATTCATGCAGCGCTTGTCCAATCTCGGCTTCGTTGCCATAGATGGCGGCACAGTCGATATGGCGATAGTTGAGGCGGATGGCCTCCTTGACTGCCTGGTAGACGTCTCCGGCTTGGGATTTCCAGGTGCCCAATCCCAAAATTGGCATGTGATCGCCGTGATTGAGTTGCAGGGTCTTCATCATCGATTCTCCACTTGGTTTGGCGCAACGATGGTGCTTCCGATGAAGCACCAAGCCCCCCTGTATTTAGTTGCCAAATGCATCATGTGCAACTAATTAGCCTTGTAATTTAAAATCGGAAGGTGTGCGCGATATGCGGTTTGTTATGTTCCGCCTCATCGTTATCAAGGGAATATCGTCCTAGCGGTGCTCATTTCGGGCACCGATGAAGCGTGCTTCAGTCGAATCCTTCCAGAACGATTTTCCCCTGGGTCGTACCGCTTTCAATCAGCGCGTGAGCCCGTTTGAGATTATGGGCATTGATCGTGCCGAGGTGTTCGCTGAAGGTGGTGCGGATTAATCCGGCGTCCACCAGATCGGCCATCTCGTTCAGCAGCCGATGTTGCGCCAGAATATCGGGCGTATCGAACAACGAACGGGTAAACATCAGCTCCCAGTGAAGCGAGATGCTCTTGCGCTTGAGCAGAAGCACATTGATCTGGGCGGGGTCAGGATCGTCGATCAGCGCCAATTTCCCCTGGGGGGCCAACACTTCCACGATGTCGGCAAAATGCTCCCCCGTGTGTGTCAGGCTGGCCACATGGGTGACATTCGACAAGCCCGTTTTGCGCAATTCGTCCGCCAGTGGCTTGCTGTGGTCAATGACGTGATGAGCACCGAGAGACCGAACCCATTCGGTGGTTTCCGGGCGCGATGCCGTACCGATCACGGTCAGGCCGGTCAGTCGCCGGGCCAACTGGATCAGGATCGACCCTACGCCCCCCGCCGCGCCGATCACGAGCAGGGATTGGTTCATCTGCGATCTACCCGGTAACACGCCCAGGCGGTCGAACAGCAACTCCCAGGCCGTGATGCTGGTCAGGGGCAGGGCGGCGGCTTCCGCGTGGCTCAGCGATTCGGGTTTTCGACCCACAATGCGCTCATCCACCAGATGCAGTTCAGAATTGGTGCCGGGCCGGGCAATCGACCCAGCGTACCAGACCGCGTCGCCCGGTTTGAACAGGGTGACGTCCGGCCCGACGGCCTGAACCACGCCACTGGCGTCCCAGCCAAGTACCTTGGTTTCGCCCTCTGCAGGGGGCGTATTCCGCCGCACCTTGGTATCCACCGGGTTGACCGATATGGCTTTGACTTCAATCAGAAGATCACGCCCGGTCGGCCGGGGATCGGGTAATTCCAGGTCGATGAGTGATTGTTCTTCGGAGATGGGCAGCGATTGACGATAAGCAACGGCTTTCATTCGAGTCCTCTGCAGATGGGATTAAGTGACGGTGATGGATCGGATCAAAGGCAAGCTTAGATGATTGCCGGCAAACTTGTTCCGCCGAACCCAGAATCGACCAACTAGGATCAACGAACTAGGATCAACGAACTAGGATCGCCTCACTTTCTTGTCTTCGCTTTTGGCCTCGGCCATGGCTTCGGGTTCAAGCTCTTCTGCTGAGCGATTCAGCCGGATAAACACGCCCCATGCGGCGAGCAGAACACCCACTGCGGCGATCAGACTGGCCGCGTAGGGCAGTTGATCGGGGGCCTCGTGGATGGCTTTGAAACTGGCCACCAGTCCTTCGATGGCCAGAGCCACGATAATGACCACAAAGAATCGTGACAGGAATCGACGGACTCGGGTGGGCCCACTGATATCCGCATCGCGTATCACCTCTTCCTCGGTGATCGTTTCCGATATCTGCAACGCCACGACCGCCGCCGCCAAAAGACCGATGGCCTCGATGATCTGTTGCGCAGTGCCGGTATCAAACTCGGTGGCAAAAGCCAGTATCCCGATGCGCGCCGCAATAATAATCAACATGATGGCAGCACTGGCGAAAAGCAGGGCAATTAACGCATGGATGATTTGGAAAACGCGCGATACTATTTTCATG
>DATKTJ010000065.1:0-13483 GCA_035531235.1 Halothiobacillus sp. | reverse complement strand
GCCAGATTGACGAAGTTCGTGTAGTGGCCGAGTTCGGAATTGCGCTGGATCGGATCGGCCAGAACGTCCTCAATACGCGGGAACGTGGGCGAGGTCGGGACGACCAGCGCGTCGAACGGCGCCAGGGCATCGTGTATCTGTCGAACCAGGGCGGCACGCTGATATTCGGCCTTGAAGGTGTCCACGGCGGAGTAGTTTTGCCCGGAGAGGATGATTTTACGCACCACCGGGTGAATGGAGTCACTATGATCCTGGACGAAGGACTCGATGGCGGCGAGTCGCTCGGCGACCCAGGGGCCGCCATAAAGCAGCGGTGCCAAGGCCAGGAATGGGGTGGGATCGATTTCGGTCAGGAGAATCCCCCGGCTCGCCTGCGTATCCCGCCATTGTTGCCAGGCCTGGGCCTGCGTGGTGTCGCCGAACCAGTTGAGCGGTTTGAAGGTGGCGAGTCGGACGGGCGTGGTGTGAGTAGGCCGGAGATCCGGTATTTCACGGGCATAGGGGTCGACGGGATCGTATACGCCTGCCACGGCGAGTACGCGTTCGGCATCGGAAATGCTGGCGGCGAAGATCGAGACGCAATCAAGCGTTCGGCAGGCGGGCAGCACGCCCGAGGTGCTGATCAGACCCCGTGTCGGCTTCAATCCAACGAGATTGTTGAACCCCGCAGGTACGCGGCCCGAACCGGCCGTATCCGTCCCCAGAGAAAAGGCGACGGCGCCCTTTGCCACGGCCACCGCCGAGCCGGAGCTTGAGCCGCCGGTGATGTAGTCCGGATTGAACGGGTTGGTGGGAATGCCATAGGGGGTACGGGTACCGTTGAGGCCGGTGGCAAACTGATCGAGATTGGTCTTGCCCAGGCAGATCGCACCAGCTGCGCGCAATTGCGCCACCACAAAGGCATCGCTCGTCGGCAGGTGGGCAAACGTTGGGCACCCGGCGGTCGTCGGCATGCCCGCGACGTCGATATTGTCCTTGACGGCGAAGGGGATGCCGAACAGCGGTTGAGTTGCCGGATCGCGGGTCAGTAATTCCGTGATTTGTGCCTGAAGCTCGGTGACGGAAGCGAGATGAATCCATTCGTTGGCTGCCCCCGATTTGTGGGCAGTCAGAAGAGCCTGTTGGCGGAGCAGGAGTGTTTCGGCCGCCGCATCGGCACGTTGCCACAGGTTGAGCCACTGATCGAGGGTATATGGTTTATTCGCAAACATCCGGCAGGCCCTTCTTGTATTTCATCTGGTATACAAGATGAATGCGAAAAGAGTGCCAATTCTGTTTTTACATATTAATTAGTTAAATATCATGGTGATATGCGGTTTCTAATGCTTGGTCACCGCCCTGCATCGCACCAATAATGGGCAAAAATGGCATGGTTTTGTTTCGAGCTGGTGCGCTTGAAGTATCCGGTAACGATCTCTGAATGAATGCTTTGGTTTATATCAATTTTCTGACACAAGGACGCCATCAGGGCGGTCTATATTTGACTCAGGAGGGCGGTTTATGTGCGGTGCGTATTTTGTGCCTTGTCTTGGTGCATACTGATTTTAAAAGCGAACCGATATGGTGCGCATTCGTTTCTGGTAATTATTTCGATGAAATAAGACCCTGTTTTTCATGATTTTGATTTTTTGGTGAAGGCTGGCTCGGCTCTTGCATTTAAAAAAACAAATGAACAAAAATTGAATTGCCGACAAGTAATAGTGAGTAGTCATGGATAAATTCAGTAGTTCTCCCGATGCTTCTCGTCTGTTCGATGAAATGTATGGTTTTGATGGTGCGGTTCGTGCCGAATATCAGGCCATTGCACAGCAATTGTTAACCATGCCGCCGGAGACACTGACTCAGAAGCAGCGCGATGCGGAATTACTGTTTCGTCGAATGGGGATTACCTTTGCCGTCTATGGGGCCAACTCCAGTGAAGAGCGGCTGATTCCGTTTGATATCGTGCCCCGTGTGTTCGGTGCCGCCGAATGGAAACGACTGGAGTTGGGGTTGAAGCAGCGCGTCCGCGCACTGAATGCCTTCCTGCATGATATTTATCACGATCATGAAATCATCAAGGCGGGCGTGATTCCGGCTGCCCAAGTATTGGGCAACAGCATGTATCAGCCCGCCATGCAGGGTGTGGATCTCCCGAATCAGGTTTATGCCCAAATCGCGGGCATCGATCTTGTTCGGGTTTCCGAGAACGATTTTTACGTGCTGGAAGATAATCTCCGCACACCCTCCGGCGTGTCCTACATGCTGGAAAACCGCAATACGATGATGCGGTTGTTTCCCAGTCTTTTTTCGGCGCACACGGTCGCGCCCGTGGAGCACTATCCGCAGTTGCTGCTCGAAACCTTGCGTGAATCGGCGCCTGAATATATCGATGATCCTGTGATCGTTGTGCTCACGCCGGGCGCCTTCAACAGCGCCTATTTCGAGCATGCCTTTCTGGCAAGTCAGATGGGCGTGGAACTGGTCGAGGGAAAAGATCTCTTCGTCAGCGCCAACAAGGTCTACATGCGCACCACGCAAGGGCCGCAGCAGGTTCATGTCATCTATCGGCGCGTCGATGACGACTACCTGGATCCCATGGCATTTCGGCCCGATTCAATGCTCGGTGTGCCCGGCCTCTTTGAGGCCTACCGGCAGGGCGGTGTTGCGCTCACCAATGGCGTGGGTACCGGCATCGCCGACGATAAATCCACTTATCTCTTCGTGCCGGAGATGATCGAGTTCTATCTGGGCGAAAAACCTTTGCTCTCAAATGTACCGACCTGGCGGCTCGATCAGCCGGAAGATCTCAAGTATGTCCTGGCGCACCTGCCCGAACTGGTGGTCAAGGAAGTTCAGGGTTCCGGGGGGTATGGCATGCTGGTCGGGCCAACCAGCACGCCAGCGGAAATCGCCGCCTACCGCGAACGGGTGTTGGCGGATCCCGCAAAATTCATTGCTCAGCCCACGCTCGCGCTCTCCACGTGTCCCACCCTGGTCGATGCTGGCGTGGCCCCGCGCCACGTCGATTTACGGCCGTTCGTGCTCTCCGGTAAGGAAATTCGGCTGGCGCCCGGCGGTTTGACGCGGGTAGCCCTCACCGAAGGGTCGCTGGTCGTCAATTCCTCTCAGGGCGGCGGAACTAAAGACACTTGGGTTTTGGAGGGTTAGAGCATGCTGTCACGTACCGCTGATCACTTATTCTGGATGGCGCGCTATATCGAGCGTGCCGAAAACACGGCACGGGTTCTGGATGTGGCACACCGCTCAGCCTTGTTGCCGGACGATAATGACGGGATTGATGCCCGCCTGTGGTACGCCCCGCTGAACATCTGCGGTTCAGCCGATGGTTATGAAGAAAAGTATGGGGTGGTCGAAGCGGCCAAGGTGACCCATTACATGGCGCTGGATCCCGAAAACCATTCCAGCATCTACTCCAGCCTGATGCTGGCGCGTGAAAATGCACGCGCGGTGCGCGGGGCGATTACCTCGGAGATGTGGGAAATCATTAACAGCATGTGGCTGGATTTGACGCGGATGCTGCCAAATCTGGATCAGTTTCGACTGGAGGGTTTCTTTGATTGGGTCAAGGAGCGTTCGCACCTGTTCCGGGGCGTGACGCTGGGTACCATTCTCAAGGATGACGCCCTGTACTTCATCCGGCTGGGTACCTTTCTCGAGCGTGCGGACAACACCGCCCGGATTCTGGATGTGAAATACCACATTCTGCTGCCCAGTGTGCAGGATGTGGGCGGTGCGGCCGATTACTATCAATGGGGCGCCTTGCTGAATTCAGTGAGTGCGCTGGAGGCCTATCGCAAGATCTACCGGGTCAGCATCAGCCCGATGCGGGTTGCCGAATTGCTGATTCTGCGGGCCGACATGCCGCGATCGCTGCACGCCTGCCTGAACGAGGTGGATGCCACGCTGGAAGTGATCAATGGAACGACCGGTCTGGAGGCTCGGCGATTGGCGGGCGAACTGCATGCCGCGCTGCATTTCACGCGCATCGAGGATGTCTTCAACCGGGGTTTGCACGAGTATCTGACGGATTTTCTGGATCGGACACAGGCGTTGAGTAGCGAAATCAACAATGCCTATCTTTCGATGAAAGATGATTTATCCAGCACAATTCGACCCGATCGCTTCCAATTGCAAATACAATAAGCATCTTTCGAGTTTGTGAAGGAATGACGATGACTTATTGCGTGGCACTGAAACTGAATGCGGGCCTGGTGTTTGCATCGGACTCCCGGACGAATGCCGGCGTGGATCAGATCGCCAGCTTCAAGAAAATGCGTACCTTCAGCAATCCGGGTGATCGAGTGATCGTCATTCTGAGTTCGGGGAACCTGTCGGTGACCCAGAATGCGACCAATCTTGTGGAGCAGCAGGGGCGTCAGGCCGATCAGAGCAATATATGGAATGTGCCGTCCATGTTCGATGTAGCCGGATTGCTGGGTGGTTGCCTGCGTGAGGTTACCCACCGGGATCGCCCGCACCTGCAGGCCAGCAATATTGATGTGGGCGCGACCTTCATTGTGGGTGGGCAGATCGCCGGTGAAGCGCCGAGACTTTTCATGGTGTATTCCGAAGGAAATTTCATTGAGGCCTCGGACAACACGCCCTTCTTCCAGATCGGCGAGACCAAGTACGGCAAACCGATCATTGATCGCATGATCCGTCCGGAAACCTCGTTGAATGAAGCCATCAAGTGTGTGTTGGTCTCGTTTGATTCCACGATGCGCAGCAATGTGTCCGTCGGTATGCCGATCGATATCATCTGCTATGACACCAACAGCCTTGAGCTGGGTACGGAGCAGAGCCTCGCGGAAGGCGACGAGTATTTCAGCCAGATCAGCAGTCTGTGGAGCGAAGGTTTGCGCGGCGTGTTCGCCAGCCTGCCCGAGCCCCACTGGGTTTGCCCAGCGGTTCATGATCCGTCCACCGATATTTCACCTCCCATCACCGAGCCGCCCATATCATGACTATACGTGTCGCGCTGCATCACAAAACGCTTTATCAATTCGATCGCAGGGTGACACTATCTCCTCATGAGATCCGGCTTAAACCCGCCGCTCATGCCCGTACACCGATCTTGAGTTACTCCCTGCAGGTGCAGCCGGCTCAGCATTTCATCAATTGGCAGCAGGATGCCCAGGGCAACTTCATTGCCCGGCTTACCTTTCCCGAACCCGCCGAATCGCTGGAAGTCACGGTGGATTTGATTGCGGACATGACCGTCATCAATCCCTTCGACTTTTTTCTCGAGCCCTACGCAGAGCAATATCCCTTTGTCTATCCGAAGGAGCTGGCCCTTGAGCTGGCACCGTACCTCGTCCCCGCTGCGGTTGGACCGAAGTTCGATGCCTGGCTCAAGGCGTTCCGGCAGGCGTTACCCGCCAAACTCAATACCAACGATTTTCTGGTTCTGATCAATCAGAAAGTGCAGTCCTCCGTGAGTTACCTCATCCGGATGGAACCCGGGGTGCAGGCACCGGAAGAAACGCTTGCCAAGGGCTCCGGCTCTTGCCGCGACAGTGCCTGGCTGCTGGTTCAGTTGATGCGGCGCATGGGCGTTGCGGCCCGTTTCGTTTCCGGTTATCTGATTCAACTGGCGGCCGATGAAAAGCCGCTGGATGGCCCGGCCGGTCCGTCGGCCGACTTCACGGATCTGCATGCCTGGTGCGAGGCCTTCATCCCCGGTGCCGGCTGGGTTGGGCTGGATGCGACTTCGGGTTTATTGGCCGGTGAAGGACATATTCCTCTGGTTGCCGCGCCACAACCGGCCTCCGCATCCCCGATATCGGGGTTGACCGATTTCTGCGAATCAGAACTCACTGTCGAGATGACGGTGACCCGGGTTCATGAAGATCCGCGGGTGACCAAACCCTATTCCGATCTGCAGTGGCAGGCAGTTCAGGCACTCGGCCGTCAGGTGGATACCGAGTTGAAGGCCGGTAATATCCGGCTGACTCAGGGCGGCGAGCCGACCTTCGTTTCCATCGATGACATGGAGAGTCCCCAGTGGAATATTGCGGCGCTGGGCCCGCACAAGTGGACACTGGCCAATGATCTGATGCAGCGTTTGAAGCAGCGTTTTGCGCCGGGCGGCCTGCTGCATTACGGCCAGGGCAAGTGGTATCCCGGCGAACCCCTTCCACGCTGGGCGTTATCCATCTACTGGCGGGAAGACGGTGTGCCCGTCTGGCGAGATCCGACCTTGTTGGTCGACCAACCCGATCCCAGTCCTGCCTTGTTGTCCGCCAAGACGTTGGCATCGTTTGGCCACCTGCTGGCCGAACAGCTCCATCTCGATCCTGGCTACTTGATTACGGCGTACGAGGATCCATGGCTGGCTGTTGATGCCGAGAGTCGCCAGCCGCTCAATCTCGACGCACTGGCCGCCGATCTGAATACGCCGGACGAACGCCGCACGCTGGCCAAGACCCTGCGTGCCGGTCTGGGCGCTGTGGGCGGATATGTTTTGCCGCTCAAGGCCACACTCACGGAAGAGACCGGCGGAATTTCCTGGAAATCCAGTCCATGGCCGCTGCGTACGGATCGGCTGTATCTTCTGCCCGGTGACTCCCCGATGGGCTATCGACTGCCGCTCAACAGCCTGCCCTGGGTGGCGCCTGCAGCGCGGGATGACGAGCCTCAGGTCGATCCCTTTGCCAAACGGTCTGCATTGAAAGATCGTGTGCGGACCGAATCCCAGGTCCATCCGAAGACACCGGCCGATGACGATGATCCGGCCGCCAATGAGGTGATCCACACCGCACTGGCCCTGGAGGCGCGCGATGGCATTCTGCAGGTGTTCATGCCGCCCGTGGTGACGCTGGAGGCCTGGTTGGATCTTGTGTCGGCCATCGAAGACTGTGCGCGGCAGATGAAGCAGCCGGTACGGATCGAAGGCTATGCGCCGCCCCGCGATGCGCGTTTGCAGTCGCTGTCCGTCACCCCCGATCCGGGCGTGATCGAGGTCAATATCCATCCTTCCGCCGATTGGGAAACGCTGGAACAACGGATGCAGGATTTGTACGAGGATGCCCGCCAGGCCCGATTGGGCGCCGAGAAATTCATGCTGGATGGGCGGCACACCGGCACGGGCGGGGGTAATCATGTCACGTTGGGCGGTGCCACTGCCGCGGATAGCCCCTTCCTGCGTCGCCCGGACCTGTTGAAGAGCCTACTGACCTACTGGCAACAGCATCCGGCCTTGTCCTATCTGTTTTCCGGGCAGTTCATCGGTCCCACCAGTCAGGCGCCTCGGGTCGACGAAGCACGTGACGATGCCCTCGGGGAGCTGGAAATCGCCCTGCAACAGCTGGGGCAGACATTCTCGCCGGGCATGGAGTCGACCCAGCCCTGGCTGATCGACCGTTTGCTGCGACACCTGCTGGTCGACCTGACCGGCAATACCCACCGGGCCGAGTTCTGTATCGACAAACTGTATTCGCCCGACTCGTCGACGGGCCGATTGGGGTTGATCGAGTTTCGGGCCTTCGAGATGCCGCCACACTACCGGATGAACCTGGTTCAGTCGCTGCTGTTGCGTGCGCTTGTCGCGCGCTTCTGGCAAAACCCCTATTCCGGCAAACTCGTGGACTGGGGCACCGCCTTGCATGATCGTTTCATGTTGCCCCATTTTCTGGAGCAGGACGTGCGGGAGATCTGCCGGGATTTGCGGGCGGCCGGTTATGCCTTCGACGACGCCTGGTTCGCGCCGTTTCTGGAGTTCCGGTTCCCGCGTTATGGCACGGTCGCTTATGAAGGGGTTTCCCTGGAGATCCGCCAGGCCATCGAGCCCTGGCATGTGCTGGGTGAGGAAATGGCGGCCGGTGGCACGGCGCGTTATGTCGATTCGTCGGTGGAGCGGGTACAAATCAAGGTGAGTGGCGCCACGGGAGATCGACATCAGGTGGCCTGCAATGGCCGGATGGTGCCGCTGCACCCGACGGGTGTGCCGGGCGAATTCGTCGCAGGTATTCGGTTCAAGGCCTGGGCACCGTATTCGGCCCTGCATCCGACCATTGGGGTGCAGGCACCCTTGACCTTCGATCTGGTCGACAGCTGGAACGGTCGCTCTATCGGCGGCTGTACCTATCATGTCAGCCATCCGGGCGGTCGGAGTTATGACACCTTTCCGGTTAATGCAAACGAAGCCGAATCACGGCGGCGTTCCCGGTTCTGGGACCACGGGCATACGCCCGGGGCATTTGTCATTCGTCCCGAACCCATCAACCCACGGTTCCCGTTGACACTGGATTTGCGCTGGCAGCCGGAATAGTCCATCCGGCAAGAGCGTTTGCGTTGTTTGTTGGTTGCATTTAAATCGTTGACTGTGAGGCCGCCATGTTCGATTCAAACAGCCCCCCCCGCTTTGGGGACAAGCAAAACTCCGCGTTCTTTGAGGAGTTCCTGTTGCGGGTATTGGCAGAGCGTGATCGTTGTGGGCTGACCGAAATGATTGGTGGGATCGAGGCGATCATGATCTCGGTCGAGCCGGGAAAATCCGTGGAATACATCGCCGAACTTTCGCTGATGACGCCGTATCACTATCTCGTCACCCTCGATAGTGCCAAGCATCTGACCCATGTGCTGCGGATCGATATGGATTCGCCGGATTTGTTGTTGCGCGAGGTCAAGAACCCCGAATACAGCGACATTTTTCGGAGTCTGAATGATCTCTCGCCGGTGGGTGCTCAGCGCCCGCACAGCCGTTATCTGGGCGAGATCCTGCGGGCAACGAACCGTTACGAGGTGGTCGCCCAGCAGCAGGCACGCGAATTTCGGTTCTTCCCGATTGGACAGATGGCTGAACTGGATCTGCCCCTGAACGTCAGCATGTCTCAGCCGTCGCCCTACACGCATAATATGGTCGGATATATGGAGCGGCCGGATGACGGCATTCGGGTTTATCAGCATGGCGATTGTGTGATTCTGCCCGAGGCGCAGGCCGCGTACGAGCGGGGCAAGGACATGCAGGAAAATCTGGGTATCAGTGACCTGATTCTGCCGATCGATCATCTGGCCACCCGGGTGTATAGCCAGAATCGTGAAGTCGCTCTGCTGGAGTATCTGGCGCTGTCGAGCTATTACTACTGGGGCAGTTATGACATCAAGGACCAGAACTCGTCGACCAATGTCACCAAGAACATTCGCGGCGTTCCCGAATCCAGCTCTCCGGCCAAGGTCTTTACCGCCAACAATCTGCCGTACTGCGTGAATCATCTGGATCATATGCCCAGCCCAACCGAAACCTTTGTCCGCAACTACGGGCCGAGGCTGCACCATATCGCGCTGGCGGTGCAGGATGGTCGTACCCGGGACAAGGAAAACATCGATTTCGTCGTGGATGCGATCAGTTCACAGGGCAAGGGGTTCCTGCTCGATACCGTCGGTTCGCGGGAAGAAGGTTTGAAGCAGATATTTTCGTCAGCTTCCGCCTTTTCCTCCTTGATTGTCGAATATGTCCAGCGTTTCGGCGATTTTCAGGGATTTTTCGCGCGCGACAATGTGGCGCATCTGACCTATGCAGCGGGGCTGGAAGAGGGCGTTCGGGCACAGATGTCGGAGTGATGATTCAGCCGGACGAGCCCTAGACAGGCCCGATGGCTGTGACCAGGGCCGGTCGGTCGGCACCTCAGCGAATGTACTAAGCGGGGCTGTGGCGTGCGCTGGCCTTGGACTCCCGATTGATCGGGGGAATGTCGCAATGGGGATGGGGGAGGGCCGCAAGCTCTTCCGGGGTGTTGATATTGGCGAAGCAGGGCCGATCCTTGGAGAGATCGCACAGCGCATAGCGACCGGCCATGAGTAGTTCGGTGAGTCGTTGGCCGAATTTGGCCGGATCGGCAGGGGGGCGCGAATGTTGTGTGCCGTGTATCTGATCCGGCCGCTGGGCAAGACACGGCCGATGGATCAGGGCCACAGTGGGCTGCAAACGCTCCCCGTCATGTGCAATCACGACGGCCGCCCTGCTGGCGCGCTGAGTCGCCCAGAGTCGGGCGGGCCAATGAGGGCGAAATCCGGGCATGTCGCAGGGGGCCAGCAACAGCCAGTCATGTTCCGCAAAGGTGCTGACATGACGCAGTGCGGCAACGGGGCCGGCATACTCGGGTTCTCCATCGGCCAAGGTTGGGTCGCTGACCACGGGGAATCCAAATACCCGATATTCGGTCAAGTGGCGATTGGCGCTGATGATCAACTGATCCACCTGCGGTGCCAATGCCGCCAGAATCGGTTCAATCAGGTAGCCGTCCCGAAAGGGAAGTAGCCCCTTGTCCTTGCCCATCATGCGACGACCTGCACCGCCGGCCAGCACGATGGCGGTCGTGGGGGGATAGGGTCGTCGATCGAAGGTGTTCTTCGTCATGATTCCTCGATTTGCGTTTGAGCCAGCTTTTCCGCTAGCGCGTCAACCAGCGGTCGCATGAAATAGCGATCCTCGGGCATGACATCGACGTGAATGCCCAAGGCGCGCAGATGGTCGGCCATGACCGGGCCGATCGCTGCAATGATGGTTTTATCCAACCCCAATGCCAGCTGTTCGCTCATGCCCGTTTTCTCCGCCACCGTGCGCAGGCGGTTGATTTGCGGCTGGCTGGTGAAGGCCATGGCATCGATTTCGCCGGCAGCCATGTCTGTAATCAACTGGGTGACGGCCTCCGTTTCCGACTGGTTGGCATAGATATAGGGCGCGACCGGTAGCGGTATTCTACCGAGTTCGGCGATGGCATGGATCAGCGGCAGGTTGGGTTCGGTGCCATACAGCACGACGCCGACTTCCGGCGCCAGATCATCGAGTGTCCGCAAGGTGGCGATAATGCCGTCACTGGTCGGAATTTCGGCCTGAATCGCTGGCGTAATCCCCCACTGCTTGAGGGTTCGGCCCGGTTTGGGGCCGCGCGCGATGAGGCGTGTGTTGGCCAAGCGTTCGAAGAAGGCATCCGCCAGCCCGAGGCGCTCAGCGGCCGCGTGCAGTCGCTTCACCCCTTCCCCGGTCAACAGGATCAGATCGCCGATGGGCGGTTCGCCGAGGAACCGTTCCAGCCATTGGCGAACGGGCTCCTGATCCGGTGCGTCATGGATGCTGACCAGCGGGCAGCGAATCACTTCGGCGCCCCGTCGTTCGAAGAGACCGGCCAGCACATCGAGTTGGCGGGTTTCGGGCAGCGCGATGCGGCGGCCGACATACACCTGGGGAAGATCCGGCGTGTTCATGCGGCGCTCCGAATTTTCTGGTGGAGTGCTGCCGCGACCGGCTGTGCCGTGAACATTGGTTCCGCATCCGGGGAGCCCTGGAACCAGGCCAGCTTTTCATGCAACTTGACGACATCCCCGACGATCAGCAATGAGGGCGATTCAGCCCCAACAATCAGGCCCGGCAGTGTCGACAAGGTGCCCGTATAAACCTGTTGGCGCGCGGTGGTGCCGTGCTCGACCAGCCCCGCAGCCCGCGTCGCCGGCATGCCGTGCGCGATGAGTTGCTGGCAGATTTCCGCCGAAGCGCTCAAACCCATGTAAAACACCAGGGTGTCCTTGCAGCTGGCGAGATTGCCCCAATCCAGATCGAGCTTGCCGTCGCGGGTGTGACCCGTGATGAATCGAACTGACTGGGCATAATCCCGATGCGTCAGGGGAATACCTGCATAGGCGGCGCAGCCTGTCGCGGCGGTAATGCCGGGTATGACCTCGAAGGGCAGCCCGGCAGCGGCCAGGGCCTCGATTTCCTCACCGCCTCGTCCGAACACGAAGGGATCACCGCCCTTGAGTCGTGCCACAATTTTTCCTGCACGGGCAAGATCGACCAGCCGCTGGGAAATCTCTTCCTGCGG
Organism: Halothiobacillus sp.; assembly: GCA_035531235.1. GTDB lineage: Bacteria > Pseudomonadota > Gammaproteobacteria > Halothiobacillales > Halothiobacillaceae > Halothiobacillus. Next base: position 1,661 of record DATKTJ010000065.1, on the reverse strand, counting down.
CACGCTGTGGGCATCGCGGCATTTGCCGACATACATCCGCACTGCATCGCGCCGGGCCAGATCCACCACGGCGGGGGAGACCAGACGGTCGTAGACCACCACGTCGGCCTGCTGCAACCGTTGCAGGGCGCGGAAGGTCAAGAGGTCCGGATCGCCGGGACCTGCCCCGATCAGATAGACGCGGCCCTGGCCGAGGTCGTTTTGCATGTGGGCATCGGCGAGGTTCGTCTGGAACAACGCATGGGCCTCGTCGATGCGTCCCTGGGCGATCAATTCGGGCAGCGGGGTTTCGAGTTGCGCTTCCCAGAATCGACGCCGGGATCCGACATCAGGCAGGCGCGTCTGAACGGCGCCACGTTTCATGCCGAAAAAGGCGGCGAGCCGGCCAATCGAGCTTGGGATGAGGGACTCGATGCGCGATCGAACCCGGCGGGCCAGAACGGGGCTGGTGCCACTGGAGGAAATGGCGATGGTCATCGGATCGCGATCGATCACCGCGGGCACGATAAAGCTGCACTGAGCAGGATCGTCGACGACATTGACGGGCAGATTGCGTGCGCGCGCGGCCATTGCGACGGACGCGTTGACTTCGGCATCATCCGTCGCGGAAACGACCAGTTCGCAACCATCGAGATGGGCCGGGACAAAGCGCGCCTGAAGATGCGTGACGGCGCCTTCCGGGTGCTCAGCTTCAAGCTGTATGAGTATTTCCGGGTGAAGCGCATTCGTCGCTTCCGGTGCGATGATGCGGACATGGGCACCCGCAGCGCGCAGCCAGGTCAGCTTTCGGGCTGCAATCTCGCCGCCGCCGATCAGGGCGCAACGCTTGTTTTGGACATCCAGGAAAATGGGTAGATAGCGCATGATGATCTCCTTTACACCGGTTCCTGTGAACCCGTGGTCGTGGCAGCCGTCTGCAACAGAAGCTTAAGCTCCGGAATGCACGATCCGCAGTTGGTACCTGCCTGAGTACAGGTGCCGAGGGTTTGTACGTCGGTGATGCCTTGTTCGGTGATCGCTTTGACGAGTGTATTGCGCCCGACATTGAAACAGGCACAGATAATGGGGCCGCGATCTTCCTGAGGGCCGGCCGGTTTGCCCGCCATCAGATCGGCCAGCATGTCGGCGGTCAGTGTCTGTTCATTGAACAGGCCGGCGAGCCAGGCGGTGTCGACGGCGCGGCTGTCCGGGGTGATATGCACTACCCAGTCGAGGCGTCCCTGGCTGATCTGGGCAATGCGGAAGCGTCCCGAAGCCTGATCGGCAAATTCGATCCACCGATGGGTGTAGGTATCGGGCTGGGCGTTTCCTAAGTTGTGCTTCGCCCAGTCGAGCCAGTCGTTCGGTGACTCGATGCCGGCCAGTTCGATTCGCTGATGATTGATGCCGGGAATGGTGATGGCGTAGTCGCCCGGCCACAGGATGGTTTCGCGCGCGGCGATCTGCGGCGCCACTAGGGCGAATCCGAACCAGCGGGCCGGATAAGGCTCGGCCCAGACGGACATAGTCTTGAATTCCGGCTGGCCGGAGATGGGGTCGACAGCGCCGTTCACGAGTGCGTTCACCAGGCCATGCTGTGCAAAGGCACGATTCCAGTGCATCGGCATGAACAGGGAACCCTGGCGCTGGTTGTCATCCAGGATGACCCGGGCATAGGCGAT
>DATKTJ010000064.1:0-39091 GCA_035531235.1 Halothiobacillus sp. | reverse complement strand
CCGCGAGCGTGAAATCGCGATCAGGGCATTGCAGAAACGGTTGGCGAATTATGCCCAGGTTCTGCCCAGGGCCCATAATCCCAATTTAACGATGGCGGCGTTGGCCGCGCACCGGTTGGGGCCGCTGATCGACGATGTGGTGTTTCGGCGGGTGCGCGATCGGCTTGTTGCTGTCGGATGTTGCGGCCCCGCCCATCCGGGCCACGCTGGACGTTGACGTGTGGCAAGCCACCAGTTTTCTAGACAGTTGAGAGCTTCTCAAAATATTGTTGTTCGAAAGTGACTGGCGACAACCCGCCATTGTTGCCGTGGCGTCGTTTCGGGTTGTAGTAGAACTCAATGTAGTTGAATACTTCTGCCCGGGCCTCATTGCGGGTCTTGTATATCTTGCGTTTGATTCGCTCCGTCTTGAGCAACGAGAAGAAACTTTCAGCCACCGCATTGTCATGGCAGTTGCCGCGGCGGCTCATGCTTGCTTCCAGATTGTGGTCATCCAGGAACTTGCGCCAGTCACTACAGGTGTACTGGATGCCTTGGTCGGAGTGAATCAGAACCCGTTGCTTGGGTCGGCGTCGCCAGATCGCCATCAACAACGCATCAATCACAAGATCAGCACGCGGGTTACTCTTCATGCTCCAGCCCACAACTTGGCGTGAGAACAAGTCAAGCACCACCGTCAGATACAGCCACCCTTCGTGTGTGCGGATATAGGTGAAATCGGTAACCCACACCCTGTTCGGCTCGTTGGTTTCGAATTGACGGTTCAGCGTATTGGGGGCCACCTGGCTGGCCTGACCGCCCTTGAAGCCCGGGTGACGCTTGTAGCCACGATGCGAACGGATGTCGGCAGATCGCATGAGCCGGTGAACACGGTTAGGACCACAAATCTCCCCATCATCCTTCATGTCCTTGGTGATGTTGCGATAGCCGTAAGCAAAACCACTTTCGATCCAGAACTGCTTGATTTTGACCAGTAACCGCTCGTCCTCAATCTGACGCGGGCTCTTTGGTTGCTTCAACCAGGCATAAAAGCCCGCTCGGTTAACCTCCAGCACGCGGCACATGGCGCCAATACTGTATTTGTCGAGCCGCGATTTTATGAACGCGTACCTCGCCTTGACTCGCTGGCGAAGTACGCTGCGGCCTCCTTTAAGATGTCACGCTCCTCCGTCACCCGGCGCAACTCTGACTTCAGGTGCCGCAGTTCTTCTTGCTGGGCACTGATCGTCTGATGCTGGCTACCCTGGTCGCCATATCGCTTGATCCAGTCATGCAGGCTCTTCTCAGTGACGCCCAGTCGCTGGGCTACTTCACGCACCTTGTAGCCACGCTCGGTAACTTGCCTGACCGCTTCAATTTTGAATTCTTCGGGATAACGTTTTCCGCTCATCTATAACACCTCTTCGATTGCGTTAGTCTAACGCTCTCAGGTGTCTACAATACCGGGGGCTTGCCAGTGATTACCGAGGTAGTCGTTGTTTGAGGGGTGGGTATGATCCTCCATTGTTCGAAAAAGCTTGCCACCAAACTGAGCGACGTTTCGCCGACGCCGTTGGCGGAAACCAGTCCGCTCGGCAGCTGGCATGGCCATCTGTTCACGATGGATCGTCGTCAGTGTGTGATGTTTTGCCACGATGCGTCGCGCTACGTGCTGTTCATGGCCGGTCTGCGCAAGCAGCATTTCGCCGACTTGGGCAGTCCATGGTTCCGCGAACTCTACACGGCGACGCTGGCCATGTCCGGCTGCACGGATACCCAGATTCGCAAGGTGGAACTGGCGTTGGGGCCGGTGCGCTTCGACACCGCGACCGACCGCTCCGTTCAAGGATCGCTGCGCATCGCCACGCAGGATCTGGCGGCCTGGGTCTATGACGTGCCGAACGTGATGGATCTGGATCCGGTGGCGGTGTCCTGCGCGCTCAACGAGCGTCCGACGACGATACGAGGCAAGTGGCTATGGCCACGCAAGGTCATGCTGGAGGCGGTGGGGGCGCTTTGATTGGTAAAATGTTTATCTCGTCATTCGGTCTACGCGACCATTGCCGTTTTGTCGGTTGGGGTAAGCCTTGCGCACCGCAACATGGGGCTTTCAGGGTTGTTGGGATTCCTGTATCGCCCCAAATACCGGGGGTAGGGAATAACCCCCGGTATTAGAACGGGTTCGGATGAGTCCATTGCGATTTTTATGTCATCACTTCGCTGTTGCCATTCTATGTTCTAGATTCTAGAATGTAGAATTATGATGATTCTGAAACCTCAAGATATTCTGGTACTGCTCAAGTTGGTGGCGCTCGGTCGCCAACCGTGGGCCTATGCCTGGTTGGCGGTGCAATTGGGCATGAGTCCGTCGCAACTGCATTCGGCCGTTCAACGTGCCTTGGCTACACGGCTTGCGCAGCGGGAAGGCGAGACGATTGTGCCCAATATCCGCAACCTTGAAGAGTTTCTGATTCATGGGCTCAAATATGTGTTCGTGCCTGAGCAGGGCGAGATGATGCGCGGTATGCCGACCGCCCATGCCGCGCCGCCGTTGGCGCAGTTTTTCGCGTCGACGGGGGAGCCGCCCCCGGTCTGGCCCGATCCGGAAGGAACGGCACGCGGGCAGTCATTTTCTCCTTTGTATAAGTTGGCCCCGCAGGCCGCTCGATCCGATCCCCGGCTTTATGAATTGTTGGTGCTGGTCGATGCGATCCGGGGTGGGCGAGCCCGCGAGCGTGAAATCGCGATCAGGGAATTGCAGAAACGGTTGGCGAATTATGCCTAGGGCCCATAATCCCAATTTGACGATTGTGGAGTTGGCCGCGCACCGGTTGGGGCCGCTGATCGACGAGGTGGTGTTGCTCGGCGGGTGTGCGACCGGCTTGTTGCTGACGGATGTTGCGGCCCCGCCCATCCGGGCCACGCTGGACGTTGACGTGATTACCGAGGTGGCGTCGCTGAGCGCGTATCACCGGCTCTCCGAAAGGCTCCGTAGCCTTGGGTTCAGGGAAGATCAGTCCGAAGGCGCACCCTTGTGCCGCTGGAGGGCGGATGCCTTGATTCTTGATGTGATGCCGACGCACGCCGATGTTTTAGGGTTCGGCAACCCGTGGTATCAACCTGCGCTCGATGCATCGACCCAGTTTGCCCTTCCCTCCGGGCAACGGATTCGAATGGTGACGGCACCTTATTTTCTGGCAACCAAGTTGGCCGCCTTCGATGATCGGGGCAAAGGTGATTATGTGATGAGCCATGATCTGGAGGATGTGGTCGCCGTGATCGATGGCCGTCCGGAGTTGGTTGATGAGGTGCTGAATGCCGAGCCGGAATTGCGAAATCATCTGTCGGTCCGATTTTCGACATTGCTGGAAGATTCGGCATTTCTTGCCGCATTGCCCGGGCACCTTCTTGCGGATGCCGTGAGTCAGGCGCGCCTACCCCTGATTTTGGCCCGTATCCAAAAAATAGCGACCAACCTTGGTTGAGCGTCCTGAGATTCATCTACTACTAGGGGAAATGAGATGGCGCGACGGAAACAGAGTGGCTTTGAAGATCTGATCGAACTGGCGTCCAGGCTGCCTTGGTGGGCCGGGGTGGCGGTGGCAGTGGTTGCCTACCTTGTGCTGCATCCTATTGCGATTCGAGAGATTGCGGTGTCGGGCGATATCAAAATGATTGGTGCGTCGGTGGCTGCGCAAATATTCAAGACGGCGGCCACAATTGGCCAATATCTATTGCCAGTCGCATTTTTGATCGGTTCGGTGGTTTCTGTTTTCAAGCGACGCAAACGCAACCAGTTGGTCGAGCAGACCCAGGCGCGGGGTAAGCAAAGCGCCTTGCTTGATATGAGTTGGCGCGAGTTTGAAATGTTGGTGGGCGAGGCATTCAGGCGCCGAGGTTTCACGGTTGAGGAAACGGGCGGTAACGGCCCGGACGGTGGGGTCGACCTGGTGTTGAGAAAGGGGCGGGAAATCCACCTTGTGCAATGCAAGCAGTGGAAAGCGCTCAAGGTTGGTGTGGATGTTGTGCGGCAGCTTTATGGTGTGATGGCGGCAAAGGGTGCAACCGGTGGCTTTGTCGTTACATCGGGGCAGTTTTCAGCAGATGCCAAGGCCTTTGCGGAAGGACAGAACATCGAATTGATCGAAGGCAAGCAGCTGCTTGCCATGATCCAGACGGCAAAAGCTTCGGGTGTGGCCGCCACCGCCACTATGGTTCAGCCAATGGTGAAAAAGGATATAGAGAAGGTGGATTCTGCGCCTGCCTGCCCCCGTTGCGGCGGATCGATGGTTCGCCGTGTTGCCAGACAGGGAAGTAATGCGGGCAATGCATTCTGGGGGTGTTCTACCTACCCAAAATGTCGGGGCGTCACGGCAATTGATCAATAACAAGGGTCCCGGATGCCAAGACCATCCGAGGTCAATGCGAGGGATTGTGAGCCAATGGCGATCAAATCTGATCGCTGGTGTTCTGGCGCTGATGAACGGGTTCCGCCGCAGGCAATGCATGGACTTCTTTTTCAAAACTCCACGAATGATTCCCCCGCAGTGCCACGCGAATCCCGGCGCTGATATTCCCGCCACCGAGGTGGGCGGCAATCCGTAACGATTCGGCATCGAGCATGACATTGACGCGTTTGAGTACGATTTCGGAGAGGTCGCCATCTGATCCGGACGCGGCCAGAGCAGCAATGATTTTGTCTTGATCAAGGCTGCGGATTTCTCCCGAATTGACCTGAACGTAGGTGCCCGTGGCGTTGATCAGTACAAGTGCGCCGGTATTGCAGTCGTCTTCGCCCCGGCTGACGGTGCCGATCGGCGTGGATTCGGCCGGAATGGTTGTTGTATAGAGCCGCCATTCTCCGTGTTGATCTGCGGTAAGGCACTCATGATTGCTGTGCGTCATTGCTCGTTCCTGGTTAAGCGCCGCGTCGGCCAAGAGTTGCCTTTACGAAGCGCTGCGGGCGCATTCAGGGCGGGATGGATCGTGATGCGCGTCATTATACCCATATTGAATTATGGTGAATTATCTCGTTAAGGAATGTCGGCCAGTCGCCCCTGACCCGACCGACCCGTTGGGGCACGCTGCCGCCGATTTATTTGGCGTGCAGGGCGCTGTTGATCCCACCGTTTTGAATTCTAGAACTTAGAATAGGGCGGGGTCGTGTGTAGGTTGGGGTAAGCCCTGCGCACCCCAACAGGGATGGGCTTTCGGAGTTGTTGGGGTGCCTTCGTTACCCCAACCTACGGGGCTGCTAGATCTTGAAACTTCGGAGGAAAATCTGGCATGAAAGCCACTGCTGAACTGCAAGTCATTCCCATCGGTAACGGCGTGTCGGTGCGCGACGAGGTCACCCGCGTCGTTGAACTGCTCAACGCGCATGATTTCCTGGTTGAGACCCATGCCTCCGGCACGAATATCGAGGGCGATCTGAACGAGATATTGGCTGCGGTGGCCGAGGTGCATGAAGTCCTGCATCGCGCGGGCAGCGTGCGGCTGGTGAGCTACCTGAAACTCGAAACCCGGACGGACAAGGAACCGACCCTCGCGGGCAAGGCGTTGCACAACGATGGCTGAGCAACCCTGTCCCTCATCCTGTCCCTGTGGTTCCGGCAAACCCTACGCCGCCTGCTGCGGTCGCTTTATCGATCAGGGTGAGGTGCCCGAGACGGCCGAGCAGTTGATGCGTTCGCGCTATACCGCGTTTACCCAGGCGAACGCGCCTTATCTGCAGGCGAGCTGGCATGAGACCACGCGACCGGCGTCGCTTGATTTGGACCCGGGCGAACCGGTGAAGTGGCTGGGGCTGCGGATCGACAAAGTCGAGGCGGGTGGTCCATCCGACGAGCGTGGGGTGGTGTGTTTCGTGGCCCGCTCACGCGTGGGCGGCGGCCGGGCACAGCGGTTGCAGGAATGCAGCCGGTTCGTGAAGGAGCAGGGGCGCTGGTTTTATGTGGATGGCGACATCGCCGACTGAGTTTTGTCGGTTTGCAGGCCCTTGCACGTTCCAACGGTTATGGGTTTGGATTGTTGGGGTGCCTTCGTTACCCCAACCTGCGGGGAGTCGTGTAGGTTGGGGTAAGCTTTGCGCACCCCAACCGGGATGGGTTTTCGGGGTTGTTGGGCTTCCTTCGTCGCCCCAACCAACGGGGAAAACGCGCCACCTATCTCACTTGAAACATCCAAAAAGAGGCATATCGGTATGGTTGACGGTTTTGCTCCCTCAAAGCGGGCAGATCGGGCGGCGATTCTGGCCTTGTCCGGGCGTTTGGGGCAATCGCTTCGGACGAAGGTCCTCTAATGCCGCGAGATAGCGTGCGTTCGTGACGCGTCACGCGTAATTGGGCTTATAGTGTTCGCACCCCCAATTGGGCGGTAACCAGTCACGAAGAGCGTAAGGGGGTGAGCATGAGTTCGGCACTGGAGCGGCTTCAACGGGAACTTGAGGCGACACGTCGGGAGCTTGAGGCGGCGCAACATACGCTGGCGGCAGCCGAAGTGTTGAATGTCGAACATCAGGCGGCCGTCAAAGAGTTCGAAATCACGTGCCGGAAAATCGAGCAGGCGCACCAGGAATGGATTTCTGCCCTGGACGTGGTGGGCTCCCCCATCTTTATGCATGACAGGAATTTCCGCATCCTGCGTTGCAATCAGGCTTATCAACGCTGTGCCGGGATTCCTTTTCAGCAAATCATCGGCCAGCCTTACTACGCGGTTTTTCCTAAAGCCAATGCCCCGCTGAGCGGCAGTCTGCGGGCGGTGGAAAAAACCGAAGTGGATGAGGGGTGCGACGTCGAGGAAGTGCCCATCGGCGATAAAATCTACCGTTCGTGTGTCTATGCCATTCCGGATGCACAGGGCGTGGATCTTCGTTTCGTGCATACCTTCGAGGACATTACGGCGCGCAAGCAGGCCGAGGCGCAGTTGCAGGAAAGTGAGTCTTTTACAAAGGCCGTTCTGGACAATCTGCCCATCGGCGTCGCCGTCAATTCGATCGAGCCTTCCGTCGCGTTCAGTTACATGAACGACAATTTCCCCCTGCTGTACCGAACCACACGAGAACAGCTCAACGTGCCGGATGCCTTCTGGGATGTAGTGTATGAGGATCCGGACTTCAGGCAGAAGCTCCAGCAGCGGGTTTTCGACGACTATAAGCGTGGGGATGCCGAGCGCATGATCTGGGCTGATATCCCGATTAGCCGGAAGGGCGCGGAGACGAGATATATCTCCGCACGTAATGTCCCTATGCCGGATAAGAAACACACCATCTCCATGGTCTGGGATGTGACGGAGATCAAGAAGGCGGAATCGGCGCGGCGTGAAAGCGAAGAAAAATTCCGTGCGCTCGTCGAGTCAACCAGCGACTGGATCTGGGAAGTCGATCAAAGCGGTCGCTATACCTATGTCAGTCCCCGGGTCGAAGTGCTCCTGGGATATTCGCCCCAGGAGGTATTGGGTAAATCGCCTTTTGACTTCATGTTGCCGGCCGAAGTACAGCGTGTCGCCAGTCTGTTCAGGGTGCCTATCGATAAACGGGAGCCGATCGTCGATCTGGAAAACACGTGCCGCTGCAAGGACGGCAGTCTGAAGACTCTGGAGACGAGCGGGCTCCCTTTTTTCGACGAGAAGGGCGAATTTGCCGGTTACCGGGGTATCGACCGAGATATCACCGAGCGCAAGCATGCCCATTCGATGCTGATTGCATCCCACGCCCTGCTCCATACCGTGGTAGAAAATATTCCCGTCCGGATTTTTTGGAAAGACACTCAGTTGTGCTATCTGGGCTGCAATACCCTGTTTGCGCATGACGCGGGCTTGTCGACCCCGGATGAGTTGATCGGCAAGGATGATTTCCAGATGGGCTGGCGGGATCAGGCCGAACTCTACCGGGCTGATGATCAAAAAATCATCGATTCAGGCATGCCGAAAGTCGGTTATGAAGAGCCACAGACCACGCCCGACGGGCGAACCATCTGGCTACGAACCTCCAAGGTGCCGTTGCGGTCGGCGGATGATTCGGTCTTCGGCATGTTGGGCATCTATGAGGACATCACCGAGCGCAGGCAAGTCGAGGAGGGCCTGAAGCTCTTCCGTGCCCTGCTCGACAATTCCAGCGATGCCATTGAGGTAGTTGATCCGGCCACCTTGCGTTTTCTGGATGTCAACGAAACGGAGTGTAGGGCGTTGGGCTACAGCCGGGACGAACTCCTGAGCATGGGTGTGACCGATATTGATCCTTTCTTTACCCCGAATATTGAAAAAACGATCGTGGCGCAGATGCAGCAAACAGGAACGTCACGGGTTGAAGGCGTGCATCGGCGAAAGGATGGTTCGACGTTCCCGGTTGAGGTCAGCTCGAAGTTCATTGAACTCGACAAGCCCTATGTGCTGAATGTCGTGCGGGATATCACCGAGCGCAAGCAGGCTCAACAGGTTCTCAAGGATGAAAAGGCATTCTCCGACACCCTGGTTCAGAGTTTGCCGGATATCTTCTACCTTCTTGATCGCTCCGGCGGCTTGTTGCGATGGAATACAAAGCTGCTGGAATTGCTGGGTCTTTCTGCAGAAGAGATGGCGACCGTGAATGTCCTGACCTATGTGCATGAGGACAACAGGGTCGAGGTGGCCGAAAAACTTCAGGAGGCCTTTGATGTGGGATCTGCCTCGGTAGAGGCGCGTCTGCTCCTGACGAATGGGGTGCGCGACTACCTGTTGACGGCGACCCGGATCGAAACCCAGTTAGGGATGAATGTCGTTGGTATTGGTGTTGATATTACCGAGCGCAAGCGGGCAGAAAACAAACTGCTTGATTCTGAATCGCGACTGCATGCCATCTTCGAAAGCGTGCGCGATGGCATCATGCTTGCGGATATAGAGACCCGGAAGGTTTTCTCGGGCAATTCGGCCATTTGCCAGATGATGGGGTACAGCCTTGATGAGCTGATGCAGCTGAGCGTTTCGGATGTCCACCCGGAGCAGGATTTGCCGTACGTTTTCGAACAGTTCGACAAGCAGGCGCGCGGAGAAGTCCGGCTTGCCACCGATATGCCCATCAAGCGGAAGGATGGCTAGGTGTTTTATGCCGATATCAATACGGCCCCTGTGCAGCTCGGCGGGAAGGATTATCTTGTCGGAATTTTCCGCGATATCACCGAACGGAAAATGGCGGAAGTCGCACTTAACCGGGCCATTCGCGCACTGAAAACATTGTCGGCGGGCAATCTGGCGCTGGTGCATGCCGAGAAAGAAGAGGATCTGCTGACGGAAATCTGCCAAATTCTGGTGGAAACCGGCGGCTATCGCATGGCCTGGGTCGGCGTTGCCGAACATGATGAGAAAAGATCCATACGTCCGGTGGCGGAGTTCGGGGACGAATCGGGATACCTGAGTCGGGCGAGGATAACCTGGGCCGATACGGCGCGAGGCCTTGGGCCAACCGGTACCGCGATACGAACGATGGTCGCAGTGCTCAATCAGGATTACCTGAACAATCCGGATATGAAGCCCTGGCGCAAGGCGGCGATCGAGCGCGGTTATCAGTCAAGCATTGCGCTGCCCCTTGTGGTTCAAGACCGCGTGTGGGGTGCCTTGATGATTTATGCGGCTGATCCCTTTGCCTTCATCGATGAGGAGGTGGAGTTATTGACGGAACTCGCTGGCGATCTGGCCTATGGCATCGAGACCTTGCGTACGCGTGGCGAGCACGAACAGCATGGCGTGATCCTGCGCCGGAGCTTGGAGCAATCCATTGAGACGATCGCCGCCACCGTCCCCTATACAGCCGGTCACCAGCGTCGCGTTAGCGAATTGGCGGTGGCCATCGCGCAGGAAATGGGATTGCCGGAAGATCAAATTCAGGGGCTTCATCTTGCGGCCATTATTCACGATCTCGGAAAGATACATATTCCAGCGGAAATCCTTGCCAGGCCTGGCAAACTCTCAGATATCGAATTCGCACTGATCAAGACGCACCCGCAGGCTGGATACGACATTCTGAAAAATGTGGAATTTCCCTGGCCGATTGCGGACATTGTCCGGCAGCATCATGAAAAGCTGGATGGATCGGGCTATCCACAAGGACTCAAGGGCGACCAGATCCTGCTCGAATCACGCATCCTGACCGTGGCGGACATTGTCGAGGCCATGTCCTCGCACCGACCTTATCGCTCGACATTGGGCATGAAGGCCACTCTGGAAGAGATCAAGCGTGGCCGGGGCATCCAGTATGATGCCGCCGTTGTTGACGTTTGCCTGAAGCTTTTCAAGGAAAAGAAATTCAAGTTCAGCAAGCGTTAGCCATCCCGCTTGTGGCGTGGGGACCGACTGTGTTGGGGGTAAGCCCTGCACTGGCGGCTTTCTGGGGAAAACAAGAACGATGAGGCATCTCGACATGGTTGATGATTCTTGCCCCGACCCAGTGGTCGATCGGTTGACGATTCTGACGTTGTCCGAGCGTTTGGGGCAATCGCTTCTGGAAAATGGTCGCATGCTGTGTGTGGCCGAGTCCTGTACCGGTGGCGGATTGGCCGAGGCCATGACGGCGGTCTCCGGCAGTTCGGCCTGGTTCGAGTGCGGCTGGGTGACTTATACCAATACGGCGAAAACCCGCTTGTTGGGCGTGCCACCGGCGGTGTTCGAGGAACACGGGGCGGTAAGTGCCGAGTGCGTCTCCGCGATGACGGTGGGGGCGCTGGCCCGTGCGGATGCGGATTATGCGGTGGCGATCAGCGGTGTTGCCGGGCCGGGCGGCGGGAGCGCGGACAAGCCGGTGGGCACGGTGTGGATTGCCTGGCGGTTTCGCGATCAGCATGCGGCGGGGCAGGGCGAGTTTCAGGATTCGGGCGTATCGCAGACGGCGCTGAAGTTTCACTTTTCTGGTGATCGGTTGATGGTGCGCGATCAGGCGGTGTTCACGGCGATGCAGGGTGTGTTCAATCATCTGGGAACAGGGGAATGGGCTGTGGGTGGTGTGTCGAGGTAGATCCGGCTGACGTCGGAGAATCCACGCATGTTGGGGTGCGCAGGGCTTACCCCAACCTACGAATACCAGCTGGCCAATACAGCGCCCAATGAAAAAACCTCCGATCTGTTCGGAGGTTTTTGTTTATGCAGGCCCTTAATCTATGCGGGTTTTTGCAAGATGACGGCGGGGCTTACCAGGATTTGTAGGGCAGGAATTTGCCGTTCATGGTGATGACGACGCGATCGCCGGCCGGGTTGGGTTCCTTGTCGATGTGCATGCTGAAGTCGATGGCGCTCATGATACCGTCGCCGAATTTCTCGTGGATGAGGGTCTTGATGGTCGGGCCGTAGACGCCGACCACTTCGTATAAGCGATAGATCAGCGGGTCGGTCGGGATGGCCTTGTCCCAGACCTTGGTGGGGCAGGCCATCAGGGCGGGCAGCGCCTCGGGCGGGAGTTCCAGTACGGTGACGAGCTTCTTGGCGGGCTCTTCCTTGAGGCTGTTCATGCCGAGGCAGGCGGATATGGCAAATACGGGGGACAGGCCCATTCCGGAGGCAATCGCTTCCCAGCTCAGGGCCAGTGCTTCCTTTTTGTCCAGAATAAGGGCGGTCAGGGCTTCTTTGGTCATCATGGCGTGTCTCTCCGGTTCTTGATCGAGGGTAGGTGAACGGCACATGGAATGTACCTCGTCTTTATCACTATCAAAAACCTTGCCAATCAGGGGCGTCAGTCCTGCGCTGTTCCGGTGGCCCGCCGTGCATGTGGCCGCAGATCGGGGGTTGTCGGGGGCCAGATTCCTGATGGAATCAGGATTTTCGCACCCTTGCCATCACATGGGGCGTTGCACGATCACGGGGCGGTTGGGTGGCCCGTTCAGCGATTTGTATTTCCCTGAATGACCGGCATCCAGGCAGATTGTCCACTCGACCGGACATTGTCCGATCAATTGTTAACAATGTGGCCGATTTGCCTGCTGCCCTGTTCGCCAAAAACACGAAAAAAAGCCTGAAACCTTGCTGTGCTGCGGTTTTGTGTGATCTGGCACGGACGGTGCAATGTGATTATCGTCCGACAACCTATTTGATCACACTGACCGGAGAAGCCTTATGTCTACCGAATTCCAAGAACCCATTGCTCCCGCCTGCGTTCGCCAGGCCTTGCGTGAAATCGACAAGCAGGGGCTTGCCGCCCTCGGTGAAAAGGGTCGCGCCAATCCCAATTCCGTTGTGACGCTGAAAGCCAAGACGGTCTGCGAAGGCCAGTTCCGCAACCTGACCTATATCCGCAACCTGGATCCGGTCATCGTCGATGAGCCCCCGCATTTGCTGGGCGAGGATACCGCGCCGAATCCTTCCGAAGCATTGCTGGCTGCCCTGGGTGCCTGTCTGGCTGTGGGCGTGCATGCCAATGCCACCGCGCAGGGCATCAAGCTGACCAAGCTGGAACTCAATATTGAAGGCGACATCAATGTCACGGCCGTCTGGGGTACGGGCGATCTCGACGAGAGCAAGCCACTGGGTTTCACCGCGATCCGGATCAAGTTCGATATCGAGACGCTGGAGCCGATGACGCTCGAAGCCAAGGAAGCGCTGCTGCAGCACGCCAAGAAGTGGTCGCCGGTCGCCAACACGATGATTCGTCCGGTCGCGCTGGATTGCAGCGTGCTTTAAACCGCTTCCGGTCGCCGGGCGATCGCTGATTTTTTGAGGAAGATCATCATGAATAGGGTTGATTCGATGACCGCTCCGGCGCCGACTGTCACGCCTGCTGCCCCGGTCGTTTCACCGGGCACTTCCCCGGCCACGCCGACGGATGGGGCATCCGACCTCGATGCGATCCGCGCGGTCGTTCGAGACACGCTGGCCCCGCTGACGCTGAAGATCGACGAGGGCTATTACCCGGCGGAGGTTCTGCGGGCCCTGGGTGCGGCAGGTACGTTTCGGCAGCATCTTGCCTCGCAGAACGGGCGTGGCACGGTCGATATCCAGGCCGCGCTGTCGGCGATGGATATCGTTTCCCAGGAATGCATGTCCACCGGTTTCATGGTGTGGGCACAGGACGTGGCGTGCTGGTACATCGAGATGTCCGGCAACGACTTTCTCAAGGAAACCCTGCTGCCGAAACTGGCTTGCGGGGAGGCATTGGGCGGCACGGCGCTGTCCAATCCCATGAAATATCTGGCCGGCATCGAGCCCTTGCTGATTTCGGCCGAGGAGACCGAGGATGCCTTCATCCTGAACGGCACCTTGCCCTGGGTTTCCAACCTCGGGGCCGATCACTGGTTTGGCTCTATTTTCAAGGTCGGTGGCGACGAGCCACGCGATGTGATGGCGATGGTCAACACGAGCTGGCCGGGCATGGAACTGAAGCAACTCGCCAAGTTCTGCGGCATGGAAGGCACGGGCACCTATGCCCTGTCGTTCACCAATGTGCGGGTGCCGAAGACCCACGTGCTGGGCGATCCGTTGCTGCCGTATCTGAAAAAGATCAAGGCCGGTTTCGTGCTGCTGCAAACCGGCATGGCGACGGGCTTGATCGAAGGCTGCATCCAGCTTTGCGAGGCCGTTGAGCCGCGGTTCGCGCACGTGAACTGCTATCTCGACGATCGGCCCGATGAACTGCGTGAAGAGCTGGAAGATGCCCGCGAGTTGATCGAGGCGCTGTCGGCGGATGTGTTCAATCCGAGCACGGATTTCATGCGCAGCGTGCTGGAGGCGCGCCTGCTCGGTTCGGAACTCTCGCTGCGGGCGGCCAATGCGGCCATGTTGCACACGGGGGCCAGTGGCTACCTGCACGATGCCCCCGCGCAACGCAAACTGCGGGAAGCCTATTTTGTCGCCATCGTGACGCCGGCCATCAAGCATCTGCGCAAAGAGCTTGATGTGATGGCTGCGGCCTGACTTCGGGCCTGACTTCGGGCTTGGCATCGGCCCTTAAATAGGGAAAGACAGGAGAGATCATGACGACGAACAGCAAGACAGACACCACGCCCCGCTGGATTTGCACGGTCTGCGGCTGGATTTACGACGAGAACGAAGGTGATCCGGACAGCGGTATCCTGCCCGGCACCCGCTTCGAGGACATTCCGGACGACTGGTCCTGCCCGTTGTGCGGCGTGACCAAGTCCGATTTCATCACGCTGGACGAATACGCCGCCCTGCGTGCCGCCAGTGCACCGACTGTGCGACCACGTCGGGCGCGGGGGCAGGTGGGTGGTTCGGATGCCGTGGTGATCGTCGGTAGCGGCGTGGCCGGCTGGACGGTGGCCGAACAGATCCGGGCGCGCGATCCGGACCGGCCGATCACCCTGATCACAGCCGATGATGGCTGCGTCTATCCCAAGCCGGCCCTATCGATGGCGATTGGGCAGGGGCGCGGCGCAGATGAGCTTGTGGAGATGTCCGGCGCGGTGAAGGCCAAGTCACTGAATGTGACGCTGCAGGCGTTCACCCGGATCATGGCGATCAAGCCCCAAGCGCGTCGACTGGTCACGCCGCGCGGTAGCGTGAATTATGGCGATTTGGTACTGGCGCTGGGTGCCAGTCAGCGCAGGAGAGATTTCGGCGGCGATGCGACCGATGCGATTTTGCGGGTCAATGATCTCGCCAGTTATCGCCGCCTGCGCGAGCGTCTTGATGGTGGCGCGAAGCACGTCACGCTGATCGGGGCTGGGCTGATCGGCGTCGAGCTGGCCGAAGACCTGCGCGCGGGTGGCCATGCCGTGACCCTGCTCGATCTGGGCGATCAACTCTTGGGTCGCCTGGCACCCGCGCCGATCGCAGCCCGCCTGCTGGATGCACTGAAGGCCAAGGACATTCAATTCAAACCCGGTGTGAGCCTGGCGTCACTGGAATCGAATGCCGGGCGCTATACGGCGCTGCTGAGCAACGGTCGCGCGCTGGAAACGGATCTCGTCGTTTCCGCGATGGGCCTCGTGCCAAACATCGATCTGGCCCAGAAGGCCGGGTTGCGGGTCAACCGCGGGGTCATTGCGTCTGCCGACGATCTGCGCACCAGCGATCCGCATATCTTTGCCGTGGGCGATTGTGCCGAGATCGATGGCCGGAGCTATTTCTATATCGAGCCGATCCGCCGGCAGGCCGCCACCGTGGCCGCGAGCCTCTGCGGCGAGAATCTGCCGTTCGAGCGCCACCCGGTGGCCATTCGGGTGAAAACGCCGAGCCTGCCGCTCAATCTCTGCCCGCCGGATCTCAGCGTGGCCGATCTGGGCGGCTGGCACGAAAAAACCGCCGCCGGCGCCGATTGCCGCATGGATTTTCTGGTTCACCAGCAACTGGTCGGCTATGCCTTGGCCGGCAGTTGTGTCACGCAGAGCGAAAGCCTGCAACGCGCCGTGATCGCATCCGCTTCTTCCCTTGTTTCCGCTGCCTGACCCACCCCCTGAGGAGAATAACCATGAGCTCAGTCCTGTTGACCGCCGCTGAACTGAACACCCTGATGGGTACCGAACCGACCGTTGTGATCGATGCCCGCAACCCAACCGCTTATGCCGCCGGTCATATCCCCGGTGCGGTGAATATCCACGATATCTTCACCTTCCTGGCGACTTCGAGTCCGGAAGGCCTGGTCGAGCTGAAAACCAAGTTTGCCGAAACCTTCGGCAACGCGGGGCTTTCCGGCAAGGAAACCGCCGTGATCTACGAAGATGCGATGAATACCGGTTTCGGTATGTCTTGCCGCGGGTATTTCCTGCTGAGCTACCTCGGTTATGCGAAGGTAAAGATTCTGCATGGCGGCTATCAGGCCTGGCTGGCGGAGTCCCTGCCGGTCACGACCGACGTACCGACGCCGACACCGGCCACCTTCCCGCTGGTCGATACGGGTACCGATCTCATGATCGGCAAGGAAGAAGTGCTCGCCGCGCTGGGCGGCAATGGACCGGTGTTGCTGGACGTGCGCGACATCGACGAGTGGATCGGTACCAGCTCCTCGCCCTACGGCAAGGATTTCTGCCCACGCAAGGGTCGGTTGCCGGGCGCGGTCTGGATCGAGTGGTATCGCATGATGAAACCCGGTGCTGTGCCGATGATCAAGGCGCCGGAAGAGGTGCTGGCCGAGTGCGCGACTGTGGGTATCAGCAAGGACACGCCGGTCTATCTGTATTGCTTCAAGGGCGCGCGGGCGTCCAACACCCTGGTGGCACTGAAGGCGGCCGGTGTCGAGAACGTGAAGATGTATTTCGGTTCCTGGAATGAATGGTCGCGCGATCCGTCCCTGCCGATCGAGGAAGGCCTGCCCTACGCCGCGGCGTAAACCGAACAGTTTTGCCTTTGGGCCGTTCTTCGGATTTGCTTTTGTGAAGAACGGTGCCAATACTCGGGTTTTGGTTTCACCGCATACAGGAAGCACCGATGAACGCCCTGATCACGACCTTGCACAGCCTGGCCGCCATCCTCTGGATTGGCGGCATTTTCTTTGCCTTCATGGTTCTGCGCCCGGTGAGCACGATGCTCGAACCGCCAGCCCGTCTCCAGCTCTGGAGCGCAGTATTCGCCCGATTTTTCCCCTGGGTCTGGGTCTTCGTCGCCGTACTGGTGGTCACCGGCTATGCGGATCTTTATGTCCGCTTCGGTGGCTTGCCCGGCCCCGGCTATCTCGTGGCGATGCAGGTCATCGGTTGGGTCATGATCCTGCTGTTTGCCTGGCTGGCATTCGTGCTGGTGGGGCGGCTGCATCGCGCCGTGCGTGAGCAGCGCTGGCCCGACGCCGGGGCGGCGATGGTACCGATCCGCCAGATCATTGCCACCAATCTGCTGCTGGGCATTCTGATCACGGTAATTGGTGTGGCGCGGCCAGTGCTTGGCTGAGCGCAATAGAGAACCCATACCCGCATCAATCGCCGATATCTGGCTTTACGGCCGGTTTTATGCCCGGTTTTATTGCTGGTTTATTGGCTGTTCACGATCAGATCCGGTCCGCATCAACAACAGGAACGCTTGTACGGTAAAAAGCATCGCTGCGCCCAACAGATGTAGAGGCTGGACGATGGTGGGCAGATCCTGCGTGATCAGGATAATGCCCAGGAGGACCTGGATGAGCACAGTCAGGGCAAGAACCACAAGCGTGCGTTTCACCAGCGGCCCGCCGCCAACCAGCCGGGTGATCAGCCAAAGATTGACCAGGACCACAACCACCGCCCCTGCGATGTGGATATTCAGAATCGGGCCAATGCTGTCCAGCCAATGCCCTCCAACATGAAGACCACCAGAGGTCGTTCCGATCTGATCGACGCGTTCGCGAACCTGCGCGCCGAGACCGGTCTGCACCAGGGTGGCAAGGGTCGCGAGCGGCAAGGCGGGGAACCAGCGGCCCTTGATATCCGCCGCGATGCCGCAGGATTCCGGCAAGGTCCGCGAGACCACAGCGACCAACAGGAGAATCACACCAAAGGACAGCATCATGTGGGTGGTGACCACTGCCGCATGCAGGTTCGTCTCGATGACGACGGCGCCAAGCCAGCCATTCAGGCCAACGAGGAAAAAGGCACCGCCCGCCAGCCAGGGCAGCCGGGCGTCATGGCGGCGCACCAGAAAGGAGAGCACCAGCGTCAGGATCGACAGCAGTCCGATGAGCGTTCCAGTCAAGCGATTGAAGTATTCGGTCCAGGTTTTGATCGGATCGAATTTCATCTTGTCATAACCCAGCCGCGCGTAAGTCTGCTGGTAATTGGGCGGCAGATCAGCCTCGCTGAATGGCGGGACAATGCGGCCGAAACAGGTCGGCCAGTCCGGGCAGCCCATGCCAGCACCGGTAGCCCGCACAGTGCTGCCCACCCAGATCAGGAACAGCACGGCCAGTACCGTCACGATGGCCATGATGCGCAGTTGCTTCAGTCGTTTCATTCCTTGGCGTCTCCCGTATCGATACACATATTTTCACGGCAATCCTGTGCGGTGCCGCGCTTACCCGCTATTTTCGCCCGAACCGGACACGCTGTGCATCCGGCCTATTCAGGCGCCGGATTAACGGTTGCTTTCCGCCCCCGGCTTCGCCAAGCCAACAGCCCCGCCAACATGGCAAACGGCAGCATCAACACGCCCCAGAACCAGAGTACGCGTCCACCAATACCCAGCACCGCGCCGGTATGCAGCGCCGCCAGCCAATCGCCGATGGAGAGGCTGGCAGGCTCGTGCGCGCCGCTCTGATAGCTCTGGCCGAATGGCCCGACACTGCCGGGGGCAATGCAGCGCGCCAAGGCCGCACCATCCGGACGCCACCAGATCATGTCAATCCGCTGCCCGGAACAGACACCCGTTAGATCCTGACCGGAGCGAAACAGCGCCGTGTTCGGCGGTTGTAACGGGTTAAAGGAGACCCCGGCAAATACGGCCACCACGCCCGTGGTCGCGCAGATGAGCCAGACTGCGGCTGCGATCGCCACCATGCGCGGATGCAACGCCACGGAGGGACTGCCTTTTCTGCGCCGTCGCCACAGGCGACCGGAAAGGAACAACATGATCACGCCCAGCGACGAAAGAACCACGAGTATCTGGCCGGGCAGGCCGGTGCTCAGTGATCGGTGAAACCGTCCCAGCCAATACACGGGGTCGTCGTCGGCAAGACGTTGGCCGACGATGCGTTGCCGGTACGGATCGATGAAGATCTCCTGCGCCTGCCCCCGAGGATCGAGCACCGTTGCGACAATTGTGTCCTGCGGGCGATTGGGCATTTCCAGGCGAAGTAGGCGATCGGGCGTCCGCCATTGGTGAACGAAATGCACCGCAGCCGTGGGAGATAGGCCTTGAGCCTCGCCGAGGGCCGAGACAGTCCACAGGTCGGGGGTAAGCACGCGCTCGAATTCTCGGGCGAACGCCAGCCCCACGCCCGAAAGCGCGACGAGTGTCACCGGAATTAATAGCAGCGCCCCAAGCCAAGTGTGCAGCCGAAAGGCCCAGGGCTTGCGCACACTTGGGGCTGCCTGAGGCAGGAGACTCATGCCGTCAGATGCAGAAATAATAGGTAGTCACGTAGGGTGCCTCGATAAGCCAACCGCTGGCGATTCTACGCCAACTCAACCTGAAGAGGGCGTCAGTATGCTGCTGGATCACTGGCCAGGCCAGGATTGGGCAATCATTTGCTTAAGGTCGGCGGTGATCTGTGCACTGGTCTCCTGCTGGTCCACCAGCAACCGTGCATTACCCTTGGGATCAAATATGTAGATCGATGCGCTGTGATTGACCACATAGAACGTCTTCTTGTCGGGATAGCCCTTGCCGTAGCTGTAGGCAACGCGATAACGCTTGGTCACGTCCTTCAATTCGGATTGGGTGCCGGTCAGCCCGAGCATCCGGGGCGAGAAATACTTGACATATTCACGCAATACCTGCGGCGTGTCGCGGTTGGGATCGACCGAGACGAAAAGCACCTGAACCTTCTCGGCTTGTTTCCCCAGAGCCTTGAGGGAATTCGCAAGCCGAGTCAGGGTCTGCGGGCAAACGTCCGGGCAAAAGGTATAACCGAAGTACAGCATGACCACCTTGCCCCGATAGTCCTTGCCCGTGACGGACTTATCGTGGTCGTCGGTGAGGTTGAATGTCAGCGGCTCCATGACCCCCGAAATATCGGTGGCGTTCCACTTGACAGGGGTTTTGCCGCCGCAACCCACCAGAACCAGGGAAATAATCAGGGTGGTCAGCGCAGGCGCAATCATCCGTGCGCCAGCGCTGATACGAACTCCATTCAACTGCATACGATTACCTCAGGATATTTTCAACGAGTCTTTAGGTGGATTGGTGGGGTGCCAACTGTCTTGAAAAGAATTGATGTTCTCCGGCGCACTTTCCGGCATGACACGCGTCCAACGCACCAGAAGCACAAGCGCGCCCAACACACTCATCATGGCGGCGGGGATCCAGGTCACCAGGCCACCCAACACCTGCTCCTGGAGCACGCTCAGCGGCAATACACGCCCACACAAGTTATAAATGCTATACAGGTCCGTAGGGCTAAGCGCGATGAATGAGCCAAGCACGATCTGAGGAAACATCACCAGGAACAGGACCAGCATCCGCACCCCATAGTGGCGCACATCGGGCTCACCAGGCTGGCGCAGGTTGAAGATCATCCACCAGAACAGCAGTCCATCGATGGCCATACCCCAGTTCATGGTGTTGTAGAGCGGAATACTGAGCATGGCGTAGAAATGGATGCTTGGCTCCAGCCAGAAGTAGATGATGGCGACAAACAGAAATCCCGCGACAAAAGGCTGCTGAATCACCCGGAAGGGCGTACGGATCAGCGGACTACGCACGAGCGGATCGACGACATGACTGCGGATGGCCTTGGGTAGCCCGGCCGCTAGCACCGGCGCAGGTGCGGACACGGCAATTAGAAACGGTCCGATATGATGTAGCACCAGATGCTGAATCCGGTGGATGAAAAAGCTGAAACGGCCGTAATAGTCCACTTGGGTTTGCAAGACGACGTAGATGCTGACAAGCCCAACCCCGAACAGCAAGGCGTCCCAGCCGGGCCTGCGACCCAGGCGGCGAAGACCGCGATAGTACAGCCAGCCGCTGAGTAGACAGACGACCAATACGGTCGGGGAAAATTCGTACGGCAGTAAAAACGCCGCGCTGCGACTCAGGTGGTGGTAGACAAGCTCTAGCACCGCACGGGTACCGAGCCCATGCCTGCAGACGCCGAAGTCCGGATAAATGCCTGATGGTCGAATGCAGCCAGGTTCATTGGGACCGTACCGGTGGGGTTACCAGGCCCAGCCATGAACCGGCAGGTAATGATCGACCAGCAACAGGGCGAACAGCACGGTCAGGTAGGTGATCGAAAAACCAAACAGACGCATGGCCAGTTGATCGCTGTCGACATACATCAGCTTGTAGGCACGAACAGCGAACATGCCACCCAGGATGGTCGCTCCGATCAGGTAGAACGGGCCGCTCAGCCCCACGGTGACCGGAAGGTAGCTCACCGGGATGAGGACCATGGCGTACGCGAAAATGCTGCGCTTGGTATAAGCGACACCATTCGTCACCGGCAGCATGGGCACTCCGGCCTTGGCGTATTCCTCGCGTCGAGCCACAGCAAGGGCCCAAAAATGCGGCGGGGTCCAGACAAAAATGATCAGGAACAGGGCAAAAGCCTCCCAGCCGATCGTCCCGGTAATCGCACACCAGCCCAGCATCGCCGGGGCAGCGCCCGATGCGCCACCAAGAACGATATTCTGCGGCCCGATCCATTTGAGATACCGGGTGTAGACCACGGCATAGCCGATCAGCGTCAACAACGTCAGGACGGCGGTGAGCGGGTTGACCAGCGTCCAGAGAATCAGCATGGCCACCGCACCGAGCGTGGTGGCAAATACCGTGGCCGAGGTTCGGGTGATATTGCCTGTTGGCAGTGGCCGATTTTTTGTGCGGCCCATGACCGTATCGATTTCGCGATCGGCAATATGGTTGAACGCGGCGGCGGATGCGCCCGCGAGCGCGATACCAATCGTTGCGGCCAACACGGTCACCCAGGGTAGGTCGCCAGGCGGCGACGCGAGTACCATGGCCACCAGGGCAGTAAACACAACAAGCGAGACGACTTTTATCTTGCACAGTTTCAAATAGCTACGCCAATGAGACGTCGGCATAAGGGTAAGGGTTTGGGTACGGACTGTCATTAGATGGCTCCCCTTCGTCATGTTCTAGCGCCGTTGATCGGCGATTTGTTGTGTTGTGATCGATACGGCATATGGATCATTTGTGGATTACATGCCCACCACGCGAAGCAGGTGCTTCAGGTCCTTGAGTAGCCCGGTCGGATCGAACCCCGGCGGGTAACGCAGGACCAGAAAACCCTGTGGGTCAATGAGATAAACCGACCCGGCCTGCAGCGGCCAATCAGCCGCCGTGACGACGTGCAAGCCCTTGTCGAACTGATCGGCGATGCCGGGAACCCGCGCTGCGGACTCTGGCAGGCTCAGCACACGCCGAACTTCTAACATCGACCGATCCTGCGCGATACGAACCCGGCGGAGGGTGTCCATCAAGGCGAGACAATCCTTGTCACAGGGATTGTCTACCCCGTTCCCGGTTGCGTTCCCTTGATTCGGGACGCGGTAGACCAAGGTCCACTTGCCGCGAAACAGATCGGTAGGAACGACATCGCCCTGTAGGTTGTGCATCAGGGGCGGGTCGAGTTTTCTGGCCGGCGTAACGAGCTCGCCGTGCTCCAGGCCGCCATGAAAGGTTCCGGCGTAGTAATGAAAGATAAACCACGCCATCAATAGGGGCAGACCGAAAATCATCAGCAAGCTGAGGAAGACTGGCCCCTTGCGCTTAGGCAACATGCTGCTTACGCTTTCCATCGTTTTTCTTCTCCAGTTCTTGCACGCTTGAATCCATGCCAGAGGTAAATGCCAACCAGGATCGCTGCAAACCCGAACCACTGCGCGGCGTAACCGTAGTGGCGAGATGGTCCGAAGGCGTGCATGGATTTATTGCGATCCTTTGCCACCTGCGATCCATCCGGGTAAAGCACGACGGGTAGCAACGAATACCCCAGTTCTTTTTCCAAATTCTCCGGTTGCGCGCTTTGCACGACCTTCGGCCAGCCCGAAGCAAATTCCTGCCCATTCGTCAGATGGAATGGTGGTGCATCCGGGGTCAGGGCGAGTCCCGTCACCGTCTGGGGCGTTTCCGGCACCGTAACCTTCGGCAGCTTCTGCCGACTATCGCCTTGGGCCACCCAGCCGAGATTGACCAGCACCCCCTTGGTATCCGCGCCGGCATCCCCAAATCGCAATGGGGCCAGCAGGTAATAACCAACCCGGCCGTCACGCACCCGGTTGTCCAGCAGGAAAAGGTGGTGACTGTCGTACTGGCCATGTGCCTGGGCATGAAGCGAAGGCTTGCCGGAACTTGCGGAATCGAGGGTTTGCGGCGCCGCTTGTTCGGCTGCAGCCTCGGCCACGAACAACTGCTTTTTCTCGACAGCGCGGTGCATCTGCCAGACACCGAGCGCAATGAAAGTCGGCAAAAGCAGGATCGTCACCACGGTCTGCACCGTCGCGGGGCAAAAACGCATCCTGTCCCCCTTAGCCTCTTCCGGCATTTCGGCGAAATAAAGCTTCAAAGTGCCTGACTCCCTTCGAACGCCCAGAGAGATCATTCCCGAGTCTCCGGCAATCTCCCGGACCTTTCGGCCCGGACCACCCCCCACCCGGTCCCAACGGAACTCCCCAAGCAGCCATCACTCGTAGGCCTTCGGGCCTTCATCATGGATCTGCTTATCCGTCGGCGGGGTGGTAAATGTGTGATAAGGCATCGGTGACGGAATCACCCATTCCAGCCCTCTCGCACCATCCCAGGGACGAGCCAGCGCCGGTTGGCCACTACGCACTGTCTTGATCAGCATCCAGATGAACAGCAGCTGGGAGAAACCGAAAATGAAGGCACCCACGGTCGAGATCATGTTGAAATCGGTGAACTGAACCGCGTAGTCCGGAATCCGGCGCGGCATGCCCGCCAACCCGGCGAAGTGCATCGGGAAGAAGGCGATATTCATGGAAATCACCGACAGCCAGAAATGCCATTGCGCCAGTCGCTCGTTGTACATGCGACCAGACCACTTGGGCAACCAGAAGTACACGCCAGCAAAGATGCCAAACAGTGCGCCGCTCACCAGTACGTAGTGGATGTGCGCCACCACGAAGTAGGTGTCCTGGTATTGGTAATCCGCAGGCACGTCAGCCAGCATGAGCCCGGAGAAGCCACCGATGGTAAACAGGACAATGAATGCGATCGCCCAGAGCATCGGTGTTTCGAAGGTCAATGAACCGCGCCACATGGTCGCGACCCAGTTGAAGATTTTGACGCCCGTAGGGATCGAAATCAGCATCGTCGAGTACATGAAGAACAGCTGTCCCCAGACCGGCAGACCTACTGTAAACATGTGGTGCGCCCAGACAGTGGTCGACATGAACGTGATTGCGGCGGTTGCATAGATCATCATCCTGCGACCGAAGAGCGGCTTGCGGGCGAAGGCCGGCACTACCTCGGAGATCACGCCGAAGGCTGGCAGGATCATGATGTACACCTCGGGATGGCCGAAGAACCAGAAGATGTGCTGGAACATTACCGGATTACCATCAGCACCGAAGAAGTGCGTCCCCCAGTGACGATCCGACAGCACCATGGTGGCGGCAATCGCCAAGGTGGGCATGGCCAGAAGCAGCAGGAAGCCCGTGATCAGCCAGGACCAGGTGAACAACGGCATGTCCATCAGCTTCATGCCCGGCGTACGCAGCTTGAGGATGGTCAGGATGATGTTCAACGCGCCGAAGAATGAGGAGACCCCCATGATGTGGATGGCGACAATCATCCAGTCAATCGACTCCGGTCCATAGGTGGTCGACAAAGGCGGATAGAAAGTCCAGCCGCCCGCCGGAGCGCCCCCCGGAATGAAGAAGGTGCTCCAAAGAATGACTGCGGCGACCGGCATGGCCCAGAACGCCCAGTTGTTCACCCGCGGCCAGTACATGTCATCGGCGCCAATCTGGAGCGGCACCATCCAGTTCGCCAGACCGGTCAGAGCCGGCATGATCGCCAGGAAGATCATGGTCAGGCCATGCATGGTGGTCAGCGAGTTGAAGAACTGCGGCTGCATGAGCTGCATGCCCGGTTCGAACAGCTCTGCCCGGATCAACAGCGCCATGATGCCGCCAACCATCAGGCCCACCAGACTGAGGACCAGGTACATGGTCCCCACGTCTTTGTGGTTCACCGTCAACAGCCAGCGCAGCCAGCCCTTGCGCGGCCCATGATGGGCGTGATCGTCATGGGCATGACCGACCTGACCGATTGAAGCGTCAGCAGCCGTGTTTTGCATTAAAGTTTCAGACGTAGGATTCATCGTGCTGCCTCCACTTCTTTCGGGGTAATGAGATCCCCGGTGTGGTTATTCCAGGAGTTACGTTCATAGGTAATGACAGCGGCAATGTCGCGATCGCTCAACTGCTTGCCATACGCCTGCATGGCCGGGTTCTTTTTGCTGCCGTGAACCACGATATGGATGTGGTCTTTAACAGAAAGCTTCATGCCGTCGAGCGCCGGGAAGGTTCCCTTGATCCCCTGACCGTTGGCCTGGTGACAGGCGGAACACGTCGAGCCATAGACTTTCCCGCCCTGCGCCATCGCAATCTTCATGTCCCAAGGACCGGCAGCGTCGGCCTTGGTGGCCGCTGCGGCCGCCTTCTCCTTCTGTACCCAATCGGCAAACGCAGCGGGCATGATCGCCTTGACCACGATCGGCATGAAGGCGTGCCCGGCGCCACACAGTTCTGCGCACTGTCCTCGGTACATACCCGGCTTGCTGACGACAAAGGTCATATTGTTGATCTTGCCTGGGATGGCATCCGTCTTGAAACCCAGCTGCGGCACCCACCAGGAGTGGATGACATCGTCACTGGTTACCCGAATCTGCACGGTCTTGCCCACGGGCACGACCATCGGGTTATCGACGTTCAGCAGGTAGTACGGGGCGCTTGAGGGCTGATCCTTGGCGCCGAGCTGGCTGGCGTCACGGCTGGATGTGGCGAGATTGCTGAAGAATGAAATGTCCTGATCGGGATATTTGTAATGCCACTTCCACTGTGAACCCTGCACATCCACGATCACGTCCGGCTTGGCAGGTTGGGCATTCTCCGCAACGAGCACCATGGTTGCAGGAATGGCTATGGCGATCAGAATCAGGGCAGGAACCAGCGTCCAGATGATTTCAATCGCGGTACTCTCATGGAACTTGGCGGCCACGGCACCACGCGAACGACGATGCCGCACGAGCGACCAGGCCATGGCAGCAAAAACAACCACACCGATGATCAGACAAACCCAGAACAGCAACATGTGCAGATTGAATGCATCGTAACTGGTTGCTGTCACGCCTTGCGTCATGTTGAAACTAAACGGATCCTGCTCCGCGGCCATTGCTGGCGTCAATGGCGCTATTAGCGCCAAAGCCGGCGGTATTAATAATCGCTTTACCATCCTGACTCCTTTTCGATTTTTTCGAATTAAGCAATGCAACATTTATTATTAATAATCCAAGTCACGCCAAAGTTTGACGCGATAAAACGGGGCCATTCTACATACGGGGAGGGTAAATTTGTCAACCAAAATATTGAGCGTTGCTATTTTTAATTTGGTATATAGGTAGTTTATAAAATTAGAAATTCACTTTATTGGAAGTTAATAATAATCTAATATGCTCGAGAAATTGTTTAATTGGTTTTTCTTATATTATAAATTGCTAAAGTTCTAATTTTCTGATTTTTCTTCACTCTTGCTCTGGCGGGTAACTGGCACTGATTTACAGGTATTTCACTATCCTGTTTTACCTGCATCTTTCAGAGAGGACTTTGCATACTCAGTTTGCAAGGGTAAACCAGCTGTACGCCGTGCTCTGCACGGTGGGATACAGCGCAAATGGTTCCTGTGTAGGATTTAAAGTAAAGATAAAATATTGTTGCGCATGATTTTCTTGTGCTTTATGGAATTGGCGTGCCTTTGGCGGTATCGAGCCGTAGGCGGGTTTCAACAAGCCATGATCTCGACGAGCATGTGCATGGGCTCAGTCAGGCTGCGGGGGTGCGGAAGTTTTTTCAGGGGGGCGTAGCCTTAATCTTTATAAACTTAATAGCCAGTAGAATTGATATAATTGATAGGTGATTATTTATGGTTTTGTATAGTATCTGGGCGTGATATTCCTCACACTATGGAGATAGGATATGCACTACATTGGCAAGCTTGTGGAGATGCCGGGGGTTATCGCCGCAGGAAGTTTCACCTACAAGGGTGAGGTAATAAAATACCTGGGCAAATTGACGCAGAAAGAGGCGCAGCAATTATCGTCTCTATGTGTTGCCAATCTGCGATCGGTTCGCATGCAGGGCAATATGCTGCAAGCACTCACTGCCTATAAGCAGGGTAATGAACGCTGCGGCTTGCACTCGGCCAAGGGATGGGTCGTGCACGGAGCACAACAGACGGTATGCGTTGTTTCGGATTCCTTTTGCATCCTCAATAACCGTGACGGCTCCGTGAACGATATTTTGCACTTCATGCTTAACGAGACAAAGAAAGCAAAAGACCATCTCATCTGAATCATAAAAGGCCTGATCACTATCTGACGCCAGGCTAAAACCATAACCGTAGAACGGACCCATCCCACCAAGGAGCACCATCATGGCCACAATGAGTGAATTGACCCAAGTTCCCGGCGCAATTGCGGGTTTCAAGTTTTCGCCATCCGGAGATCTCATCGAATCCGATATCAAACCAGGCAACCATGAACTAGACGAAGCCACCCTGGATCTGCTTGCACACATCTGCGTCGCCAATATGGCGATCAGCAACATGCAGGCGATGGGCTGGGAAAAGTCCAGCGAGCTCAAGGGATTCCATCCCGTCGAAGGATTCACCTTCGTCTGCGTCGATGTGTCGGTGGTTGGCCGGGGAAATCAGGCAATCGTTCTTATCAACAAAGGCGCTGATTACGACAAGGCCTTTCAGGCCCTTGCAGGCTGAGGCGGGCACATGATCAATCAAATGAAGAACATCGATGGCGTCATAGCCGTGGTCATTTTCAGTGAAGGGCTGAATCCTGAGCCCATGGCCATCCACGGCGAATTGCCGCTTGATGAAGCCAAGCGCCTGTCTCGCTTTGCCAACGACTACATGCGCATGCTGCAAGGCCTGGTCGACCAGTTCGCCAAGTTCACCACGTCAAGGCAATGGAACACCGTCAATGGCTGGGCCGTGCATGGACCTACGTACTCTGCTTATGGTTGGGGCAATCTGGCCTGCGTTGTGGACAACAGCAAGGTGAATCACAACATCATTAATGAAGTCAAAGAAGCCTTTGTCAACACGTAGATGGTAGATGCTCTCTGGCCAACGGTTTCAGAGGGTATAAGTTTTTTGTTTATGCGGTTTCAGTGCAGAAAACCGCTCCATTGCCTGGAGCGATGGAAATGACCGCAAAGCACGATGTACCCGAAGAGCTGGTAACCAGCCTACCATAAGCCTTAAGCCCTGATTGGCGGGAACGGGGGCTCAAGCAGTTCACCCGGATTTTGGTTGAGCATGCGTGGGAAGCCGAGATCGCCGAACACTTGGGTCATACAAGCACCGGGCAATGGCGAGCCCAACGGGCAGCACCCGTAACGGCAAGAGCCAGACAATGCTCAAAGGCGAGTTTGGTTTATTGCTGATTGAAATTCCCCGTGACCGCCAAGGCTCATTCGAGCCTCAGTTGATCACCTGGCTCCAGCCTCGCTGAACCAGCTTTGACGACAAGATTCTATCGCTCTATGCCCGAGTGACTTGAGTCCAAATTTCCCTTCCCTGTCGTTTGGCACCAGCCCAGAATGGCCATTGAGGTAAATATTCAGTGCTGTTGTCATTCATGCCGCCATACTTGGCTTTGTAGAACGTCAGTCCTGCTGACGCCGTGTTTACGACAAACCACGACTGACGGCTGGCCAGATTCCTGCTTTTTCAACATGTCGGCGATCCGCTCCTCGCTGAATCGAGACTGCTTCACTGTCCGTCTCCTTCCTTCTGACGGACGCTACCTTAAACTGGGGGCGTTTCTGGGGTGCCGGTCAAGATCATCCAGCAGCCCCAGCCGTTCGAGTCGATAACGGAACTGGCGCGGGGTCATGCCCAGCGTCATGGCGGCCCGGGTTTTGTTGCCGCCGGTCAGGCGCAGGGCGTCCAGCAGACTTTGTGTTTCGTCGGCCCGTACCCAGCCATAGCCGCGTTGAGCGATGCTGGGGCGGGTATCGATCGGCGCGGATGCCGCAACCGGGGCGGCAGGCGCGACCGGTTGATGGGTGCCTGCTTCCAGATGTTCGCCGATATGCCCTTCGTGCTGAAGAATCAGGATCACATCATCCATCGTGATTTCACGATTCTGGGCGACAAGTACCGCCCGCTTGATGACGTTCTCCAGTTGACGAATATTACCGGGCCAGTTGTAGCCTTCCAGCCGTTCCAGGACGCCCGCGCCGAAAACCGTATTGCGGTCGAATTCGTGGTTGGCCGTCTGGAGGAAATGGCGTGCCAGGTGCCGCACGTCGCCCGCCCGCTCCCGCAGGGGCGGCAGGTGGATGGGGAACACATTCAGTCGATAGAACAGGTCGATGCGGAATCGTCCCTCATTCACTGCCTTTTGAAGATTCTTGTGGGTGGCAGCAATGATGCGCACATTCACCGGGATGTCCTGGGTGCCGCCCACGCGCTTGATGGCCTGCTTCTCCAGCACGTGCAGGAGTTTGGATTGCAGATCCAGCGCCAGATCGCCGATTTCGTCGAGGAACAGCGTGCCGTTGTGCGCCAACTCCACAATCCCCAGTTTCTTGACCACCGCACCGGTAAACGCGCCTTTTTCATGGCCGAAGAGTTCGGATTCCAGCAAGGCTTCCGGAATGGCGGCGCAGTTGATGGCCATGAAGGGGCCATCCTGCCGCTGGCTGGTGATATGCACCATCCGCGCGAAGCGTTCCTTGCCGGTGCCGGATTCGCCGGCCAACAGGACAGTCGCCTGGGTCGGGGAGACGTGCAGGGCCTGGCGCAACGCATGACGCAAGGCCGGGCTCTCGCCCAGGATGCCGTGGGTGCCTTCGGTCTTCTGATCCAGTGCCTGTTTCAGGGCACGATTCTCGTCGGCCAGCAGGGCGGTTTTTTCCGCAATGAGCCGATTCAGGCTCAGGATCTGGGCGATCAGGGTCGCCAATACCTGGAGCAGGGTGATGTCCCGACTGAAGGGCCGCTTGCGCCCGCGCAACCGATGCGCGCCCAGCACCCCGAGTGGTGTGTCGTTGTACATGATGGGCACGGCCAGAAAGGCGACCGTTTCCTGGGGTAGGGTTCGGCGCTCCACGGCACGCGTCAGGTAATAGGGTTCGTCGTCGATGTTCTGGATCACCGCGACCTGTCTGGTCTGCATCACGCGCCCGGTAATGCCTTCACCGATCACATATTGTCCACGCGCGCGTTCGGGGGGCGTGAGGCCATAGGCGTAGCGGATGCTCATGGTATCGGCATCGGTATCCTTGAGCGCCACACGCCCGCGGTTCAAGCCGATCATCTGGGACATCAGGCGCAGGATGCCATTGATGGCCTCGTCGGGTGTGCCGACATGCGTCATCAGCCGCGAGGCCTCATAAATGATGAGGAGTTCGACATCCTCGATATCGGCAGTCGAGGAGTCGACGGGTTTGAGTGCGGTCAGGGTCATGTTGGTTCGCTCACTAAATATAGATGGAACAGACAACGCAAGATGCAGGCCAAACGCCCCAACGCTTTGTAGAACATTGTTCGACAATGTGCGGTGCTGCAAATGGTGCCAATGTCTCCGCGCGGGCGCACTCATTTCCATCATGTAGGTTTCCTATGCGCTCTAAATTGGTGCGTAGCGTTGATGGGATACGCTTTGCGCTGCCTTCAAGTGATCCTTTTCGGGGCGGAGTTCATCCGGTGATTGTTTGGCATGGGGCTTGCGTTATCCCTCATGTACAGATTCTTATTACTCGGGAGATCGCCAATGTCCGCTTTCAACAATCCATTCGATTCCTCCATCCGGCTGAAGGGCGGATGTTCCTGCGGCCAGCACACCAACCAGGCCGAACACGATGCGAAGCAGGCGGCGCAGAATGATCCCCGGGATGAAGAGGCGGCGCTCAATCGGGTGATCGAATCCACCCTGGTCCGAGCCATCTTCCCGCATGACGAAACCCGCCGCGCCTTTATCAAGGCGGTAGGGGCCGGAACGGCCATGGCGGCGCTGTCGTCGATCTTCCCGCTGGGTTCCGCGCAGGCATTGGCCGCCGAGGGCGCGGGGAAATTGGAGAAGTCTCACTTGAATGTCGGTTTTTTGCCGATAACCTGTGCCACCCCGCTGCTGGCTGCCGATCCGCTGGGTTTCTATGAAAAGCAGGGCCTGAAGGTCACCCTGCAAAAAACGGCGGGTTGGGCCGTGGTTCGGGACAAGACCCTTTCCGGCGAATTCGATGCCGCGCACATGCTGGCGCCCATGCCGCTGTCGATCACGATGGGTGCGGGTTCGGATGCCAGCCCGATGATGATGCCGGCGATCGAGAACATTAACGGCAATGCCATCACCCTGCATGTGAAGCACAAGGACAAGCGCGATCCGAAGCAGTGGAAGGGCATGACCTTTGCCATTCCCTTCGATTATTCCATGCACAACTTCCTGTTGCGGTACTACCTGGCCGAGAATGGCCTCGATCCCGACAAGGATGTGAAACTGCGGGTCATGGCGCCGCCGGACATGGTGGCCAACCTGCGTGCCGAGAGCATCGACGGCTTTATCGTGGCCGAACCGTTTAACCAGCTGGCGGTGTACCACGGCGTCGGTTTCATTCACATGCTCACGAGCGAGATCTGGAACAACCATCCCTGCTGCTCGCTGGCCGTCTCGCAGAAATTTGCGAAGGAAAACCCCAATACATTTGCCGCGCTGTTCCGGTCCATCCTCAATTCGACGATGTACTGTTCGGACATGAAGAATCGGCCCACTGTGGCGGAAGCCATTGGCGGGCCCAAGTATCTCAACCAGCCCAAGATCATTCTGGATCAGGTGCTGCTCGGCAAATATGCCGACGGTCTGGGGAACGTCAAGGACGATCCGAACCGCATCAACTTCGATCCCTTCCCCTGGGATTCCATGGCGGTGTGGATGCTGACCCAGATGAAGCGCTGGGGTTATGTGAAGCAGGACATCGACTATACGGCGATTGCGGAGCAGGTCTTCCTGGCGACCGATGCGCGCAAGAAGATGGCCGAATTGGGCTATCAGGCGCCGGCAACGAACTACAAGAAAGACGTGATCATGGGCAAGACCTTCGATCCGTCGAAGCCGACCGAGTACCTCGAGTCCTTCGCTATCCGGAGAACCTGACATGCCGCTCTCGCTCAACGTGCGCGCCGTGATCGTTTCCCTGATCTTTCTGGTTGCGTTCATCGGACTCTGGCATCTGGGGACCCTGCCGGACGAGGCGAAAAAGGCCTATGCCGATCCGGCATATGCCGCGCTGATGGGCGGGGCAACGCCGGCCAAGTCCGGCATTCCCTCGCCGGGGATGGTCTGGCATACCGCCGTGACCAATCTCTCCAATCCGTTTTACAACAACGGCCCGAACGACAAGGGGGTTGGGCTGCAGCTGGGATATTCGCTGGGGCGGGTGCTGATCGGCTTTTTCTTGGCGATTCTGATCGGTGTGCCGTTGGGCTTTGTCATCGGCATGTCGCCGCTGATGCGCAAGGCGCTAAACCCGTACATCCAGATCATGAAGCCGATTTCCCCACTGGCCTGGATGCCGCTGGCCCTATACACGATCAAGGATGCCTCGTTCTCGTCGATTTTCGTGATCTTCATCAGTTCGATCTGGCCGATTCTGATCAACACCGCGCATGGCGTATCTTCGGTCCGGCAGGACTGGCTGAACGTGGCGCGGACGCTTGAGGTCAACCCGATCCGCACGGCATTCCGGGTCATTTTGCCTGCAGCCGCGCCCACGATTCTTACAGGGATGCGGATTTCCATGGGCATCGCCTGGCTCGTGATCGTGGCGGCCGAGATGCTGGTCGGCGGCACCGGGATCGGTTATTACGTGTGGAACGCGTGGAATAACCTGGATCTATCCAACGTGATTTTCGCCATTTTCGTGATCGGGGCGGTGGGCATGCTGCTCGATATGATTCTTGGCGTCGTCGCCAAACTTGTGACCTATCAGGAGTGATTGAATGAGCCAGCCATTCCTTAAAGTCGAAGGACTGAAAAAAGTATTCCCGGGGGTCGAGGGCGGCGCGGGCGTCACCGTGTTCGAAGACATCCATTTCGGATTCGAGAAAGGCGAGTTCGTCTGCATCATCGGCCATTCGGGCTGCGGCAAATCGACGATCCTCAATGTACTGGCCGGGCTGGATTCCGCCTCGGCGGGCAATGTGTTCATGAACGGGCGCGAAGTGTCCGGGCCGAGTCTGGATCGCGGCGTGGTGTTTCAGAGCCATGCCCTGATGCCCTGGCTCACCGTGAACCAGAATGTGGCGTTTGCCGTGACGTCGCGCTGGCCAGAATGGTCGCGCGAACGGGTGCATGCCCAGTGCAGCAAGTATCTTGAGCTCGTGGGACTCGGACATGCGCTGAACAAGAAACCGCATCAGCTGTCCGGCGGGATGAAGCAACGGGTGGGTATCGCGCGGGCCTTTGCCATCGAGCCGAAAATGCTGTTGATGGACGAGCCCTTTGGCGCCCTGGATGCCCTGACCCGCGGGGTGATTCAGGATGAACTGGTGCGGATCTGTTCGGCAACACAGCAGACGGTGTTCATGATTACGCATGATGTCGACGAGGCCATCTTGCTCGCCGACAAGATCGTGCTGATGTCGAACGGCCCGCAGGCCAAGATTGCCGAGATTGTGGAGAACCCCCTGGCCCGGCCGCGCATGCGCGCCATCATCCACCACGAGCCGGATTTTTACCCGCTGCGCAATCATCTGGTCGATTTTCTCGTCACGCGCTCGAAACGGATTGCCGAAGGGCATCTGCCGGACGATTACGATCCGATGCACCCGCCGTTGGTTCGGCCGGTCGCAGCAGATGAGCCTCGGGTGGCGGCGGTCGGCTGAGTCGGGTGGGTGACCTAATCCCCAGGCTCCAGTTCCGCAGGGATATTGTCTCGGCTGGCGTCCTGCGCTGGCCGATTGTTTTTCCGGTTCGGAATCATGGTGATGCTCAGACCGCCGAGCACGATGGCCCCGCCCACCAGTTGGGCCGCTGTCGGCAGGGTGCCCAGGGCGATGCCGGTGAGCATGGCAAACACGGGCACCAGATTCATGAAGATGGCGGTGCGTCCAGAACCCAGGCGCTGGATGCCGATATTCCAGAACAGATAAAAGGCAACGGTGCCGCCCACGACCATGAGGGCCAGCGCCATGGCGGCCATGGCACTGGGCATCTGGATCGGACCGCCATGCAAAAAGGCGCCGCTGGTCAGGATCAGCGCGCCGGCGCCCATGACAAGCGTGGTATTGACGATGGCTGAACTCTCCTTGGGCATGAGTCTGCGGCTCAGGACGTTGTACAGCGCCCAGGCGATGTCCGCACCCAGCATCAGCCAATCGCCTACGACCACATGGAGCGTCAGCAGGTGGCTCAGGTCGCCCTCGGTAATCACCACCATGACGCCGAACAGGGCGATGGGCAGGGCAATGAGTTGCTGGATGGTGGCCCGCTCGCGCAGGATCAGGGCTGCCAATATGGTCGTGATCAGCGGATTGGTCGCCATGATCAGCGCGGCATTGTCGGCGGTGGTGGTGTTCATGGCATCGAAAAACAGCAGGTTGAACCCCGTGATCCCGACCCCGCCGAGAATGAGATAGGCCAGCCAGTTCCGGCGAATCAGCTGGATGACCGGCGCGCGTTGCCACAGGATGATCGGCAGCAGGAATAGGGTGCCCAGCAGAAAGCGAAGCGCGGCAGCCCAGGCCGTTGAAATCTCCGGCAAAATCATGCCCGCCAATACAAAATTGGCCCCTGCAAAGAAGGTGGCGGCAATCACCATGGCGTAAACGGGGAGGAGATTCATCAAGGGACTCCCTTTGAGTCGTGCAGTATTGGTCGTGGGAAAGAATCAGTTGAAAAACGCCAGCTGCGGACACTGGCGTTTTTGATGGCAGGTTTGGCGGCACGGTACATCCCCGCCCACACTGAAACCTAGCTTAGATCAAAAGTCACGCTCGATCTTGAACGTGTTGAACAGGATGTCGGCGGCAACATTGCGCGCCGCATGCGCCACTGCGTCAAACATATCGCGATCTGTCCAACCCAGCGCGCGCAAGGCATCCAGATCGCTGGCGGCGATGTCGTGTGGCGTATCTACCGCCTTCAGCGCGAACAGCAGCATGGCCTTGTCCTTGGGCTCCAGCGGGGCTTGCTTGGGATCCAGCCGGGTGGCTGCTACCTGTTCGGCAGTCTGATCGCAGCGGTTGATGAGCATGGCTGCGTTGAAGTCCACGCAATAGGCGCAATCGTGTACGTCGGACACCAGCATGCGCGTGGTGGCGAGCAGCCCGGCGCTGAGCGAGGGGTGCTTGAAGTAGTAATTCACGGACTGCCAGGTCATTTCGAGTTGTGTGGGGCTGACACTGGCCATTTGAAAAGTGTTGGGAATCCAGCCGAATGATTCCTTGATCTGACGGTAGGTTTCGGCGACGGAGCCGGTGGCTTGCTCGGGGGTGACGGTTGAAATCAAAGTCATGACGATTCTCCTGTTTTTTAACCTGCATAACACACTTAAAACCAGACATACCGACCATTCGGTATGTCTCTTTTCCCAAAAAAATCGCTGCCACAGGCGCGATTTGACCAGGTTCGTGGGTGCCGAAAGGGCGACTAGGCGTGGCCTGGTCCCAGATTCAGCACATAATTTCGCAATTGGGAAAGACAAAGCTGAAAGACTTCCACCGATTGCCGGTTCTTGGCCATGCCCCAGCAGCCTTCCCACGCCGAGACAATGAACAGGGCCGCCGCACTGCAGTCGACATCCGGGCGGATCTGACCCTGCGCCTGGCCCTTGATCAACGCCTGTTCAATCACGGATTGCCACATTTGCAGAATCTGGTTGAGATGTCCCTTGAAGTCGTCGTCCAGCGGACTCATTTCCTGCGTCAGATTGTTGAGCGGGCAACCCAGCTTGATGGCCTCGTCCGTCATGGCCTCCCCGCGAAACTGCATGTAATCGAGCAGGGTATCCACGGGGTTGTCGGCAGTGCGCAGTGGCGCGAACATGCGTTGTTCGAGACTGGCATGGATGACCTCGTCCACCACGGCCAACCCCAACTGTTGTTTGGAGGGAAAGTGGTGATACAGCGCGCCCTTGGTCAGTCCCGTGTCCGCCAGGATGTTTGCGATGCTCGCTGCCTGGAAGCCGCAGCGATGAATCTCGCTGGCCGCTGCCTGCAGGATTTTTTCCCGGTTCTGATCCGTGATGGGATCGTGGTGGTGCTGGGTTGTGGACTGACTCATGGTTCTAAAGATACCGACCGGTATGGATGTTGAGAGTGACGATACGCCGGGCCCGTCGTTTTGGCAAGCCCTGCGCTCAGGAATCCGATACGGGGCGTGATTTCCGCTTCTGGCATCTACCGCTTGACCCGGTCGAAGGTCGGGGGTAATTTTTCCGCACACGAAAGGCGACCCCCACGCGGTGCGGTGTGTCGTTCTCTCGTCCGACCTAGGGAGGGGCGCTGCCTGCACATCATGATTGTTGATCCTAAAACCGAAACCCTGAGTGGCGTGCGATTCGTCTATAGCCCCCACTGTGATGATCGTCCGCCGGATATGGCGATCACCCTGGTGGTGATCCACAATATATCGTTGCCGCCGGGTGAGTTTGGCGGCCCGGCGATCGAGCAACTCTTTCTCGGCCAACTCGACCCGACTGCGCATCCGTATTTCGAAACGATCGCTGCGCTCAAGGTGTCGGCCCATCTGCTGATTCGCCGCGATGGCGGTATGGTTCAGTACGTGCCTTTTACGCGCCGCGCGTGGCATGCGGGGGAGTCCCTCTTCGGCGACCGTACCCGCTGCAACGATTTCTCCATCGGCATCGAGTTGGAAGGAACCGATACGGCGTCGTACACCTCTGTTCAATACGAGCAGTTGGCGAACGTTCTGGTCGCATTGAAGCAGCGTTATCCCAGTCTTCGGGACGTGCGGGGCCATTGCGCCATTGCGCCAGGCCGCAAGACCGATCCCGGCCCGGCGTTCGACTGGGGGCGACTGGCCAATCATCTGCCTTCGGGGCTGAGTCTGGCTTAAGATTGTCTATCATCCGGTCTGCGCAGCGCGCAGGCGGGGCGTGCCCGGTTAGTTATCTGCGGGTCATTTTTTGTCCGCATACTGCAGGGCACGGCAACAAAAACCTATAATGCGGTTTAGGCTGTGCAGGACAAACCATCAAAACAGGGACAAGACACCATGAAACTCATCATATTGCTACTGGTATTGGCCCTCGAACGGTTCTGGAGCCAATTGGTGTGTTGGCGGGCCGACCGTCGGACAGAACGGGCCTTTACCCGCGTGTATCAATCGCTGGCTGACGTGATCGGGCAAAAGGCTTCAGCCATCGTGTTATGGCTTGTTCTGCCGGCGTTCGTCTGGTGGTTTGTGGCCACGATCGGGGCAGGGTTCTGGAGTGTCATCCTGTATATCGTGTTCTCCCTGGTGCTGCTGGTGATTGTGCTTGCACCGCGTCAGGCGCATGTTCGGGCGCAGGCGTTGGCCGATGCCTGCCATTCCGGGGACGATGCGCAGTCTTTACAGGAGCGCGAGGATTTGACTGCGGGTACGACGCTTGATCCCTCCACGGCACGCCCGCAGCAGCTGGCGGAACGCATCATCGTGCTGGGTTTCCATGAGTGGTTTGCGGTGCTGTTCTGGTTCGTGGTCGCCGGCCCCGCCGGTGCATTGCTCTATCGCCTCACGGACTGGCTGGCCCAGCCGCAGGCCTCGGTCGAATCGGCCGAGGAACAGGGGGAAGAGGGCGTCCTGGTGGTCGACGACACACTGACCGATCAGCCCGCTGCCGCCGCTTCGAATGCCGAAGAGACGATTGCGGTCGAGCCGCCGGTTTCGGTGGCGGACGAGTTTGTACGTATCCAGGGTTGGCTCGACTGGCCCGCCGCCCGGGTTTATGCCCTGTTGCTGCTGCTTGCCGGGGGGTTCAACCGGGGCTGGTCGGCTTGGATCAATGGTGGTACCGGTCTCAGCACTAGCACCATGTCCGAGCGGAACCAGCATTTGATCGGGCGGGTCGGGCATGCTTCGCTGGAGCTGGAGCGCGAAGATGACTGTGCCGATGCACAGCCCTGTCTCATGGACCAGTCGCGCTGGTACAAGGATGCCTCGGCGATGGTATTGCGCGCGTTGATGCTGGGACTGGGCGGCGTGGCGCTGATTACCTTGTCAGGCTGGATTCGGTGAGTGAAACGATTTCTACGGGGCAGCCGAGCGGCATCACCCATTTCGATCTGATGCGGCATGGCGAGCCCTTGGGCGGTCGCCTCTATCGGGGTGATCGGATCGACGATCCACTCAGCGATCTGGGGTGGGTGCAGATGCGGGATCGCGTTGAACACTGTCGGCAGGCGGGTCAGGATGACTGGACCGCCATCATATCCTCCCCCTTGTCACGCTGCCGGGCCTTTGCCGAGGACTTGGCGGCGGCAAGAAAACTCCCGTTGCACATCGAGCCGAACCTGCGCGAAATCGGGTTCGGCGTGTGGGAAGGGCTGGCGCATGCCGAAGTGCCCCATGTCTACCCGGAACAGTATCGGGCCTTTCGGGCTGACCCGGTGGATGGTCGTCCCGAGGGCGCGGAAGACATGACCGCGTTTTTCAATCGCGTGTCTGGCGCGCTTGGCCGGTGGGCCGATAGACTTACCGGACAGCGGGTGCTGGTGATCGGCCATGCGGTGGTCATGCGCGCCGCCCTCGTTTGGGCCACCGATGCGCCCCTGCGCTCGATTACCCAGGTCGATACCGAATACGCCTGTCTGTTGAGTTTGCGCTGGCGTGATTCGGTCGCACAGCGCCCCCGGGTGATCGGATTGCAGAATCATCTGGATTCGGTGCAGCCCGTGCCCTTGCCGCCGTCGGTGCCCTTGGCATGAGTCGGAACGCACCCGCGCCGACGGCCGCTGACCCGCATGATCTGACCCTCACAATCTTTGGACTACGGCCCGCAGAAACCGAGACGGAAAAATCCTCGGGCCGTCATCCCGCTGGCGCGTTCGTATCGACAGACACCGTCTGGCAATGGCCCCCGTTTGATGGTGAAGAAACGGTGCTGCGGCCGCTCGCAGCGGCCTTGAACCGACGCCGCCAAGCTCTGCCCGCCGAGCCGACCGGTGCCTGTGCCGACGATCTTGAGCACAGTGCCCGCCGCCGTGTGCTCGCGTCTCCTGCCGAGGCGGCTGCGATCGAGGCGCTTCACGCCGATCTGGCCATCGATCCGGAACTGGCACAAACGCTGACAGCCCGGCCCGATTGGGTGGCGGTCAGCCGGATCGAGCCGGTTCATCTTCAGGCGGG